>NZ_QTWS01000012.1 GCF_003461245.1 Blautia sp. AF19-10LB
GTACTATATTCATTGCTTGCTTATCGAAATTATCTTGTATAAATATGGGTCAAGTTAAGGTGAAAGCAAGGGGTAATCAAATATAGAGTGTAATATGAAATGAAAAAACTTCGTTGTACAATGAATGTGTGTCTAATAAGTCATCAAGCACAAAATGGTCGATTTTCGAATACAGGAACTCTGGTTTCCAAATTTACGGAAGTACGATTTCACCGCACAAGAATATTCAGTATTTGTTATAAAATTCTAAAGTATAGAAGAAAAGTGATGTTTGAAAGGTTACGAGAAATTGAAATATTCTCAGACATTGAAAAAACTATGAAAACTAAAAGCGAAATTGTTAAATGTGTAGAATAGAGAGGTTGGATGCGTGGAAAAAAAGGTTGTGATATTGCTTACTATTATGACTATGGTAATCAATATATTTTCATTTTTGTATATCAATCAAAAAACTATAGATAAAATATTATACGATAAAACTACCGTATCTTTTAAAATCCATACAGATAAGGATTTGCCAGATATTTTGACAAAGGTAGATAAGTTCTCGGAAACAAATAAAGTTGAGATCGCACAATATAGCTTTTTGAGTTCTAACAAAACAGACATATATTCTACAATGCAGGAAAAGTATAGTGAAGCTTTGAATGTATTAGCCAGCTTTTCGGACAAAAAAATAAAGGTACATGAATTTGAAGAGCTTCTTGATGTAGGGTTTAAGAACTTATTATATATAGATACTAAGGATGAAGAAATGATTCAAAAGTTTTCAAATGAACTTGAAGAAGAGTGCGAGATTCAATATTCACTGCCAAGTAGTTTGAAAAATATGAGTTTTATTTCTACAAACATAAATCCTTTGCCGGTCTTTGTTCTTTTTTATTTCCTATTTATATTAATTGTATTTTTTTATTATTCAAGAAACAGGAAAAAAATTGCTATCTGTAGATTATGGGGATATACACATGTACAAATCTATGGCATGGTAAGCAGATTTATATATATGCCGTTATTTTTACCTCTTGTCCTGAATGGATTGCTGGTCGGCGGAATCATATATAGGTTTGGATTTTCTAATCCATTGCTTCAAGTTGTTTACGGGACGATAAAATTAAATCTAAGTATCATATTTTTTCTGATGTTTTCGTCGATCATTGCGTTTCTGATTTCTTTTGTTACTGTAAGCAATACTAGAAGACAGATGATGTCGAGAGGAATGATTATATCAAATATTTTAAGGCTTTTTTTACTTTTTTTAATACTTCTCTTTATTAATAATCTTTTTGAAGAGAAAAAGGAGCTGGACAGAGATCTAGATAGCTTAATGGCGTGGAGTGATACCAAAAATCTTTTTAACTTACAGGAAATCTATTCACCGTTTAATTATAAGGATTTAGCTTCTGAAGATGTACTCAACAATAAAATCTTAAAGGTGTACCAGGATTTAAGTGGTTTGGATAAAGTATTTATAATCAGCACACGCAATTTCGAACGTTCAAATGTCACCGATGATAATTATGACTATACTTATTTGCATGATTTAAAGAATGAGGGAGATTTGTATTCTCCTTATGGTCGAAATATAGTGGTAGATAAGAATTATTTGAAAAGACATGAAATCAAATCTGTTAATGGAAAAAGTGTCGCTGATATAATAGATGTAGATGGTGATGTTTTAAATATATTAGTGCCAAAAAAATATAAAAAATATGAAAGGATCATAGAGGATTCATTTAGAGATTGGTTTTATTTCCAAAGAGTCACAGTGACAAATATGTATAGGGCGGCTGGCAATAAAACGGAGATCCACAAAAATCTTGATGATCTAAATATTAATATCATTTATATAGAAAACAATCAGAGATATTTTACATATAATCCGTATTCCGGAGACAGTATGAATACAATTGCAGACACTATCGTTACTGTATATACAGAAAATATAGATGCATCTACGCTAGGATCATATGTAGGAAGCAGCGTGTTTGTGGAGGCTGAAGATGAGTATAGCGCTTTGAAAGAAATTAGTTCCATAACTGAAAAATATGATGCCAATGAATTAAATTCGGTAGCATCAGTGTATGATAAAAAAGGAGTAGAAATCCAGTATCTGAAAAATAAGATGGGGCAGTTGATATTAAATACTATAATCATATTTCTGTTTCTGATTATGTTTATGATGGTTACTACATACTTCTATTATAAGTTGTTTTTTCGGGAACTTATCATAAAATCATTATACGGGTATCCGTTTGTATATATCTATAGATTTCTATTTCGGACAAATCTGCTTATAAATATAGGTGTAATACCGTTCGTGGTAATTGCCTGTAAACAGCTGCCATTATATATGATTTCCATAATTGGAGGGCTGCTTCTTATAGACTATTTTGTGGTTTGGATAGTTAACAAGTATTTATTTGCGAAAGGCGAGGCTCAGTTTATAAAAGGAGAGTTTAAATGATAAAATTGTCAAAAGTTTATAAATGTTTTGATAAACGAGTGGTTTTATCAGACGTATCTCTGTCTGTCAGCAAAAACGAGTTCATTTGTATAACAGGTGAGAGTGGTGCCGGGAAAACAACATTATTAAATCTTATCGGTTTACTGGACAAACCGGACAGCGGGGAAATAAGTATAAATGAAAAAAATTATTTTACCTCCAAGGAGATATTGAAGCTGAGAAGAAATTTTTTTGGATATATATTTCAGGATTATTTATTAATGGAAGACAAAACAGTCCAGGACAATCTCAATATATCTAAAAACATATTTAAATATGAAAATAGGAGACAGGATGAAAAAGATATAAATGAAATTCTGGAGATGGTAAGACTGAATCCTGCTTATTTAAATAAAAAGGTCTATCAATTAAGTGGAGGAGAGCAACAAAAAGTAGCGATAGCAAGGATGCTGTTAAAACCTTATGAGCTAGTATTAGCAGATGAGCCTACTGGGAATTTAGATTATAGAAATAAAAATGAGATTATAGAAATATTTAAAGAAATTAAAAAAAATGGAAAAACTATCATTTGTGTTACCCATGATAAAGATGTGGCTGACTCTGCTGACAGAGTTATCAATTTAAGTAGCCTATAAAATAAAAACTTGAAATAGGAGGAACAAAGAATGTCGAAGAAATGGAAAGTGATTCTTACTATATTAACAGTGATTTTTCTGCTATTTATTTTCCTTGTATACAGATATGGCTTTCAGCATTTGATGATTATATTTCGAAGAATATGGTATTTAGTGTTTTAATAGTTGCTGCCGGAAAAAATAATGAAGAATTATTAATTCACATGTTTGATGATGTGGATCTGCTTTAGCCATGGTATACGTCCTCCATATTTTTATGGAATTAGTATACCACAGTGTGAACTTCCGAAAAAATCTCCCCTAAACAAATTTTAGAGCTGATGAGGAATAAAAAAATATTGAAAATCCGGCATTTGCGGGCGATTTGGCTTGCAAACGACCGGATTTTATGATAAAATAATTATAGGGTATTTATACCCTATAATTATGAGAGAATTTATCTAAAATGGAGGGAGTTCCATGTTCCTGAAATATAAAGTTGACATTCCAGTTGTGCCGGGAAAACTGGTGAGAAAAAAACGTGGTGGACACACATATATAGAGTATGAATATGAGCGGATTTATGATCCGGCGAAGCAGTATACATATCCAAAACGGGCATCCATTGGACGCGTAGATCCAGAAAATCCGAACAGAATGACTCCGAACGAAAACTTTTTAAAGTACTTTCCTGATGCAGATATTCCAGAAGAAATAGACCGTTCAGAGAGGAGTCCGTATTTAAATATTGGTCCATATGTTGTACTTCAAAAACTCATAAGGGACAGCAAGTTAAGAGAAATCTTAGGTGAATATATGGATGAAAAGGACACTGGGTTTTTGTTGGATCTGGCCTGCTACAGCATTATTGAAGAGAATAATGCCGGGCAGTATTATCCGGATTATGCGTATGATCATGCTCTTTTTACACCAGATATGAAGCTATATACTGACTCGAAAGTATCCGATTTTTTTCGAAAATTAAGGCCGGAACAGTCGGTTGGTTTTCTAAATAGTTGGAATAAATCGAAGAATAAAAGACAGAAAATTTATCTGTTCTATGATTCTACAAATAAAAACTGCCAGGCAGGAGATATAGATCTTTTAGAGTATGGAAATGCTAAGACAGATGCAAGTCTTCCTATCTTTAATTACTTGGTTGCATGTGATTCTGCGAACAGAGAACCTCTTTTTTATGAACTGTATCCGGGAAGCCTTAATGATATTTCCCAGCTGACCTGTATGATTGACAAGGCACATGGATATGACTACAGGAACATTGGATTTATTCTGGACAGAGGGTATTTCAGTAAAGGAAATCTGGAATACATGGAAAAAAACGGTTACAGTTTTCTGATCATGGTAAAGGGGATGAAGGATTTTATTCGTGAGATTGTGATAGAAAACCAGGGCAGCTTTGAGAACAGCAGAGGAAAATATATTGATCGTTATGATCTGTATGGAACAACTGTCAAGAGCCTGTTATACGAAGGGGATGCGAAAAAAAGAAATATCCATATTTACTACAGTGATGGAAAAGCATATGGTGAAAAACAGGAGATCAAGCAGAAGATACGCCGGCTGAAAAAATATCTGGACGGATGTGTTGGAAAAGAATGTGTAGCATTTGGACCGGAAATCATGAAGTATTTTTACCTGAATTTTGAGAAGGATGGAAAGACGCTGAAGCTTGCAGAAGAGAACACTTCAGCAGTAGAAAAGGAACTGTCCCTGGCAGGATATTTTGCCATTGTTTCATCGGAAAATATGACGGCACGGGAAGCAATTGAGTTACATAAAAGCAGAGATGCATCAGAAAAACTATTCCGCAGTGACAAATCTTATCTTGGAAATAAGAGCATACGCGTATATAGTGATGAAGCATTGTCATCAAAGGTATTTATCCAGTTTATTGCCCTGATCTTGCGGAGCAGGATCTATATAGCATTAAAAGAAAAAAGCGAAAAAATGTTGAAAAAGCCGAATTATCTAACAGTTCCGGCAGCATTAAAAGAACTGGAAAAGATAGTAATGATACGTCAGCTTGACGGCGTTTATCGTCTGGATCATGCCGTCACCGCAACCCAGAAAACCATACTGGATGCCTTCGGTTTAAACGAAGGAAATGTACGGTATCAAGCGAAAGAAATTGAAAAAATCTTACAGAGCAAGTAAGAAAAACAAAGGAGAAAAAGGATATGACAAGAATGAGAAGGAGCAGCGAACAAACCCTGGAATACAAGATTGAACAGGCAGAAGCAAAGGTCGCAAAAACGAGAGAAGCACATGAAAAAGCGGTTGATGAATTAAAAAACTGTATGATATAAGAAAGGCATATCAGAGAGATGAATTGTTAAAAGCGATGAAAAACAGCAGCCGTTCTTATAAAGAAATCCTGGCATATATTACCTTGGGAGAGCCATCAGAGGATGAGCAAAAGAGAACGGAATAAGCCTGTTAACGGACGGAACAGGTAAATTTAACCAGTCGTTTGAAGGAAGATACAGCATTTAGGGGATTTATTTTCGGAAGTTAACATTTATCTTTCTCACCCTGACTTTCTATATACTGACGGATTGATTTTATTTCTACGAACATATTGTTCTTTTTTATTATAATATATTTGTTTTATAAGAACAAGTGTTTTTATGAACTATTCGAGCAGATATGCTCAAAGGTGCAATTCATCCCTTCACCTATAGAGATGAGGGAATTCTTGCTACATTTGTTAAAAAAAGCATAACACAAAAAATAAAATTGTACTACCTCAGATACAATTATTTCAAAAATCTGTGGAGCAGTTTTTCGTTGCGTGGTTTGTACGGCTGGTAGCGCATCGAAAGGTCGATCCATGTTTTCTTGTCCACGATACTCTTGTAATGGGAAAAAGTCCGGAAGCCTTCTTCGCCGTGGTATGCACCCATGCCGCTTTCGCCAAAGCCACCAAATCCCATCTCAGAAGTGGCAAGATGGATCAGCGTATCATTGATACAGCCGCCGCCGAAACTGCATTCTTCCATGAACTTTCGGGCTGTTTTACGCCGTGAAGTAAAAATATAGAGCGCGAGGGGATGTGCCATGGAATTGATTTTTGGAATAACCTCATCCATAGAATCATAAGTTATAATTGGAAGGACCGGGCCAAAGATCTCCTGCTGCATCACAGGATCCTCGAAGGACACAGAGTCGAGGATAGTCGGTTCAATGCGAAGGGTATCAGGATCGGATTTCCCGCCATAAGCGACTTTGCCGGAAGAGATCAGGTCGCAGAGCCGGTCAAAATGTTTCTCATTGATGATCTTGCCGTAATCAGGATTCTGAAGTGGTGTTTCAGAATACTGCCGCCGGATCTGTTTGATCAGATGCTTCATGAGACGGTCCTTGATCTTGCGGTCGCAGTAGATATAATCCGGGGCGACGCAGGTCTGCCCGCAGTTTAAGAATTTACCGAAGACGATCCTGCGTGCGGCGAGCTTGAGATTACATTTCCGGTCTACGATGCAGGGACTTTTGCCGCCAAGTTCCAGGGTGACCGGGGTGAGGAACTGACTTGCCTTTGCCATGACTTCCCTGCCGACATGCTGGCTTCCGGTAAAAAAGATATAGTCAAAATGCTGGTTCAAAAGGTTGGTATTTTCATCCCGACCGCCGGTGACAACAGAGACAAGTTCCGGTTTAAAACATTCCTGTACCAGAGTCTGAATGAGCGTTGTCGTGGCAGGAGAGTAGGCACTTGGCTTGAGGATCACGGTATTTCCGGCTGCAAGCGCGTCGATCAGCGGTTCGATCGAGAGGAGAAACGGATAGTTCCACGGACTCATAACAAGGACTATCCCGTAAGGAACAGGCTTCTTGTAACTGCGCGCGGCAAACTGGGACATCGGAGTATGGACATCCTGTTCTTCAGCATATTCATCGACATTTCGGATCATATGTGTCAATTCGTTCAGGACCAGACCGATTTCACACATGTAACTTTCGAAAGAACTTTTGCCAAGGTCTTCTCCAAGGGCTTTGTTGATATCTTCTTCATGGGCTGTGACCCAGTCTTTTAGTTTTTTCAGATGTTCGATCCTGGTTTTGACAGGACGGGTCGCCCCGGTATAAAAATAACTTCGCTGAAGTTCGACTAGTTTTTTGATTTCTTCTTCTGTCATAATAATTTCCTTTTTTATTTCAAGGATAACAGTCAGAAGAAAAAATGTCAACCCATCGAAAAGTCTGAATATTCAATCGAAAATTGTTGTATAAAGACGATTCCTGTGGTAAAATAAAAAATATAATAATAAGAAAGGGAAGAGGATTTTTATATGAATAAAGGAAGAAAAATACTCAAAAAAGCAGCCTCCGTTGCACTTGGTTCTTCTATGGTCCTGACAGGGGCAAGCATCGCATTTGCAGCAGGATCTTATCAGGAAACAGCCAAAACATCTCTTGATGCTATGGTATCTTCTGTCGCAGGTGCTGTTGATGATTATGCACAGAATATGGACAAGGCATTTGCTGGTTCCACCGGCAAGATGACACTCACCGTGGAGGATACCGGAAAGGCAATCCTCGGAACACTTCTTGGTCAGGAAGACATGAGCTGGCTTCAGGATCTGACTATGGATATGAAAGTTTCTGTCAAGGACGGAACAGAGGCAATCGCTTCCACGATCCTTTTGAATGACCAGAAACTCTGTGATCTCAATATATACGAAGATCTGTCAGAGATGAAACAATACATTCAGATCCCGGAAGTTTCTGATGCATATCTTGCACTGGATCCTGCTGGCAGTGCAGACGAGACAACGCAGGAATTTATGAAGGAATATATGAATGCTTTATCTGATATCACCAGTGTAATACCAGATGGAAAGACGGTCAGCACACTTTTTGACCGCTATGGAAATCTTGTGATCGATAATATGGAAGAGGGAACCGCGACAGAGGAGACACTTTCTGTAGAAGGAATCGGTGAGGACTGTACCGTATATGAAGGCGTTGTTACTGATGATTCCGCACGTTCCATGGTGGAAGAAATCCTCACAACTGCGAGAGATGATAAGGAGATCAAGGGACTCTTCGATCTCTGGAATCAGGGCGAAGATCAGTACGCATCTTATCAGTCTGGAATTGATGATCTGCTGAATGATATCAAATCAGCAGAATCTGAGGACAGTGAAAGTACAGAAAGTTTTTCTGAGAAACTTTGGGTAAACAGTGAGAATAAAGTTGTAGGACGTGAGATTGGAATTTCTGACGGAACAGATTCTCAGCCGGTATTTTCACTCAAGACACCATCCAGTGACGGACAGACTGCACTTCTTCTGGAATTTGGAGCAGATGACAGTTATGTGACTGTTACCGGAACAGGTTCTTCCACTGACGGACTTTGGAACGGCGATTATATCCTGGCTGTGAACCATACAGAGGCAATGGATATCGGTGTAACAGATCTGGAACTCAAACCGGAAAAAGCCGGCTATTATAATGGAACTTTTACAATTTCCTTCCCGGAGGCACAGACAGATGATGAAAATGCTGATGTCACCAGCATGCTGAATGGATTCAGTGCAGTGCTCAAGATGGATTCTGATGCCACAGCTGAAACCAGCAGTATGGAGCTTTCTGTACTGACATCCGGTGTATCACTTGGAACACTTTCTATTACAGGTGGATATGGAGAAGGTGCAGAAATCCCGGATCTTGCAAATCCTGGAACTGTTTATGCAGTGGATAATGAGGAAGAAATGACAGAATATGTCAAGAACGCAGACTGGAGTGTCATCACAGAAAACATGAAGACAGCAGGCGTTCCGGCAGACCTGGCAGATGGATTTTTACAGATCCTGGAATCTTCCGTGGAAGAAACTTCCACAGAAGATGCAGAAGGATCCACAGATGAGACAACAGCACAGGAAACATCCGCAGAAGATGCGGCAGCATAAGAAAAGCAATAATTGATAAGAACCAAAAAGGAGGCTCTCAGGCGTGAACCCTGAGAACCTCCTCTTTTTCTGCTGCTCTGGAAAGAGCGCGTTCCTCATTGACAAGGACGAGTGCGGTGCATACCGGGAGAAGTCCTGCCCATGCGCCTGCCAGATGGAATCTGGAGCAGAACAGGAAGCACACTGCAACTCCGAAATGAAAGGAAAGAAGCACTTTTCCATAGAAGATACCTCTTCGGAGTGCTTCGGAATCTCTGCTGTAAAGGTACTCTGCAAATCCTGTCGTACACTGACGGAGATTGTTGGTGGAGAAGATGCTGGAGCTGTTAAAACCATCGGCACCTTTGAAGGAACACCATTGAAATGCAGTAGCAAAAAAAATTGGATACAGAGCAACAAACGGATCCATGTCCTGTGGAAGAAATGCCAGAAGAACAAAGGCAAGACCATCGATCAGGACACTGATAAATTTCAAGGTTGTCCGTTCCATCTTATGTGAAAGGAATACGGTGGAGACCATCGCGAATATGTAGATCAGCAGTGCGGAGAAACGGAAAAAGATTTCGGCATCCGTACGTCCTACCAGATCCATCACAAAGGAGATCAGGTTTCCGGTCTGTGCAGATCCAAAAATATCACTGCGGTTAAAGATTGCATAACATCCCATAAAACCACCGATAAAAGTCACCGTCAGGTGAAGGCGGCGTTCAAGGACTGCTTTATCCATGTATATCATTCCTATCTTTCTGATTTTGAGCTTATTATAGTATCAAAATATTATATTGTAAATTCGATATTTTATCTATATAATATAAACAGAATTTATAGGTTGCTGTGAATGGAGTGAACAGTAATATTATAGGTTGAACAAATACATAAGAAGACATCACAGAAGGAGGAACCATGAATTACCAGGACATCAAGACATTTCTTACGATCGTATCCAGCTCATCTTTATCCAAAGCAGCGGAGGTGCTGTTTGTATCACAGCCGGCACTCAGCCATCGCCTGTCTGCACTGGAAGAAGAACTGGGAACAGAACTGATCATCCGTAAAAAAGGTTCTCGCACACTGGAGCTTACCGATGCAGGACAGCGTTTTGTCCCGCTTGCGCGTAAGTGGGAGCAGTTGTGGCTGGAGACAAGCAAGATCCAGTACGAGAAGCCACAGGACATTCTTCGGATCGCAAATGTAGACAGTCTGAATTTTTATTTCATGCCGCAGGTCATCGGCAGTTTCTTGGAGAAACACAAGAGATGCAGTTTTCATATTGATACCATGCGGTCAAATGTGTCCTACAAGGCGGTCGAAAACAAAGAAGTCGACATGGGACTGATCACCAATCCGCATTTTTTCAAAAAAGTGCAGACGGTGCCGCTTTTTGAAGAAAAACTGGTCCTGGTCTGCAGCAAAGATACCGCGTATGAGGATGGAATCCTGCCTTCCCGTCTGAAAAGCGAGGATGAGATCTACATTCCATGGAGTGATTCTTTTATCATGTGGCACGATTACTGGTTTGGAAATAATTCCGAAGTAAAAGTATCACTCGACAATATGGCACTTCTGCGCCAGCTCCTCGATCTCGAAAAAACATGGGCGATCATGCCGGCAACAATAGGAAAGAAACTCTCTCAGGAGGGGGAATGCCGCATTGTAGCACTGGAGAATGGTCCGGAATACCGTACCTGCTATGCGATCATGGGAGACCGGCGGAATGCAGCTCCTCTGGTGATGGATTTCCTGCAGGAACTTCTCGACACAGTAAAAGGAATCCCGGAGATCAGAGTGCTCACGGAATATATCCGTCAGGCACCCTGAATCTCCGGGATTCCCGGGTTTTGATGAGGTTACTGCAGGTAGTATCTATTCTTCTTCATCATAACTGTAATCATAAGAATCATCTTCGTCGTAATCGCTGTAGGAATCATCATAAGAATCGTCATAGGAATCATCATAATACGAGTCATCATAGGAATCGGATCCTTCATCATAGCTGGAATCGTCGTAAGAATCCTCTGAGGAATCTTCATTGTCTTCTTCCGAAGAATCCGAACTGTCAGAAGATGATGTCGCGTCGCCGGTGATCATGGCAGTGCGCTCCTGGATCTTACTGAGGATACGTGTGGCTTCATCTCCCTCGGCAGGAGTTGGCTGATAGTTGTTATAGTCAGAATCAGAGGAGATCGAGCATGGGATGATGTTTGTTATATTGTTTGCTTTTACTCCATCCTGATCTACGGTGAAAGTCTGCTGGAAGATCATAGTATCCATATCGCTTGGATACTGGTTTCCGCCAAAGCAGAAGTTTCCGAGGCTGTAGACGATGTTTTTGCCCTTGTATTCTTCGATTCCCTGGAGAACATGCGGGTGATGGCCGCATACCAGATCCGCTCCTTCGTCGATTGCAAGGTGCGCAAGTGTAGTCTGGTTGCTGTCCGGGACTTCTTCTTTTTCATTGCCCCAGTGGAAGATCACGATCGTGATCTGCGCGCCGTCTGCTTTTACCTTGGCGATGTTCTGCTTGAGCTGTTCTTCACGGCCGAGGTGATCCTTGAGCTCGTAGATTCCTACAAGTCCGATCTTGATCCCCTTCACTTCCGTTACAACAGTCTTATCATAACCAAAATTCAGGATACCGGCATTGTCAAGTGCCTGAATGGTGTCGGTATAGCTCTGATCGCCATAATCATGACTGTGGTTGTTGGCAGTGTTGACTGCTTCGACGGAACCGGCAGTGAGGATACTGGTATACTCGGCAGGAGCTTTGAAAGCATATTCCTTGTCCTCGCGCTCATCAGAATCAGTGAGAGTTCCTTCAAAGTTGGCGATCGTCAGATCATCTGCGGAAAAAATGCTCTTCACATTGGAGAAGAAATAATCTGCTCCGTAATTTTCGTAATAAGCATTAAGACTGGTATCGTAGTCAAAGTTTTCATCTGTACCGAGCGTACAGTCACCTACGACACTGACGGTCAGGGATACCGGAGCCATGGTCGGTGTTGGTGTGAGGTCTGCATCTGAGGCAGAAGTCTCATCCTGTGATTTCGCTGAAGCGTTTGTTTTAACGGTACCATTTTTGCGTGCAGAACAGCCACGGACCAGGATGATAAGAAGCAGCAGGATAAGAACGGCACCGCAGCCTATGAGAAGACGTTCAGTGAGCTGCTGCCTTCTGCGGTAGTAGCGGGATTTTCTGTACGCACGTTTTTTGTGTTTTTTCTTTTTTGGCGGCATGGGAAACTCCTTGTTTTATGTATTTTTTTGTTTATAAAAAGTATAGGGAATTTTATACAATTCGTCAATATGTTTGCAGTTTTTGATTTTTTTTGTATAATCAAAGGATAGAAGCGGAACGGTCCGCAGATGCTAAGAAAAAAGGAGATTTTTATGAGTACAGCAAAAAGTCCATTATATATTGGAAACCACACAACTTCATCCAAAGGCTATACCAGGATGGCACGCCAGATGATCGCAAACGGGGGAAATACGTTTGCATTTTTTACCAGAAATCCGAGAGGCGGACGGGCGAAGGAGATCGATCCGGAGGATGTGCGTAAATTTCTGGAACTGACAGAAGAATATAAATTTGGGAAGATCGTAGCACACGCACCATATACACTGAATGCATGTGCGGCAAAGGAAAATATCCGGGAATTTGCCAGGGAAACGATGGCAGATGACCTGAAGCGTATGGAATGGACACCGGGAAATTATTATAATTTTCATCCGGGAAGCCATGTAGGACAGGGAGCAGAAGCAGGAGTCCGCATGATCGCGGAAATGCTGAATGAGGTACTGACCGAAGACCAGACCACAACGGTGCTTCTTGAAACGATGTCCGGCAAAGGGACGGAGATGGGAAGAAATTTCGAAGAACTCCGTCAGATCCTCGACCTGGTAGAAAAGAAGGACAAGATGGGAATTTGTCTGGATACCTGCCATGTCTGGGATGGAGGCTATGACATCGTGAATGATTTCGATGGTGTCCTTGAAGAATTTGACCGGATCATCGGGCTTGAGAAATTAAAAGCCATTCATTTAAATGACAGCCTGAACGATCTTGGCAGCCACAAAGACCGCCATGCAAGGATCGGCGAGGGCCGGATCGGGCTGGAAGCACTGGTAAGGGTGATCCGTTATCCGCGCCTGGAGGGAATTCCGTTTATTCTGGAAACGCCGAATGATGATGAAGGGTGGGCGGCAGAGATTCGGATGCTGAGAGAAGCATACGAGAAATAAATGGACGCGCGACAAGTGCTTCCATGATTGTGTGATATAGAAAATGGAAAGCACTTTGCACCTTCCAGAAGAAATTAAAGTGTTGTCAGGAATGGACAATAAGATTAAATATGCACTTCGTTTCTGAGTTCCTGCCCTGTGCGAAAAGCCTCAGCATTCTCAAGTGTCGTCTCAGCGATATTGGTAAGCGCCTCCTCTGTAAAAAATCCCTGGTGGGAAGTGAGCGCAACGTTCGGGAAAGAGAGCAGTCTCTGCACGGTAGAGGTTTTGAGGATATGCTCGGACATATCTTCATAGACAAAATCAGACTCTTCTTCATAAACATCGAGCCCTACAGCGAAAAATTTGTGATCCCGGATACCTGCGATCAGGTCTTCGGTGCAGATCAGGCCGCCGCGGGAGGTGTTTACGAGAATGACACCGTCTTTCATCCGGGAGAGGCTTTCCTTATTGATCATATGGTAAGTGTCCGGCGTGAGCGGGCAGTGCAGGCTGATCAGGTCACTGGAAGAAAGAAGCGTTTCAAGAGAAACATAATTAAGATCTGTCTGCGTTTTGTCCGGATACAGGTCGTAGGCGAGCAGTTTCATGCCGAAGCCGCGGCAGATACGCGCCATGGCAAGCCCGATCTTGCCGGTTCCGACGATCCCGGCTGTTTTTTTATACAGGTTTACTCCCATGAGACCATTGAGGGAAAAATTGTTTTCGCGGCATTTGATATAAGCTTTGTGGGTATGACGGTTGGCAGTGAGGACGAGAGCCATCGCAAGCTCGGCGACTGCTTCCGGAGAATAACCGGGAACGCGGAGGACTTTGATGTCACATTCAGCAGCAGTTTTGAGATCTACATTATTATAACCGGCACAGCGCATCAGGATCAGACGGATACCCTGATGTGCGAGCTCTTCGATCACTTCTGTTCCAAGGTCTGCGTTTACAAAAGCGCAGATCCCATCGTAACCGGCGGCGAGGGAAACAGTCTCTGCGTAGAGATTTGCTTCAATAAAGGTAATGTCGATATCAGGATGCTCCGGTTTCAGTTTATCAAAAAATCTCTGGTCATAATCTCTTGCACCATAAAATAATATTTTCATCGTGTACACTCCCTTGTCTTGATTTTCATTTTCCATCTCAGACTTAGAATGCCCTGAGAGAAAAAAGAGTATGCACGGAAAGATACAGAAACAAAAAACTGCTGTCTGCATGAAAATAGATCATGGAAACAGCAGTTTTTATTATAGAATCGTTTTAATTGTGTGCAGGTATTTATTTTTGTCTACTTGAATCTAAGCTATAAAGATCATGATAGAATTCCGGATAGGAGATATTAACGCATTCTCCATTCAGGATATCCACGGTGCCATCACAGATCGTTCCTGCCACAGCAAAAGACATGGCAATGCGGTGGTCGAGATGGGAGTCGATCACTGCACCGTGAAGCGGTTTGCCGCCGTGAATGATCATGCCGTCATCTGTGCCCTCGATATCAGCACCCATGCGAGTGAGATTGTCAACCATAACTGCGATACGGTCAGATTCTTTGACTTTGAGTTCCTGTGCATCGCGGATGATCGTGGTTCCCTCGGCAAAAGCAGCCATAACTGCGATCATCGGGATCTCATCGATCAGGGTCGGGATGATGCCGCCCTCGATGACAGTTCCCTTAAGAGAGCTGGTGCGGATCAGAAGATCAGCTGTCGGCTCTCCCTCAGTGCTTTCGTTCAGAAGAGTGATATCAGCGCCCATATCCATGCAGACCTTGAGGATTCCGGCACGGGTCGGGTTGATCCCTACATTCTTAAGAAGGATCTCACTTCCAGGGGTCAGAAGTCCGGCTGCGATAAAGTAAGCGGCAGAAGAGATATCACCAGGAACCTGGACTTCTCTTCCCTCAAGGACCGGTTCCGGCTTGATGGAAGCGGTCGTTCCCTCGGAGGTGATATCAGCACCGAAATAATTCAGCATGATCTCTGTATGGTTACGGGAAAGAAATGGCTCTGTTACGCTGGTGATCCCGTCCGCATACATACCGGCAAGCAGAACGCAGGATTTGACCTGTGCAGAAGCAACCGGTGAATCGTAATGAGTGGCGTGAAGCGGCTTTCCGTGGATGATAAGTGGTGCACATCCATTGTCCAGCTTACTTGTGATATCAGCGCCCATGGAAGTAAGAGGAGTCATGATACGCTTCATCGGGCGGGTGCGGATCGAATCGTCTCCGTCAAGTTCAGAAGTAAATTTCTGTCCGGCAAGGATTCCTGAGATCAGACGGGTCGTGGTTCCGCTGTTGCCGACATCAAGGATACCTGTCGGTGCACTGAGTCCGTGAAGACCTTTGCCGTGTACAAGGATCTTGTCGCCGTTCCGGTCAATATCGATCCCCATTTTGCGGAAGCAGGAGATCGTCGAGAGACAGTCAGCACCCTCGAGAAAATGCGTGATCCTGGTGGTGCCATTGGCGAGTGAGCCAAACATGACTGCACGGTGTGAGATGGATTTATCGCCCGGAACTGTAAGAGTTCCTCTTAAATTGGTTTGTTTTTTGATTTCCATTATTTTATTCTACTCCTACCGTTCGTATACGATGTAATTACGTTTCTTAAGAAGGGCAGTTCCGCGCTTCATCGCATCTTCCTCATAGAATTCGATCTTCAGGACACCTTGCTCAAATTCACGGTTGTGGATGATGCCGATGTTCTTGATACTGATCCCTTCCATAGCAAGAATTGTGGCAATTGTGGCAATTCCACCAGCTTCATCAACAATATCAATATACAGGACATAAGTCTTGTTGATAAGTCCGGAAGAAGTGGTGTCGATGGAGTCGCGGTAATCTCTGGAGTTGGCGAACATATCATAGAGGGTTTCTGCCTCAAGATTGTCAACAGAGCAGCGTGCCTGGATCAGCATCTTGATGTATTCGTCCAGCACATGAGAGATGTTCTCATGGTTTTCGAGGCAGATCTGCTCCCACATGACAGGGGAGGAGGATGCGATACGTGTGATATCGCGGAAACCGCCTGCTGCGATCGTCTTCATGTATTCAGCATCGTTATCCAGCTCTCTGACGAGATTTACCAGAGTGGAAGCAATGATATGCGGAAGATGGCTGACGCCGGCTGTGATAAAATCGTGTTCCTCACAGGTAAGGACCATCGGGATCGAACCAAGAGAATCGATCAGTTCAGAAAACTCGGTGATTTTTTCAAGAGGAACCTGTCCGCCCGGAGTCAGGATATAGTAAGCATTCTCAAGCAGATGGTCGGATGAATATTCAAATCCGGAACGCTCAGAACCAGCCATAGGATGTCCACCGATAAAGCAGTATTCCATGCCGAGTTCCTCGACTGCTTTGTGGATCGGTCCTTTGACGCTTCCTGCGTCTGTAATGATACATCCTTCCTTGATGACATCCTTGAGATATCTGAGATATTCAATATTATACTCTACCGGAGCGCAGAGAAAAATATAATCACACATGGCATAACGGTCATCCCGTTCTTCCAGTGTGGCGTCAATAGCACCGCAGTTCAGTGCGGCAGCCAGAGTTTCTTTGTGTTTCGCATATGCGAGAATGTGATAATCCGGGTGAAACTTGCGGATCGTTTTGGCAATAGATCCTCCGATCAGGCCGAGCCCGATAAAACCTATGGTTTTCATGATGTCTGTGTCCTTTCCAGTTACTACTTATCTATTAGTAGACAAAACTATGGTTCTATTTTAAAAGATACGAGGAAAAATGTCAAACATAGGTACAAAATAGGTGAATTCGATGAATAATTGCAAAAACAGCTCAAAAAAAGTTGTTAAAATTATATAAAATACTTGAAAAGTTGAAAGAATTTTAGTAAAATATGGACATATCAGACAAACAGGGAGGTATTACATATGGACGTTTATAGAACTGACCGAATTCGCAATGTGGTTCTTTTGGGTCATGGGGGATCCGGCAAGACCACATTAGCAGAGGCAATGGCTTATCTGGCAGGAATGACAAGTCGTCTTGGCAGAGTAGAAGATGGAAATACCGTCAGCGATTTTGATAAGGAGGAGATCAAGAGACATTTTTCAATCTCCACATCTGTGATCCCGGTTCCGTGGGACAAGGTGAAGATCAATATCCTGGATACTCCTGGTTACTTTGACTTCGTAGGAGAAGTAGAGGAAGCGGTCAGCGCAGCAGACGCAGCCATCATCGTTGTTTCCGGTAAGGCCGGAGTTCAGGTCGGTACACAGAAAGCATGGAATCTCTGCGAGAAATATAAATTACCTCGTATGATCTTTGTAACAGATATGGACGTGGATGATGTCAGCTATCGTAAAGTAGTAGAGGATCTTACCGAACTTTATGGCAAGAAGATCGCGCCGCTGCATTTCCCGATCCGTGAAGATGGCAAGTTCGTCGGCTATGTCAATGTCGTGAAGCAGGCAGGCCGAAGATATATCGACAAAGCAGGCAAGGAGCCTTGCGATGTTCCGGAATATCTGGAAGAATACCTTGAGAAATATCATGAAACTCTGATGGAATCTGTTGCTGAGACGAGTGAAGAGTTCATGGACCGTTATTTCGAGGGAGATACCTTCTCCGTAACAGAAGTTTCCGCAGCACTTGCAACCAATGTACAGGACGCAAGCATCGTTCCGGTATGCATGGGATCACCGATCAACCTTCGAGGCGTTTCCAACCTTCTCGATGATATCTGTGGATATTTCCCGAGCCCGGACAAGCGCGCATGCAACGGTATTTCCCAGAAGACCAATGAGATCTTTGAAGCAAACTATGACTTTGCCAAAGCGAAATCTGCATACGTATGGAAGACCATCGCAGATCCGTTCCTCGGCAAATATTCTCTGATCAAAGTTGTTTCCGGTGTTATCAAATCCGATGATACTCTGCTCAACGTAGAGAAGGGTGAGGAAGAACGACTGAACAAATTATATGTTCTTGAGGGCTCCAAACCGATCGAAGTTCCGGAACTCCACGCAGGTGATATCGGCGCGATCGCCAAACTCGCAAGCGTACAGACCGGCGACAGCCTTGCAACAAAGGCAGCTCCGGTGCTCTATCCGAAGGCTCTCATTTCCACTCCTTATACCTATAAGAGATATAAGGCAGTCAAGAAGGGCGACGAGGACAAGATCGCACAGGCTCTCGCCAAGATGATGAGTGAGGACAAGACCCTCCGTGCAGTCAATGATTCTGCCAACAGACAGACATTACTCTATGGTATGGGCGACCAGCACCTTGATATCGTAGTAAGCAAGCTCAAAGAACGCTACAAAGTAGACGTAGAACTTTCCAAACCGAAGGTAGCTTTCCGCGAGACCATCCGCAAGAACTCCGACGTAGAGGGCAAACATAAGAAACAGTCCGGTGGACACGGACAGTACGGACATGTCAAGATGCGCTTCGAGCCATCCGGCGACCTGGAGACACCTTATGTATTTGAGCAGGTAGTCGTAGGCGGTGCTGTTCCGAAGAACTACTTCCCGGCAGTTGAGAAGGGCCTTCAGGAAAGCGTTCAGAAGGGACCTCTGGCTGCTTATCCGGTAGTAGGCGTTAAGGCTACACTTTACGATGGATCTTATCATCCGGTAGACTCTTCCGAGATGGCATTCAAGATGGCAACGATCCTGGCGTTCAAGAAAGGCTTTATGGATGCATCTCCTGTACTCCTTGAGCCGATCGTAAGCATGAAGATCACTGTTCCGGACAAATACACCGGTGATGTTATGGGCGATCTCAACAAGAGACGTGGACGTGTTCTTGGAATGAACCCGGATCATGAAGGCAATACCATCATCGAGGCTGATGTACCACAGCTTGAAATCTATGGATATTCTACAACACTTCGTTCCATGACTGGTGGAAGCGGCGACTTCTCCTATGAGTTCGCACGCTATGAGCAGGCTCCGAGCGATATCCAGGCTAAGGAGATTGAGGCACGTGCAAGCAAAGTAGACAACGCAGATGCATAAATGATCAGACTCCTGTGAATTAAGAAATAAAGAAAACCGGCTGCTGAATCTGTTTTGAATAGATTCAGCAGCTGGTTTTTGCTGTGCATAAAATATGTAATTCAGAAAAACCGGATCATTCTTTGATCTTGATCTTGTTTTTTAGTACAACGCAACAGGCAAGGTCTCCAATAACATTGACGCAGGTTGCACCCATATCACACAGAGTGTTGATACTGATGTAAACACCAAGGATACCTGCCGGAAGTCCTGCCATGGTTGCCAGTGCTGCAAAAGAAGCGATCGCACCGCCAGGGATACCAGGAGTACCTACAGACAGAAGCACGTTTGCCAGAAGGATCACGATCATCAAGGAAACGCTGACATTGATTCCGCAGGCGTTGGCGAAGAACATGATCATAAAGGACATTACGATGGATACCGCGTCCATGTTGACAGTGGCACCAAGCGGGATCGCGATACTGGTGATCTGGTTGGAAACACCCATCTCTTCCTCCATACACTGTTTGCTGATCGGGATAGTAGCGGAGCTTGAACAGGTTCCGAATGCATTCAGTGCAGCAGGCATGATCGCTTTGAAGAAGCGGATCGGGCTTTCTTTGCCAAGGATCTTGACAGACAGACCATACACGAGAAAAGCAAAACCGAAAAATGCCACATAAAGGATGATGAGCTGTGTTGCCAGTGAAAGGATGGTCTCTGTTCCGTTTGCCTCAACGACCGGTACGATCGTACAGAAGACACCGATCGGGGTAAAGTACATGATCGTGCCGATGATCTTCAGACAGATCTCATTCAGTGAATCAATAAAATCAAGGAATGGTTTGCCTTTTTCTCCGATGGAGATCAGGGTAAAACCGATGATCACTGCGAATACGAGAACCTGGAGCATATTTCCCTCGGCAAAAGCCTTGACAGGGTTTGACGGGATCAGGTTTTTGATCGTATCCAGGATACTGCTCATCTCGGTTGCCTGGATATCGGCAGTTGCCATCTCAAAAGAAACACCTCTTCCAAGATGGATCAGACGCGGGATGATAAGACCGACGAGGCTGGCAAGTGCGGTGGTACTGAGAAAATATACCATGGCAGAGCCTGTGATCTTTCCGGTGGTGCGGATATTTCCGATGCTGCAGATACCGATGACGATCGAACAGAAGACCATAGGGAAGATCATCATGTTCAGGGCATTCATGTAGATGCCTCCGATCAGACTGGTGACAGTCAGAACCGGTGCATATCGTCCGGCAAGAAAAAGTCCGGTCAGGATACCAAGGACCAGTCCGGTAAAGATCGCCTGGGTGATATGCTTCTTGTACCAGGAATAAAACGACTTCATTATATTGTTCCCTCCTCATAAAAATAATAAAAAACACGAAAAAAAATTATATCATGTCGAAAAATGTGCGTCAACAGAAATGCTTTACTTTGATAAAGTTCGCCTTTTTGTTGAGAATAAGCGGATAATCGCGAAACGTTACATTGACAAAACGCTCTCCTTGAATTAAAATTAATTCTCAGATACAACAATGAATGTTGGAGGAACCATAGAGATGAAATACTTTTTTAAAAAAATTGAGCCCAAGTGGCAGGCGAAATGGGAAGAAAGCAAAGTCTTCGAAGCCAAGGACAACAGTGACAAACCGAAGTTCTATGGTCTGGTAGAGTTTCCATATCCAAGTGGCGCAGGTATGCATGTAGGACACATCAAAGCATACTCAAGCCTTGAGGTTATTTCCAGAAAACGTCGTATGGAAGGCTACAATGTACTTTTCCCGATCGGATTTGATGCATTCGGTCTTCCTACCGAGAACTATGCAGTCAAGACAGGAACACACCCACGTATCATCACAGATGAGAACATCAAGAAATTCTCCAACCAGTTAAAGAAAGTTGGATTTTCCTTTGACTGGAACCGTGTGATCGATACTACAGATGAGGATTACTACAAATGGACACAGTGGATCTTCCTCAAAATGTTTGAGAAGGGTCTCGTATTCAGAGACAGAACTCTTGTAAACTACTGCCCGCACTGCAAGGTCGTTCTTTCCAATGAGGACAGCCAGGGCGGCAAATGCGATATCTGCCACAGCGAAGTTGTGCAGAAATCCAAGGACGTATGGTATCTGAGGATCACTCAGTACGCAGACAAACTCCTGGAAGGCCTCAAGGACGTTGACTATCCGGACAATGTAAAGCAGCAGCAGATCCACTGGATCGGTAAATCCAAGGGCGCTTTTGTAGACTTCGACATCGACGGAATCGACGAGAAGCTTGAGATTTATACAACCAGACCGGATACTCTGTTTGGTGTTACTTTCATGGTAATCGCACCGGAGCATCCGATCATCGACAAATACAAAGACAAAGTCGCAAACATGGACGAGATCACTGCATACCGTAATGAATGTGCCAAGAAGACAGAGTTCGAGAGAACTCAGCTTGTCAAGGACAAGACAGGTGTGCGTATCCAGGGATTTGAGGGAATCAACCCTGTAAACGGCAAGAAGATCCCGATCTACATTGCAGACTATGTAATGATGGGTTATGGTACAGGTGCGATCATGGCAGTACCGGCTCATGACCAGCGTGACTATGATTTCGCAAAGAAATTCGGCATCGACATCATCGAAGTCATCAAGGGTGGAGACATCACCAAGGAAGCCTACACAGGTGACGGAGAGATGGTCAACTCTGAATTCCTCAACGGATACACCAAGAAAAAAGATTCTATCGAGCGTATGCTGGAAGAACTTGAGAAGAAGGGCATCGGTAAAGCAGGCGTTCAGTACAAGATGAAAGACTGGGCATTCAACCGCCAGAGATACTGGGGTGAGCCGATCCCGCTGATCCATTGCCCGAACTGCGGTGTTGTAGCTGTTCCGGAAGAAGAACTTCCGCTTCGTCTGCCGGATGTCAAGGACTTCGAGCCGGGTGAGGACGGACAGTCACCACTTGCCAAGATCGATTCCTTCGTAAACTGCACCTGCCCGAAATGTGGCGCTGCAGCGAAACGTGAGACAGACACCATGCCTCAGTGGGCAGGATCTTCCTGGTATTTCCTGAGATATACAGATCCGCACAATACACATGCACTGGCTGATATGGACAAACTGAAATACTGGATGCCGGTTGACTGGTACAATGGTGGTATGGAACACGTTACCAGACATATGATCTACTCCAGATTCTGGCATCATTTCCTGTATGACCTGGGTGTTGTCAATACACCGGAACCATATGCAAAACGTTCCATCCAGGGACTGATCCTCGGACCGGACGGAGACAAGATGAGTAAATCCAAGGGAAACGTTGTTGACCCGCTTGACATCGTAGAAGAATATGGTGCAGATACTCTTCGTACCTATGTACTGTTCATGGGTGATTACGGCGCAGCAACTCCATGGAGTGACAGCTCTGTAAAAGGCTGCAAGAAATTCCTTGACCGTGTGGCAGGTCTGACAGATCTCATTTCTGAGGAACCTGTTTCCGATGAACTGGAAATGAAGATCCACCGTACCATCAAGAAAGTTTCTTCCGATATCGAGAACCTGAAGTTCAACACAGCGATCGCCAGCCTGATGACTCTTCTTAACGAGATCACAGCAGAAGGACGCCTCAGCAAAGATGACCTGGGCATCTTTATCAAGCTCTTAAGCCCGTTTGCTCCGCATCTCTGCGAAGAAATCTGGGAGTTCCTCGGCGGAGAAGGTCTGCTTGCAGTTGCTTCCTGGCCGGTATACGATGAAGGCAAGACTGTTGCCAAGACAGTTGAGATCGGTGTACAGGTAAATGGTAAGGTAAGAGGAACTGTAGTTCTTCCAAACGGCTGTGAGAAAGAGAAGGCATTCGAGATCGCCAAAGCAGATGAGAGGATCGCTTCCTTCCTCGAAGGCAAGAACCTCATCAAAGAGATCTATGTACCGAACAAGATCATCAACTTTGTTGCAAAATAATAAATTTTTCCAACATTTTATGTTGAAAAATCACATACAATAGAGTACAATAAAATACAACAAAAGAATTCCTGGAATGTGCGATGCCCCTTTTTTTATTTGAACCTACATTTATTAATAGGGAATCCAACATCGCTGCTGTGATGTCAGGCCTCTCGTCGTGGAAGGCAGATCATCAGTTGAGGACACCCAACCTGGCGAAAGCTAGGCGTCAAATGGAAGGGAACGGCATTCCGGGGGAATTAAGAAAGAATGAGCCATTTGTATATGGCTCTTTTTTTGAAGAATGAATCGGGAGGAATTACAGCATGGTAACAGAGAGGATTTTTGGAAATTTACCTTCAGGTGAAGAATCACATATTTATCACATTGAGAATGCGGCAGGAGCTTACATAGAAGTTTCACAGTATGGTGCGATCCTGGTGAATGTCTGCGTGCCGGATAAGGATGGCAGACTGACAGACGTAGTCCTTGGATACGATGATCTTGAGAGCTATTTTGTAAATGGATGCTTTTTCGGAGCATGCATCGGCAGAAGCGGCAACCGTATCGCAGATTCCAGATTTATGCTGGATGGCACAGAGATCAAACTGACGCCAAACGAAGGCAAGAACAATCTCCACAGCGGCCCGGACGGATTTGAGAAGAAACTGTGGAATGCATCTGCAGTAGAGGGACAGAATGCAGTTACTTTTTCCAGGATCAGTCCTGATGGAGAGAATGGCTATCCGGGAGAATTCGAAGTTTCTGTTACTTATGAGCTGACAGAGGAGAATGCAGTCCGCATCGTTTACTCCGGTGTGAGCGACAAGACAACCGTTGCAAACATGACGAACCACTCCTATTTCAACCTGAACGGAGAGGGCAGCGGCACTGCAATGGACCAGTATCTTACCATTCATGCGCAGGAATACACTCCGGTCCGTGAGGATTCCATTCCGCTTGGCGAGAATGCATCTGTTGAGGGAACTCCGATGGATTTCCGTACCGCAAAGCAGATCGGCAGAGATATCGAGGCTGATTTTGAACAGCTCAAATTCACAGGAGGTTTTGACCATAACTATGTGACAGACGGATACAACAAGGCGAGTATCCGTGAGATCGCTTCTGCGTGGTCAGAGAAATCCGGTATCCAGATGGATGTTCTTACAGATTGCCCATGCGTACAGTTCTATGCGGCAAACTTCGTGGAGGATGAGCACGGTAAGAACGGACATGTTTATAATAAACGTGAGGCATTCTGCCTTGAGACACAGGTAGAGCCGAATGCAGTCAATGTAGAGAATTTCCATTCACCAGTTCTGGAAGCAGGAGAGAAATATTACTCTGAGACAGTTTACAGATTCTCTGTAAGAAAATAACAGCCATGTTTTCTGGCTTTCCTCATATAATGGATTATGAGGAAAGCCAGATTTTTTTATGTGCATTTAATGTTGCTTGTGGTGCTGCTGAATGAACTGTGTATACATGACGGTGCAGCAGCCGGACAGACGAAAGAAAACAAGACAGAACCCGAGATCCGGGTAGCACTTACGGATTCTGATTTTCAGTCTGTATATCATGATTCTGTGACAATTTCCTTAAATGGAGAAGAGACTGTCTATGAAGCGGAGGCACTGCGTGGAAGAAATGAGATCATCTCGATCCCGGAGCAGGAAGGAGGAATCCTGATCCCGTCGATCCACAGGCAGTGCGGGACACCTTCCTATGGCGGCAGACTTGAGATCCGGCCGTGTGAAGAGGGACTTCTGGCGATCAATATTCTTCCGCTGGAAAAATATCTGGAGGCAGTTGTCCCGAGTGAGATGCCATCCACATACGAAAAAGAAGCGCTCAAAGCGCAGGCAGTCTGTGCGAGAACCTACGCCTGGAAGCAGATGCAGGGCAGCAGACTCCATGAATATGGTGCAGATGTGGATGACAGCGTAAGTTATCAGGTTTACCAGAATGTTGCACCGCAGGAATCGACAACAAAAGCGGTCAGGGAAACCGAAGGAATGATCCTGTCCCAGAATGGACAGCCTGTAGAGGCGTATTATTTTTCTACCTCGGCGGGTGTGACGAGCACGGATGAGATCTGGGGAGTTAGCGAAACTGCATCTTATCTCAAAAGCGTTCCCTGTGAATTTGACGCAGAAGAGCCCTGGAGTGCATGGACGGTGCAGATCCCCTGGACTGCTCTGGAAGAGAAGGCCGTTTCCCTTCTGAACCTCGCAGGAAAACTGAAAGCAGTTTCTGTTCAGAAGAAAAGCCAGAGCGGTGCAGTGACAGAACTTACCGTAACGACAGAGGGTGGAACAGGAACGGTTGACGGAGAGTATTCCATAAGGGAATTTCTTTCTCCCAGGGGCTGCAAGATCACAGAAAAAGACGGCAGCGTTACAGAAGGGGGAAAACTTCTCCCCAGTGCCTACTTCGAGATCCAGAGCCAGGATGCGGATGGAATCACCCTGAAAGGCGGGGGATACGGGCACGGCGTAGGAATGAGTCAGACTGCCGCGAATGAGATGGCGAAGGAAGGATACAGCTATGAGGAGATCCTGGAATATTTTTTTCGGGAGATTGAGTTTGTAGACATTTATGGTGTGAAATAAGTGTTTTTTGCTCAGTAGCTGTGTGCGGAGCGAACAGTAACTCAAACTTGTCACATTGTACACGATATGGTACAATGGTCAATAGACAAATTTGCTGATACCAGGAGAAGAAATATGGAAGAGAAGAAAGCCAAAAGCACGGTACAGTTGATCCTGGGCTTTATGGACCGGACCAAAAATGACCATATCGGTGCTTACGCTGCACAGGCGGCATACTTTTTGATCATGTCGTTTATTCCCTTTGTGCTGGTTCTTACCGCACTGATCCAATATACCCCGCTGACCTATCGGATGCTTCGACAGGTTATTATCGGGTTTGTTCCGACAAACCTTCAGGATTTTGTACTCAAGATCATTGCAGAAGTATTTACCAAGAGCGCAGCGGTCGTGCCGATCTCAGGTGTTTTTGCTCTGTGGTCCTCCTGCAAGGGTATGCAGTCACTCATTACGGGACTGAATGTGATCTATCATGTCAAAGAGACCCGAAACTGGCTGATAAACAGACTGTATTCTATGCTGTATATGTTTCTGTTTGTGATCGCAATTATCATAAGCCTTCTGCTTCTTGTCATGGGAAACCGGATCCATGCGGTGCTTGTGATTCATATGCCGTTTCTGGGGAAAGTCCTTGGAAGGATATTGAGTGCCAAGACATTTCTTGTATTTGTAGTATTGTTTCTTGTATTTCTGGTGCTGTACCGTTACCTTCCGAACCGTAAAGCATCGCTCAAGAGCCAGATTCCGGGAGCTTTTATCATAGCTGTCGCGTGGTTGCTGTTTTCGTACTTTTTTTCGCTGTATTTTACATTTTTCCCGAATTTCAGCAACATGTACGGAAGTCTGTCGGCACTGATCATGGTCATGCTGTGGCTCTACTGCTGTATGAACCTTCTGCTTTACGGTGCAGAGATCAATGCTTATTTTGAGAATCAGTTCCGTCAGGCACAGATTACTTTATGGCAGATGGTCAAAAAAAATCTTGACAGATTTTTCACTATGTGGCATAGTAAGAAAAGATAAGTCAAAGGCTTTGAAGGCGTTTCAGGGAATTGTTTCCTTTCAGAGAGAGGGAGTCAGCGGCTGTAAGCCCCCTTAAGTTCAGACAGTTTCTTATTTTCCCGCCGGAGCTTCATCTTTGAACTATTTCAGTAGGAGATGACGTTGATGCGCGTTAAGCATGACTCGAGTGCCTGCTCTTTAGCAGGAAACAGGGTGGTACCGCGGATAATGACTCCGTCCCTTTTTATGTGGGACGGGGTCTTTTTTGATGCTGTAATAAATAAACAAAAAGGAGATACAAAACCATGGATATGAAGGAAAGACTTCAGGAACTGGCAGAAGCAGCCAGAAAACGGATCGAAGAATCAGACGGTCCGGATAAACTGAATGAAGTAAAAGTTGCTTACCTTGGCAAAAAAGGTGAGCTGACAGCAATCTTAAAAAGTATGAAAGATGTTGCTCCGGAAGACCGTCCGAAAGTAGGACAGATGGTTAACGAGACAAGAACCAGGATCGAGGAACATCTGGAAGCAACCAGAAAGAAACTGGAAGAAGCACTTCGCGAAGAAAAAATGAAAGCAGAAGTGATCGACGTTACACTTCCTGCAAAAAAGGCAATGATCGGACATCGTCATCCGAACAGCATCGCACTGGAAGAAGTAGAGCGTATCTTTATCGGAATGGGCTACGAAGTAGTCGAAGGTCCGGAAGTAGAATATGCAGACTACAACTTCACCAAACTGAACATTCCGGAAGACCATCCGGCAAGAGACGAGCAGGATACTTTCTTTATCAATGATTCTATCCTTCTTCGTTCCCAGACTTCCCCGGTACAGGCACGTACCATGGAAAAAGGCAAACTTCCGATCCGTATGATCGCACCGGGACGTGTATTCCGTTCTGACGAAGTAGATGCAACACATTCCCCGTCTTTCCATCAGATCGAAGGTCTGGTCATCGACAAGAACATCACATTTGCAGACCTTAAGGGAACTCTTCAGGAGTTTGCACAGGAATTGTTCGGACCAGAGACAAAGACAAAATTCAGACCACATCACTTCCCATTCACAGAGCCAAGCGCAGAGGTAGACGTTTCCTGCTTCAAGTGCGGCGGCAAAGGATGCCGTTTCTGCAAGGGTTCCGGCTGGATCGAGATCCTCGGCTGCGGTACTGTTCATCCAAACGTACTGAGAATGTGCGGCATCGACCCGAATGAATATACAGGATTCGCATTTGGTGTAGGTCTTGAGCGTATCGCACTTCTCAAATATGAGATCGACGATATGAGACTTCTGTATGAGAACGATGTACGTTTCCTTAAACAATTCTAGTGTGCTGTCTCATTGACTTTCAGTTAAATAACGCAGAATGTTTTTTCATCGACAAGGCGACTGAACGAGGCGATGCGGTGGCATCGTTGAGCGAAGTACACTAGTTCAATTCTTGCATAGTCTATTATGAAAAATTCGAAAGGTGGATATAAAACATGAATACATCAATGTCCTGGATTAAAATGTATGTGCCGGATCTGGATGTAACAGCCCAGGAATACACAGATGCCATGACACTGTCAGGAACAAAAGTGGAAGGCTTCGAAAAACTGGATGCAGATCTCGACAAGATCGTGATCGGACAGATTGACAAAATAGAAAGACACCCTGATGCAGACAAACTCATCATCTGCCAGGTAAACATCGGAACAGAGACCATTCAGATCGTAACAGGTGCCCCGAATGTCAAAGAAGGAGACAAAGTACCGGTCGTTCTGGACGGCGGACGTGTTGCAGGCGGTCATGACGGCAAAATGACTCCTGGCGGCATCAAGATCAAAAAAGGTAAACTCAGAGGCGTAGAATCCTGCGGTATGATGTGCTCCATCGAAGAACTTGGAAGCACAAGAGAAATGTATCCGGAAGCTCCGGAATACGGCATCTACATTTTCCCGGAAGATGCAGTTGTAGGCGAGAGCGCGATCAAAGCACTCGGTCTTGATGATGTTGTTATTGAATACGAGATCACATCCAACCGTGTAGACTGCTACGGTGTACTTGGAATCGCAAGAGAAGCAGCAGCCACTTTTGACAAAAAATTCGTTCCTCCTGTAGTAAAAGAAACAGGAAACGACGAAAAAGCATCTGACTATGTCAAAGTTACCGTAGAAGATCCGGAACTTTGCCCGAGATATACAGCAAGAGTTGTCAAAAACGTCAAGATCGGACCATCCCCGAAATGGATGCAGAGATGTCTGGCTTCCAACGGAATCCGCCCGATCAACAACCTCGTTGATATCACAAACTATGTTATGGAAGAATATGGCCAGCCGATGCATGCATACGATCTGGATACCATCGAAGGCAGAGAGATCATTGTACGCCGTGCAAAGGCAGGCGAGAAATTTGTAACTCTGGATGGTCAGGAACGTGAGATGGACGACCAGGTTCTGATGATCTGCGACGGCAAGAAAGCAGTCGGCATCGCCGGAATCATGGGTGGAGAAAACTCCATGATCACAGACAATGTACACACGGTACTTTTTGAGGCAGCATGCTTCAACGGAACAAACATCCGTCTTTCTTCCAAGAGGATCGGACTTCGTACCGATGCATCCGGTAAATTCGAAAAAGGTCTTGACCCGAACAATGCCAAAGCAGCAATCGACCGTGCATGCCAGCTTATGGAAGAACTGGGAGCAGGTGAAGTCGTAGGCGGAATCGTAGATATCTGTAACGAGACAAGAGAACCTTCCAGAGTACCGTTTGAGCCGGAGCGCATCAACGCACTTCTCGGAACAGACCTTACAAAAGAAGAAATGCTTGCATACCTTGCAAAAGTAGAACTGACTCTGGACCCGGAGACAAATGAGATCGTAGCTCCGACATTCCGTCAGGATATCCACTGCATGGCAGACGTGGCAGAGGAAGTTGCAAGATTCTTCGGATATGACAAGATTCCGACCACACTTCCGACAGGAGAAGCTACCACAGGAAGACTTCCATTCAAACTCCGCATCGAGAACGTGGCAAGAGATATCGCTGAGTACTGCGGATTTTCAGAGGGAATGACCTACTCCTTCGAAAGCCCGAAAGTATTCGACAAACTTCGCATTCCGGAGGATAGCGACCTTCGCAAAGCGATCACAATCAGCAACCCGCTTGGAGAGGACTACAGCATCATGCGTACAACAACTCTGCATGGCATGCTTTCTTCTCTGGCAACAAACTACAACAGAAGAAACAAAGGCGTTCGTCTGTATGAGATCGGCAAAGTATATCTGCCAAAAGCACTGCCGCTGACAGAACTTCCGGATGAGAGAACACACTTCACTCTTGGAATGTACGGCGCAGGAGACTTCTTTGATATGAAGGGCGTTGTAGAAGAATTCTTCGAAAAATCCGGAATGAAGAAAAAAGTCCACTACACACCGGACAGCAACAAGACTTATCTGCATCCGGGCAGACAGGCAAACATCAGCTACGAAGGCAAAGTAGTCGGTTACCTCGGAGAAGTTCATCCGATCGTTGCAGATAACTATGGAATCGGTGAGAGAACTTACATCGCAGTCATCGATATCCAGAATATCCTTGAATTCTGCGGATTCAACCACAAATTTACAGGAATCGCCAAATATCCGGCAGTTACCCGTGACTTAAGTATGGTTGTTCCGAAACATGTCCTTGCAGGACAGATCGAGGATGTCCTTGAGCAGAGAGGCGGCAAGATCCTTGAATCCTACCAGCTCTTCGATATCTACGAGGGTGCACAGATCAAACCTGGATACAAGTCCATGGCTTATTCTGTGGTATTCCGTGATCATGAAAAGACTCTTGAAGAAGCTGAGATCACAACAGCAATGAAGAAGATCCTGAATGGTCTGACAGACCTTGGAATCGAGCTGAGAAGCTGATGAAACTTTATGTTGTACGGCACGGGGAAACTGTGTGGAACAAACTTCATAAGGTACAGGGAACAGCAGATATCCCGCTTGCCGAAAATGGAATCCTTCTTGCCGAAAAGACAGGGGAAGCATTAAAAGATGTTTCTTTTGACCTCTGTATCACCAGCCCGCTCATAAGAGCCAGAAAGACAGCCGAGCTGATCCTTGAGAAACAGTCGGGAAAGGTTTCGGTGATCGAGGATGCAAGGATCCAGGAGATCAACTTCGGTGTCCTGGAAGGTGTCGTGTGCATGAACGATGCGCGTGAATATCTGGATCCGCAGATGGAGAAGTTTTTTACAGATCCATGGAACTTTGAACGTCCGAAGGATGGGGAAAACATTCAGGATATCCTCACTCGGACAAAGGACTTCTGGGAAGAACTCATCCACGATCCCGCTCTTCAGGATAAGACGATCCTGATCGCATCTCATGGATGTGCGGTAAGAGCACTTCTTCATAATGTATATAATGATCCGAAGGATTTCTGGCATGGTTTTGTTCCTCCAAACTGCAGTGTCAATGTAGTTGAGGTCACAGATGGCAAGGCCGTTCTTCTGGAAGATGACAAAGTATATGCATAAATAAAACGAAATAAGACAGCCTGGAAACTTTTTGACAGAGTTTCCGGGCTGTTTTTGTGTTATCCGGGGAAAATGTGTCTAAAGTGTGAGACTTTTGGTAAAGTGGAGAAAACAACTTGTTCACAAAAAAGTGGTATGATATGATAAGAAACAGAAATAGGAGGTAAGCTATGAGAAAAAAAGCGTTAAATGTAATACTTTTTCTGGCAGTTGTGATCGCGGCTGTCGGAATGACACTTTATGTTGGCCGCGGAGCTGCCAGCATACTGGTTTACAACTTCTGCTTTCTGGGAATTATGGTGATCGCTTATGCGGTGGGAATGTTCGGCGGAATGTTCCGCATGAATGACCTTTCCAGAGCATTCCGTGATGCGGCAGATGAGCTTAAGGATATTTTTCAGTCACCAGGCAAGATCGATACAAGCAAGCTTTCTTCCCTGAACGGCATTTTTCATCACCGTTATCTGGATGACAAGATGCAGGCATTCACCGATACGATCTCTCAGAGTCAGGAGGGAATTGGTGATATTGAGGAATATTTGAATGAGGAAGACGTGGATGAACACATTCACAAGAGGCTTCTGGAAATGGTGCCGGATATCTTTACCAGCCTTGGTATCCTTGGTACTTTCGTAGGTCTTGTATGGGGACTTAAGAACTTTGAACCAAGCAACTATGAGGCGATGACAACTTCCGTTGCGTCTCTGGTAGATGGTATCAAGGTTGCGTTCCTGACTTCTATTTATGGTATTGCGATGTCCATCGTTTACAGCTGTGGCATGAAATCAGAATATTCTTCTCTGACATCCAATCTCCAGAGATTTCTGGATCGTTTCCATACATATGTCATGCCGACTGCTGAGAGCGAGTCCATGAACATTCTGGTTGCAAGCCAGAAGAACCAGACAGCAGCCATGGAACAGATGGCAGAGAAATTCTCTGTGCAGATGGCAGACAGCTTTGAGAAAGTCATCACTCCGACTTTCCAGAAGATGAACGATTCTCTCGATGTGCTGGTCAATTCTGTCACCAGATGCCAGGAAGATGCGATCAAGGAGATCCTGGATACGTTCCTTAAGGAAATGAATCTTTCCTTCAAGACACAGTTCGAGGATTTTGGCAGAGCACTTACACAGCTTAAGGATGCACAGACGGATAATACGAATTACACGACAAATCTCTATCAGTCCATGAGTCGTCAGTTAAGTGAGGCCTATGCGGAGCATGAGCATATGATGAGAAGCATGCTTGAGGATACCAGCGCCGCTCAGAAGGATTATCTGGATATGGCTGGCCGCATCCTCAAGGACAACCAGGCGATCCAGAAGGAACAGCAGGCAGATTATCAGCACCTTGCGGATTATCTCAAGGAAGCAGAATCTTCTTCCGCGAAGTTCTGGGTTGCATGTAACCAGACTATGCAGAAATATGTCGAGGCGGCTGCACAGGGAATGGATAAGATTACAGCATCCGGCAAGCGGAATGCAGAACTTGCACAGGCAAATCAGCAGGTTGTTGCAGAGTTCGATGCGAGACTTCAGGAATTTATGAATTACCAGAAACTGTCTTACAAGACCATGGATCAGGTACGCCGTCTTCTTGCGGATATTTCCGCGGCAGGAAGCAGCAAGAATGTGACACTGACTGCCGGACAGATGACACAGAAGCAGTCTTTCGACAAATTAGAAGAACTTCTGGAGCAGCAGGGAGATCAGCAGCAGGCGCTTCTTGAAGAATTGAACCGCAATTTACGCGAACTGACCAAGGGAGCACAGAAAGGCAAATTTGGTATATTCAGATAGAATAGGAGAATCAGATGCGCAGAAAGAAAAAATCAGAAAACAACGGCTTCAATGTCTGGCGTTCTTATTCTGATATGATGGCAGGTGTCCTTCTGCTTTTTGTGCTGATCATGTGTGTGACCCTTTTTCAAGCCCAAAAAAGCTACAACGAGAGTATCCAGGAGAGAGATGACAAAATCGCTCTTCAGGAAGAATACACACAGCAGCTTCTGGACAAGCAGACTGCCCTCGATGAGAAGGAAGGAACGATCCAGAATCAGGACGAACAGCTCAAGAGCCAGGATGAACAGCTCAAGACACAGCAGGAAAAACTGGATGAGCAGCAGCAACAGCTGACTGCACTGGCGGCCAAGCTCAAAGAACAGGAAGCAACACTCAAGAACCAGCAGTCCGCTCTTGATACCAAAACTGCACAGCTTAAGAGCCAGCAGGAACAGATCGACCAGATCATCGGTGTCAAGGCAGAGGTTATCGAGGCACTGAAGAATGAATTTTCCAAAAATAATATCAATGTAGATATCGATGCACAGACCGGTGCGCTGACGCTGGAAGCAAGTGTCATGTTCGACTATGACCAGGCAGAACTGACCGATGCCGGTAAGCAGGCACTGGAGCAGATCCTTCCGATCTACTGTAAAGTTCTTCTGCAGGATGATTATATGAAGTATCTTGCAGAGATCATCATTGACGGTTATACCGATACAGACGGAGATTACAGCTATAACCTCCAGCTCTCCCAGCAGAGATCTCTGGCGGTGGCTCAGTATCTTCTTGATATTCAGGGGAATTTCCTGGATTCCACACAGTCAGCGAACCTTCAGAATTATCTGACAGTAAACGGGCATTCCATGGCGAATCCTGTCCTTGACGCAGATGGAAATGTCGATAAGGATGCATCCAGACGAGTGGAGATCAAGTTCCGCCTGAAGGATGAAGAGATGATCGATGAACTGAATCAGATCATGAGCAGTTCTTCAGATACTGCTTCTGCGGATACTGCTTCCTCTTCCGACAATACATCTGCGAATTAAATAAAAAACTTCTTGCAATTAAGAATCTTTTATAGTATAATCGTACATGTTGTAAAAACGATGGTCCTCTGTTACAAGATTATGTATTAAGAACATCCAGATAAGAATAGGAGAGAATAAAATGAACGACATTATCAAAAACATTGAGTCTGCTCAGTTAAAAGCAGAAGTACCGCAGTTCCGCGTTGGTGACACAGTAAGAGTACATGCTATGATCAAAGAGGGAAACCGTGAGAGAATCCAGATCTTTGAGGGAACTGTTCTTAAGAGACAGGGCGGAAGCACAAGAGAAACTTTCACAGTAAGAAAGAGCTCCAACGGTGTTGGTGTTGAGAAGACATGGCCGCTTCACTCCCCACACGTTGTTAAAGTAGAAGTTATCCGTCAGGGTAAAGTTCGCCGTGCTAAGCTGAACTACCTGAGAGATCGTGTAGGTAAAGCTGCAAAGGTTAAAGAACGCGTTAGATAATGTATTTTATCTGAAAATTTCAAAAGTTTTAAAAGCAGGGACAATAACGAACAGCTATTGTCCCTCTTTTCCATTATGGAGAGAACAGTTATGGATATAAAAAACTGGAAAGAACATCCCAAAGTCCTGGAACTGAGGGCGAAACTGGAGGACCGCAAGACCCGGGGAATCCTGAAATGGGCCTTTCAGATCACCGTGACACTTGTGTTTGCAGCAGTTGTGGCATTGATGATGTTTCAGACTGTGACAATGCAGGAGAATTCTATGGAACCGACGATCTCCGTCGGTGACCGTTTTTTTGTAAATAAAGCAGTATATAAGTTTTCTTCGCCGCAGAGAGGCGATCTGATTGTTTTTCGGACGAGTGCCAGTGATGATGCGGCTCTGCATATCCGGAGAGTGATCGGGCTTCCGGGGGAACGGATCCAGATCTCGAATGGCAAGATCCTGATCGACGGCAAAGAATGCGAAGAGGCAAACCAGTTTCCTGAGATCACGAATCCGGGGCTGGCTTCCACTACAGTAACACTGGAATCCGGGGAGTATTTCGTCCTGGGAGACAAACGGAACAACAGTGAGGACAGCCGATATGCAGATATTGGAAATGTGAAGAAACGATACATTGTCGGTAAGCTGTGGTTTACCTGCTCGCCGATGAAGAAGTTTGGTTTTATGAAAGGTTAAGACAGATATGAATATACAATGGTATCCTGGTCATATGACCAAGGCAAAAAGACAGATGCAGGAAGATTTGAAACTGATCGATCTGATCATAGAGCTGGTAGATGCCAGAGTGCCGCTTTCCAGCAGGAACCCGGATATCGACCAGCTTGGACAGAACAAATCCCGTCTGATCCTTCTGAACAAGGCTGATCTCGCAGACGAGAGACAGAATGAAGCATGGAAGGAATACTTTCAGAGCAAGGGCTTTTATGTAGTCAAAGTCGATTCACGCAGTGGTTCGGGAATGAAAATGATCCAGAACGTGATCCAGGAGGCCTGCAAAGAAAAAATCGAGCGTGATCGCAGAAGAGGGATCAAGAACCGTCCGATCCGTGCGATGGTAGCCGGAATCCCGAATGTTGGTAAATCCACATTTATCAACACCTTTGCCGGAAAAGCCTGTGCCAAGACCGGAAACAAACCGGGTGTGACCAAGGGTAAACAGTGGATTCGCCTGAACAAGAACGTAGAACTTCTGGACACCCCGGGAATTCTCTGGCCGAAATTTGAAGACCAGCTTGTAGGAATCCGCCTTGCCTGTGTCGGCTCTATCAAGGATGATATCCTGAACATCGAGGAACTGGCTCTCTGGCTTCTCGAGAAACTGAAAAAGGATTATCCGGGAGCCCTTGAGAAACGTTATGGGATTTCTGAGGAGGGAACTCCACTTGAGACACTTGAGGCGATCGCCAGAGCGAGGGGCTGCCTGAAACGTGGAGAAGAACTGGACTATGTGAAGACTTCCGGGCTGATCTTCGACGATTTCCGCGGAGGCAAGATCGGACGCATTACCCTGGAATGGGCAGGACAGCAGGAGAATAATTAAATGCAAAAGATAGGCGAGATCAAAGAAGAATTTGCCGCAGCCAGTGAAGGTCAGTGGGCAGATCTGTGTGCAGGTTACGCGGAGGACCAGAGAAGCGGCGTACAGAAGATCGTTTCTCAGTATCAGAAGAAATTGGAGAATCTTGAGAAGGAAAAACTCCGCATGGAGCAGATGATGCAGTATGAGCATGAATATGAACATCTGGGATGCCTCTGCGGTATTGATGAGGTTGGAAGGGGACCGCTTGCAGGACCGGTGGTTGCCTGCGCAGTGATTCTGCCGAAGGATCATGATATCCTTTATCTGAACGATTCCAAGAAACTGACAGCACACAAGAGAGAAGAACTCTATGATGTCATCATGGAGAAAGCTGTCGCGGTAGGCATCGGCATGGCAAGTCCACAGAGGATCGATGAGATCAACATTCTCCAGGCGACTTATGAGGCAATGCAGGAGGCAATCAGTAAGCTTAAAGTCACTCCGCAGCTTCTTCTCAACGATGCAGTGACGATTCCGCAGGTGACGATCCCGCAGGTTCCGATCATCAAGGGAGATGCCAAGAGCGCATCCATTGCAGCGGCCAGCATTGTTGCCAAGGTCACAAGGGACAGAATGATGGTTGAGTATGACAAGACTCTGCCGGGATACGGATTTGCTTCCAATAAGGGCTATGGCTCATCGGAGCACATTGAAGCCCTCAAGAAATATGGTCCGTCCCCGATACACAGAGCAAGTTTTATCACACACTTCGTATAAAATTTTATAAATACCAAAGATACCGACACATAAAAAAGAAAAGAGCGGGCGCGTATCAACAAACGTAAAGTAGGCAGTCGTCATGAAGAACAGGCGGCTGCCTTTCTGGAAAAACAAGGGCTTAAGATCCTTGAACACAATTTTTTCTGCCGGGGAGGCGAGATTGACCTGGTTGCGAAAGACGGAAAATATCTTGTCTTTGTAGAAGTGAAATACCGGGCGACAACAACTTCCGGAGAAGCGGCAGCAGCCGTAGACTTTAAGAAACAGCGTCGGATCAGCAGGGCGGCACAGTTTTATCTGCTCCGTTATGGATATGGGGAGCCTCCATGCAGATTTGATGTGGTGGCAATTGACGGAGATGAGATCCAGTGGATCAGAAATGCATTTGATTACTGCGGATAAAATGCAGAGAGGAGAGTACACGATGATAAAGATAAAATGGCATCAGGAAAACGAACCCAGGATGCATGTGAATACAAGAGAAGGTGTAACGTATCTTACCTATCCGGAATTTGACAGACTGCCGGGATTTGTGCATGCATTCAGCACCAGACTTGGCGGTGTCAGTGAGGGAATCTATTCTTCTATGAACTTAAGTTTTACAAGAGGTGACAAAGACGAGGCGGTAAGAGAAAATTATCGCAGACTGGCAGATGCAGTCGGTTTCAAAATGGAAGATATCGTGACTTCTGACCAGACACATACAGCAAATGTGCGCCTTGTCACAGAAGAAGACCGCGGAAACGGCATCACGAAACCAAGACCGTACACAGACGTGGATGGGATGATCACCAATGTACCGGGGCTGGTCCTTGCGACATTTTACGCGGATTGTGTGCCTCTGTACTTTATCGATCCGGTGCACCGAGCGATCGGACTTTCTCATTCCGGATGGAGAGGAACGGTGGCAAAGATCGGGGAGGTCACAGTTCGAAGGATGCAGGAAGAATTCGGCTCTGACCCGTCGGAGATCTACGGCGCAGTCGGTCCATCCATCTGCCAGGACTGTTATGAAGTGAGTGAAGATGTGATCGAACAGTTCCGCGCTGCTTTCCCACAAGACAAGTGGGATGCTCTGTTTTATGGTAAGCCGGATGGCAAATACCAGCTGGATCTCTGGGAGGCAAATCACCAGATCATGCTGGGAGCAGGCTTGAAAGAAGAGCATATTTCCATGCCAAATCTGTGCACCTGCTGCAATCCGGAATTCCTTTTTTCGCACAGGGCTTCCCATGGCAGGAGAGGAAATCTGGGGGCATTTCTGGGGATCCGCTGATAAGATACAACTAACAACTGCACAGGCAATAAAAAACGGGCTGCATACAGTACAAAAACTGTATACAGCCCGTAAATATACATGTAAGAGAAAAATCAGCGTTTGCTTACTTTTTCCATCAGCTCCATGATCTTTTCGTTGCTGGAACGAACTTTCTCTACAGATAAGTCATGGTTGATGATGTCCATGATACTTGCAAGGTATTTGCTCATGTTTGCTTCGACGTAATATGGTCTTGTGAGCAGTTCAGGATCACGGTAGTTCAGGTTGGTGGTGATAACCTTGTCGATCCAGCCTTTCTCATAGTATTCATCGAATTTCTTGAGACCGTCTGTGAACAGACCGTAAGTAGTACAGATGAAGACACGCTTTGCTTTACGTTCCTTGATCTGCTTGGCAACATCGAGCATACTCTCTCCGGAAGAGATCATATCGTCGATGATGACAACATCCTTGCCCTCTACGGAATCTCCGAGGAACTCATGGGCAACGATCGGGTTCTTGCCGTTGACAACGGTAGAATAATCACGACGTTTGTAGAACATACCCATATCAACACCGAGAATGTTAGAGAAATATACTGCTCGTGACATCGCACCCTCATCTGGGCTGATGATCATCAGATGATCGTTGTCAAGCTTGAAGTCCTTGACTTCTTTAACCAGTGCTTTGAGGAACTGGTAGGTCGGGAAGAAGTTATCAAATCCGTTGAGCGGGATGGAGTTCTGTACACGTGGGTCATGCGCATCAAAAGTGATAAAGTTGGAAACGCCCATATCACTTAATTCCTTGAGCATCAGTGCACAGTCAAGAGATTCTCTCTTGGTACGGCGGTGCTGACGTCCTTCGTAAAGGAACGGCATGATGACGTTGATACGATGAGCTTTGCCGGTAGCTGCGGAAATGATCCTCTTGAGATCCTGATAATGGTTGTCCGGTGACATGTGGTTCTCATGACCGCATACGGTGTAAGTTTCTGTGTAGTTGGTGATATCTACCATGATAAAGAGATCGGCACCACGTACAGATTCTTTGATGTAACCCTTGCCCTCGCCGGTACCGAAGCGGACGCATTCGCACTCGACAAGGAAAGAAGGAAGGCTGTATCCCTGTGGTACAGTGCTCGGTTTCTTCTTTGCTACAAGTTCTTTACGGAATTTTACAAGTTTCTTGTCAACCTCTTTTGCAAGATCCTGACATCCGGCAAGTGCTGCAATACGGATGGGAGCAACCGGGGTCGCTTTTTCAAGTAACTCTATATTTGGCATAATATTCCTCCTAGGTATAGTTTTTCAAACTGAGTCCTACTACATTTATAACATTTGACCTAAATCCCGTCAAGGAATTTATTGATTTTTACCCGGAGAATTGTTATCATAGTAATGATCCGGATATGGACGAAGGCATATCCGAATGACAAAAAGAAAGGAACACCATGAAAAAAAAGAAACATAAGATTTCCAAAGTTCTTCCTGGAAGCATCGGCGAGGAGCTGGAGCTGGAGCCGGGAGATGTGCTGGCAGAGATCAATCATCAGGCGGTGGAGGATGTTTTTGATTACCGTTATCTGATGAACGATGAATATATAGAACTTCTTATAGAGAAAGCCAACGGAGAGATCTGGGAGCTGGAAGTGGAGAAGGATTATGATGAGGATCTGGGAATAGAGTTTGAGAATGGCCTGATGGATGATTACCGTTCCTGTAGCAACCATTGCATGTTCTGCTTTATCGACCAGATGCCGCCGGGAATGAGGGAGACTCTCTATTTTAAGGATGATGATTCCAGGCTTTCCTTCCTGCAGGGAAACTATGTGACATTGACGAATATGAGCCAGGAGGATATTCAGAGGGTGATCAAATATCACCTGTCTCCGATCAATGTTTCTTTCCAGGCAATGAATCCGAAGCTTCGCTGCAAGATGCTCCACAATCGTTTCGCGGGGGATGCCCTCAAGAAAGTGGACCAGCTTTACGAGGCGGGGATCACCATGAACGGACAGATCGTTCTGTGCAAGGGAGTCAACGATGGTGAGGAACTGGAGTACAGCCTGGAGAAACTTTCTGCATATGCGCCGGTCCTTCAGAGTGTATCAGTGGTCCCAGTAGGCCTGACGAAATTCCGTGACGGACTTTACCCGCTGGAAAGTTTTGAACGTGAGGATGCGATCAAGGTTCTCGAACAGATCCATCGCTGGCAGCGCAAGATGTACAAGGAACATGGAATCCATTTCATCCACGCTTCTGATGAGTGGTATATTCTCGCAGGACTGGAACTTCCGGAGGAAGAGCGGTATGATGGTTATCTTCAGCTTGAGAACGGAGTGGGAATGCTGAGACTTCTGGATACAGAGGTCAGACTAGCTGTTGAGAAACGTACGGGAGATGAGAAACCAAGATCCATTACCGTTGCGACCGGCAAGCTGGCAGCACCTTATATCGAGAAATGTCTCGAAAAGATTTCCACGAAATATCCGAATCTTGAATATGAAGTGATCACGATCAGGAACAATTTCTTCGGCGAAAAGATCACAGTTTCCGGGCTTATCACAGGCACCGACCTGAAAGAACAGCTTTCGAACCGCAAGCTGGGTGAGAGAGTTCTGATCCCGTGCAATATGCTCAGAAGCGGTGAGAATGTTTTTCTGGATGATCTGACCGTGGATGATGTTTCAAAGGCAATTGGAAGAGAAATCGTAATCGTAGAGGAAGACGGGGAAGATCTGGTATCTTCTGTACTGGATCCCGTTCAGAATAAAAAACAGACAAGGAGACAAATGTATGAGCAAACCAGTAGTAGCAATAGTGGGCAGGCCTAATGTCGGCAAATCCACGTTGTTTAACGCCCTGGCAGGCGAAATGATATCTATTGTAAAAGATACACCGGGTGTGACCCGTGACAGAATTTATGCTGATGTGACATGGCTGGACAAATCCTTTACCATGATCGATACTGGCGGAATTGAGCCGGACAGCGGTGACATCATTCTTTCTCAGATGAGAGAGCAGGCACAGATTGCGATCGACACTGCCGATGTTATCGTATTTATCACAGATGTACAGCAGGGACTTGTGGATTCTGATGCGAAGGTTGCAGATATGCTGCGCCGCAGCCAGAAACCGGTCATTCTTGTTGTAAACAAGGTAGACAGCGTTCAGAAATATATGATGGACGTTTATGAATTTTATAACCTTGGTATCGGAGAACCGATACCGATCTCCGCAGCCAACCGTACCGGACTTGGCGATATGCTGGATGAGATCGTCAAGGAATTCCCGGAAGGACTTGACACAGAAGAGGACGACGACATTCCGAAGATCGCTGTTGTAGGTAAACCGAACGTAGGTAAGTCTTCCTTGATCAACCGTCTGCTTGGTGAGGACCGTGTGATCGTATCCGATATTGCAGGAACTACAAGAGATGCCGTCGATGCCAAAGTCAAATGGCAGGGCAAAGAATACATCTTTATCGACACCGCAGGACTCCGCCGCAAAGGCAAGATCAAAGAAGAGATCGAGCGTTACAGCGTGATCCGTACTGTGACAGCAGTAGAGCGTGCACATGTTGTCGTGATCGTGATCGATGCGACAGAGGGTGTCACTGAGCAGGATGCTAAGATCGCCGGAATCGCACATGAGCGCGGCAAGGGCGTTATCATCGCGGTCAATAAATGGGATGCCGTTGAGAAGGACGACAAGACCATCTACAAACACACAAACCGCATCAGAGAAGTGCTGGCGTATATGCCGTATGCAGAACTTGTTTTTATCTCTGCCAAGACAGGCCAGCGTCTGCCGAAGCTTTTTGAGACCATTGATGCAGTTATCGAGAACCAGACACTCCGTATCCAGACCGGTGTTCTTAATGAGATCCTCGCAGAAGCCGTTGCCATGCAGCAGCCGCCGTCTGACCGTGGCAAGCGTCTCAAGATCTTCTATATGACTCAGGTTGGAGTGCGCCCGCCGACATTCGTGATCTTTGTAAATGACAAAGAACTGATGCATTTCTCCTACACCCGTTACATCGAGAACAAGGTAAGGGATGCATTCGGTTTCCGCGGCACACCGCTGAAATTTATTATCCGTGAACGCGGGGAAAAGAGTTGAATGAAATGACTGAACGTTTGATATGCCTTCTGGTAGGTTATGTTTTTGGACTGTTCCAGACTTCTTATATTATTGGAAAGATGCATAAGACAGATATCCGTGAACATGGAAGTGGCAATGCAGGAACCACCAATGCCCTGCGCACGTTTGGCAAAAAAGCCGGCGCGATGACGCTTCTTGGCGACTGCCTCAAATGTGTGCTGGCGATCGTGGTCGTGCGATTGATCTTCCGTAACTCTGCCGCTGGTGTCATGCCTCTGCTTGCAATCTATGCGGCAGCAGGCTGTGTCCTTGGTCATAACTTTCCTATCAACCTTGGATTCCGCGGCGGAAAGGGAATCGCGGCATCTGTTGGATTTCTGATCGCTTTTGACTGGAGAATTTTTGTCCTCTGTGCGATCGTGTTCTTTGTGATCTTTTTCCTGACACATTATGTTTCACTGTGCTCATTAAGCTGCTATATGGTTGCACTGATCGCACTGATCGTGCGCGGCGAGCATGGTGCTTACGGGATGGACAGACCACACACCCTGGAGATGTACGGGGTGATGGTGTTTCTGACCTGCCTTGCGTTCTGGAGACACAGAGCCAATATCGTGAGGCTGGTACGCGGAGAAGAAAACAAAGTACTTGTCGGAAAATCAAAGAAAGGTTAAAAGGTAGCATAATGGCAAAAATCAGTGTATTGGGAGCAGGAAGCTGGGGAACTGCACTTTCGGTCCTTCTGAGCAATAATGGACATGAGGTTCGTCTCTGGTCCAGATTTCAGGAAGAAGTAGATGCTCTCAAAGAAACGAGAGAACTTACTTCCAAACTGCCGGGGGTACATATCCCGGAGAATATCGATCTTACTGCAGATGTGAAAAGTTGCGTGGAAACCGCAGAAGTGATCGTTCTGGCTGTGCCGTCCCCATATATCAGAAGTACATCGAAATTGATGGCAGCTGATGTAAAGGAAGGACAGATCATTGTCAATGTTGCCAAGGGAATCGAAGAAAAGACCCTGATGACCATGACAGACATCATCAGCGAAGAGATCCCGGCAGCAGGCGTCTACGTGCTTTCCGGACCGAGCCACGCAGAGGAAGTGGGAAGAGGGCTTCCGACGACCTGCGTGATCAGCGGACCGAAGAGAGAGACAGCAGAGTATCTCCAGGGGATTTTTACAAGTCCTGTATTCCGCGTTTATACGACACCGGATACGCTCGGCGTAGAACTTGGAGGCTCACTCAAGAATGTAATCGCACTTGCGGCAGGAACCGCAGACGGACTTGGATATGGAGACAACACCAAGGCGGCTCTGATCACACGAGGGATTGCGGAGATCGCACGCCTTGGAACGAAGATGGGCGCCAGAGTGGAGACTTTTGGAGGGCTTTCCGGGATCGGAGATCTGATCGTAACCTGCGCGAGTGTCCACAGCCGTAACCGCAAGGCCGGCTATCTGATCGGTAAGGGATACACGATGCAGCAGGCAATGGATGAAGTTCAGATGGTCGTCGAGGGCGTTTATTCCGCCAAGGCAGCCAAGAGCCTTGCTGAGAAATACGAAGTAGAGATGCCGATCATCATGGAAGTCAACAAAGTCCTGTTTGAAGACAAACCAGCAGCCGACGCCGTAAGAGACCTGATGCTCCGCGACAAAAAAGTAGAAACACCAATGCTGCCATGGTAAAAACAGTCAAAAAAGACGATTTTTACCGGCAGATGTTCAAGCTTGCGATTCCGATCATCATTCAGAACCTGCTCAGTGCGGCAGTAAACTCATCGGATGTGATCATGCTGAATTATGTAGGACAGTCTGCGATCTCGGCAGTATCACTGGCAGCAAATTATTCTAACATTCTGTTTATGGTATATTATGGACTGGGCACTGGAGCATCCCTTTTGTGTGCACAGTACTTTGGCAAGAAAAACATGCAGGCGATCCATGCCGTAGAGGGAATTGCCCTTCGCTTTTCGCTTGCAATCTCAGTACTTGTGGCACTGGCTGCATTTACCATGCCGCAGAGGATGTTATTATTATTCACTTCAGATCAGGAACTGATCGCGATCGGATCTTCTTACATACGGATCATGGGGATCACCTATCTCTGCTGGGGAGTGACAGAAATCTACCTTGCGATCCTTCGAAGCATCGGCCGCGTGACGATCAGTATGACATTGAATATGCTGGCATTTGGACTAAACATTCTGTTGAATGCCGTTTTTATTTTTGGACTGTTTGGAGCACCGAAGCTTGGAGTGACCGGTGTGGCGATCGCAACGGCATCTTCCAGGCTGATACAGCTCGTTGCCTGCGTGATCGTATCTTTGTTGAGCAAAGATGTAAAACTGAATCCAGCTTATATGTTTATCCGAAGCAAGACGCTGCTGAATGATTTCATCCACCTTTCTCTCCCGGCACTTGGAAATGACCTTTCCTGGAGTGTGGCTTTTTCCATGTATTCTGTAATTCTGGGACATCTTGGAACAGAGGCGGTGGCAGCCAATTCACTGGTTACTGTTGTTCGAAACGTAGGATCTGTTTTCTGCTTTGCGATCGCGAGTGCAGGAACGATCCTTCTCGGCAGAGTGATGGGACAGGAAGAACTCGAGAAATCCAAATCCTATGCGTCCAGAATGCTGAAGATGACAGTTGTAGCAGGAGCAGTAGGAGGTGTGATCGTACTGGCGGTAACTCCGTTTGTACTGAGATTTGCATTTCTGAATGATACGGCAATGCACTATCTGAAATATATGCTCCTGATCAACAGCTACTATATCATGGGATCTGCGGTAAACACAGCGCTGATCGCCGGGGTTTTCCGTGCAGGAGGCGATACGAAATTCGGTCTGATCTGTGATACGATCGATATGTGGGTCTATGCAGTACCGCTTGGATTCTTTGCGGCGTTCGTGCTGAAGCTTCCGGTGCTCTGGGTATATTTCCTTCTGTGCACCGATGAATTTGTAAAATGGCCATGGGTCATCCGTCATTACCGCAAGGGAGAATGGGCAAAGAATATCACAAGAGAAGATATCTTCGAATAACTGAATGTAAGGCTTAAAAAAGCCGGTCGATCATACACAAAAGGTGATCAACCGGCTTTTGACCGCGTATAATATGAAAATAATCAAAAAATAGTATCTCTCAGATCCTCCGGAACATGAGAACTGTGGTAATTCTGATTGAGCGTGTCGAGAAGATCCATGTCCTCCTGCTCAATCTCAAAATCAAAAATACGTGCATTGGCAGCAATACGCTCCGGGCGGGTGGATTTTGGAATTACGGAGATACCCTTCTGAACAGCCCAGCGAAGTCCGATCTGAGCAGGCGTATGTGCATATTTCGTACCAAGTACGCAGAGGATATCATTGTCCAGATAAGCGCCTCGCGCCAGTGGAGCATAAGCCTGTACCTGGATCCCGTTTGCCTGGCAGTATTCAATGAGCTCCCGCGGATAGCAGAGAGGATGGCATTCGATCTGGTTGACTGCAGGAATGATCCCGGATACCTTACGAAGTTCTTCGAGATGACGGATCTCAAAATTGCTGACACCGATAGAAAGAGCCCGTCCAGATTCAAGAAATTTCTCCATTTCCTTCCAGGTATTGAGATAACATCCCGGAACCGGCCAGTGGATCAGATAAAGATCGATATAATCAAGACCAAGACGGTCAAGGCTTCGCTCAAAAGCCCCGTCCACATCTCCGAGACGCTGTGCGTTATTCCAGATCTTGGTGGTGATAAAAAGATCCTTACGCGGAACTCCGCATCGTGCAATACCACGTCCGACACTCTCTTCGTTCTTGTATGCAGAAGCAGTATCGAACAGGCGGTAGCCGTTCTTGGCTGCGGATATGATGGCATTCTCTGCCTCGTCGTCAGCGGTGGCTTTATATAGACCCAGCCCCAGAAGCGGCATGGTTCTGTCATTATTTAAGAATACAGAAGTAGTCAAAATGCTTCCTCCTTGCTTATCAATTTAAAAATTTTTATATATTATAACATAAAAATGTGAAAGAAGAACATCAAATATGTTAAATATTTAATACATGAATTTACATAGGCATGGAAAAAAGGTGAAAATAAAGATTGTTAATATTAAAACGATAGCGTTATTTATATAACGAGAAAAATAATCAGCAGATGCGAAAAATGCAAAAAAAGAAATAGAAACAGGAATGATTTTTGTGCGTTTTTTCTCAATATAGCCTTGATTAACTATAACAAAAGATGTATAATGAATTTAATTGATAAATTCTTGTCAGAAGTTTGTCACGTTTAAGACAGACTGACAGGGATTTGTGCAGAAAGGAGTAGACAATGCACTTAATAAAAGATGAAAACGGAAACCTTGTCCAGCACGGACATGAACATACAGAGGGACACACACATGAACATACACATGCGGACGGTGTGACCCATACACATTCTCATTCTCACGGAGACGGAGAACATGCACATACACACGACAGCAGCTGTTCCAGCCAGGAACACTGTGGATCCTGTGAGGGCGGGGACTGCAAGAAAGAGACAGTAGCACTTCTGACTTACATGCTGCAGCACAATGAGCATCACGCAGCAGAACTCGACCAGATGGCCGACAACCTGGAGAAGATGGGGCTTGCAAGTTCAGCCAAGACGATCAAGGAAGCAGTTGCAGATTTCCAGAAGGGCAACATGCGCCTGGGACTTGCACTTACACTTGTTAAGGAAGAAATGAAATAGGATCTGTTACAGTGAACGGTAATATTGACTTTTAATATGACACAATAATATGACACAACAGAATGGCGGAGGTGAGAGTTATGTGTCTTGCAACTGTATACAAAGAAAACGATAATTCTGTTATCTTTAAGAATGTATCCAGAATTGATGTAGATGGAAATAAACTGGTGCTCAGAGACATTATGGGAGATGAGCGTGTCGTAGAGGGACATATCCTTATGGTAGACCTGGCAAACAGCATTGTAAAGCTTTGCTGCGATGACTGATCGTCCGGGACTTACAAGCATTAGTTTAATATAAGGAGGTGCAGCTATGGCATCAGTAAAATTGACTGAGCTGATGAAGGAAAGACAACTCCTTTCTTTTGAATTGTTCCCGCCCAAGACCGACAAGGGTATGGAGAATCTTCCGGGAACGATCGAGCATCTTTGTCAGTTTGAACCAGAATATATCTCTGTTACATACGGAGCCGGAGGCGGCAATGTAGGAGCGAACAGAGAAGTATGTCAGATGGTAAAGAAAGCCGGTACTGTTCCGGTAACTCATTTTACGGTTATCAAGAACACCAAAGAAGGAATCAGGGACCAGCTTGAGACATACCTGAGAGAGGGCGTTGATCACATCCTTGCTCTTCGTGGGGATTTCCCGAGAGGAGAACACTCCACGGGCGGAGATTTTAACTATGCGACAGATCTTGTCAAGTTTATCCGCCGGGAATTTGGAGACAAGTTTGAAATTGCAGTAGCAGGTTCGCCGGAAGGGCATATCGCATGCCGCAGCCTGGATGCAGATGTTTCCGTCCTTAAGATGAAACAGGACAATGGTGCTGATTATATCATGACGCAGCTCTGCTGGGATATGGAGCAGTTCGCACGCTGGCAGGACAAGATCCGCAAGGCCGGTGTCACGATGCCGATCGATGTAGGGATCATGCCGATCCTGGATCAGGCAGCTACGATCAGCATGGCTCTTTCACGTAATGGCTGTGTTATGGATCGAGAACTTTCCAGACTTATCTCTAAATACTGGATCTTCCCGAATCCGTTCGATAAAGCACCATTCGACGATAACCTTGAACAGAAGAAAGAAGATTTCAAGAAAGCCGGTATTGAGTACACGATCAGGCAGATTGACAAATACCGTGCTCTTGGCGTAGAAGGTATCCACCTGTATGCGCTGAATAAATGGAAAGACGTAAGCGAGATCATCAATGCATCTGGCATGCGTACACTAATATGAAAATAGAGTAGGAGGCACTCTTTAAGTTATGGCACATGTGATTGCTGTCGCCGGTAAAGGCGGCGTAGGTAAAACTACTTTATGTGGAATGCTGATCCAGTATCTCTGCGAACAGAACAAAGGACCGATCCTTGCAGTTGATGCAGATGCGAATTCCAACCTGAACGAAGTCCTGGGAGTAAAGGTTGACACAACTCTCGGTGATGTACGTGAGGAGATCGCACAGGCAGAGATCGCAAAGGAAAACCCGATTCCGAAAGGAATGTCCAAGGCAGATTATGCTGAACTCAGATTTGAGGATGCACTGGTTGAGGAAGATGATTTTGATCTGCTCGTAATGGGCAGAACACAGGGAAAGGGCTGCTACTGTTATGTAAACGGCCTGCTTCAGGCTCAGCTTGCCAAGTATCAGAATCATTATCCATATATCGTAGTAGATAACGAAGCAGGTATGGAGCATATCAGCAGAGGCGTTCTTCCGTCCATGCAGACTGCGATCCTGGTGAGCGACTGCTCCCGAAGAGGAATCCAGGCTGTTGGAAGGATCGCGAAACTGATCGATGAATGCGGAATGAAACCGGACACGGTAGGACTGATCGTCAACCGTGCACCGAAGGGAGAACTGAATGACGGGATCAAAGAAGAGATCGCCAATCAGGGACTTCATCTTCTCGGTGTAGTACCGCAGGATGAAACTGTTTATGAATATGACTGTGATGGCAAACCTACAGCCAGTCTTCCGGAGGACAATCCGGTCAAGAAGGCATTAAGGGAAATTGCCGGCAAGTTAAGTTTATAATCATGATTTTCCTGCGATCACAGCAGGAGAATTTATAACAGATGCTGAACAATACAGGATTCAGCAGATTTTTTACAGGAAAATAACCCATGGGCGGGGATGGGTTCTGTCTGGAGGGTTATTATATAAAACTTTATAGAAAGGTAAAAATACATGACTCATCATGTATAATAAAAGGAGGTCTATAATGAGTGAATTCAAATTAACTACAGTGGAAGAATTTGAAGCTGCTACCAACCGACTGTTGGAAACTGGCGCAAAGGTAGGCGCAGACGCTTGGCAGTTCCGTGTAAAAAACCAGACTCCACACTGTAAGTTCGGTGAGCAGGGTATCTGCTGCCGTATCTGTTCCATGGGACCATGTCGTATTACTCCAAAGGCTCCGAGAGGAATCTGCGGATGCGATGCACACGGTATCGTAGGAAGAAACTTCCTTCGCTTCACAGCAGGCGGAGCAGCTACACATTCCGATCATGGACGTGAGATCTGTATCACCCTCGGACATGCAAAAGAAGGCGGCGACTATCAGGTAAAAGATCCTGAGAAACTGATCCGTATCGCAAAAGAATGGGGCGTTGAGACAGAGGGCAAAGACATCTACGATCTTGCTCATGAGATGTCTGACCTGGCTCAGGAAGAATACGGAAAGATCAGAGGCATTTCCAGATGGCTTAAGAGAGCACCTCAGCATACACAGGATCTGTGGCACGAAGCAGGAATCGAGCCAAGAGCAATCGACCGTGAGGTTTCCTGTGCATTACATATGACCCATATGGGTAACACCTGCAAACCGGAGGCACTGATCCGTCAGGCACTTCGTAACGGACTTTCTGATGGATGGGGCGGTTCCATGTGTGGAACAGAGTTCTCTGACGTACTGTTCGGAACTCCGAAGCCGATCGAAACAGAAGCAAACCTTGGCGTTATGAACGCAGAAAACGTAAACATCGTAGTACACGGACATGATCCGAGTCTTTCTGAGATGATCTGTGAAGTTGCAGACAGCAAAGAAATGATCGACTACGCAAAATCCATGGGTGCAAAAGGCATCACTATTTCCGGTGTATGTTGTACATCAAACGAAGTAGCTATGCGTCGTGGTATCCCGATGGCTGGTAACTTCTTACAGCAGGAAAACGTTGTTCTGACCGGTGCATGTGAAGCGATCGTTGTTGACGTTCAGTGTATCTTCCCGGCATTAGGACCTCTGAGCAAATGTTTCCATACTAAATTCATCACAACTTCTCCGATCTGTCAGATGCCAGATTCCGAATTCATCGAATTCAGCGCAGGCGCAGCAGGAGAAAAAGCACGTCAGATCGTTAAACTGGCATGTGAGAACTTCAAGAACAGAAAACCGGATCTCGTATATATCCCGGATATGAAACAGAAAGCAACTGTTGGATACTCTGTTGAAGCAATCGTTAAGACACTTGACGGTGTAACAAACTCTCAGGTAGATGAGACAGGAACAACCAAACCTCTCCTTGAGTGCATCACATCTGGTGTTATCCGTGGTGCAGTTGCAATGGTTGGATGTAACAACCCGAAGATCAGACCTGACTCCGCTCATATCGAGCTGATGAAGAAACTGCTTGCAAACGATATCGTTATCATCGCTTCCGGATGTTCAGCACAGGCAGCAGCAAAAGCCGGCCTTATGGACAAAGCAGCCAAAGACCTCTGCGGTGCAGGACTGAAACGTGTCTGTGAGCTTGCGGACATCCCGCCAGTATTACACATGGGATCCTGTGTAGATATCAGCCGTATGCTGATCCTCGCATCTGAACTTGCAAAGGATTCCGGACTTAACATTTCCCAGCTTCCAGTAGTAGGATGTGCTCCTGAGTGGATGTCTGAGAAAGCTGTTTCCATCGGAAACTACGTAGTAGCAACAGGTCTTGATACCTTCCTTGGCGTAGATCCATATGTATCCGGATCTGATCAGGTGGCAGGACTTCTTACCGAAGGTGTTCGTGACTGGGTAGAAGCTGCTTACACAGTAGAAAAAGACATTGACAAATTAGGCGATCTGATGATCGAGAGAATCGAAGAGAAGAGAGCAGCTCTCGGCATCTGATAGCAGGAAAGGCGCGATTAACTTATGAAAATAGCAGTAACCGGTAAAGGCGGAGTAGGAAAGACAACTTTTGCGGCAACACTTGCCAGATTATACGCAGACGAAGGAAAGAAGGTCCTTGCGGCAGATGTAGACCCGGATGCAAATCTAGGTCTGGCACTTGGATTTGACGAGGAAACACTGGATTCCATCGTACCGATCTCCAGAATGCGTAAGCTGGTGGAGGAGCGTACCGGAGCCAACAGTCAGAATCAGTTTTATAAACTGAACCCGAAGGTAGACGATATCCCGGATACCTACGGCAAGACCTGCAATGGCGTGAAACTGCTTGTCCTTGGTACCGTGGAAACAGGTGGGGGCGGCTGTGTCTGTCCGGAGCATGTCATGTTGAAACGGATCATTAATAATCTTGTGATTCACAGGGACGATGTGGTGATCCTTGATATGGAAGCCGGTCTGGAGCATCTGGGCCGGGGCACCACGGAAAGCATGGATGAATTTATTGTAGTGATTGAACCAGGGGCAAGAAGTGTGCAGACCTACAAAAATGTAAAACGACTTGCCAAAGATCTCGGTGTCGCACAGGTCAAAGTTGTGGCAAATAAAGTAAGGAACGAGGACGATGAAGCATTCATCCGTTCCAGGATCCCGGCAGAAGATCTTCTTGGAATGATCCACTACAACACAGAAGTTATAGACGCTGACCGTCAGGGAAAATCCCCTTACGATTTCAGCCAGACTGTAACGGCTGAAATAACAAAAATAAAAGAAAAGATTGACCAGAACTCAAGTCTTTAAAAACAGGAGGTATTAACGTGACTTTATTTGATAGAGTATTCGGCGGAAATGATGCTGTATATGGTTTAACAGAGGGCGCTATCGACGGAGCAATCGCTCAGTACGGCGAAGACAAAGCTGTCAGCTTCCCGAACACCGCTTACAGCCTTCCATGTTATTATGCTGTAACAGGAACAAAAGTTACAACATTAAAAGAATTAAAAGAAGCTCTTGGTGTTGTTAAAACACTTATGACAAGAGAAAAAAGATTAAACGATGCATTCATGTCAGGTGTTGCTACAGCACTCTGCGCAGAGTTCATCGAAGTTCTGAAATACATTGATGGTGCAACACCATACGAAGAACCATGCTACGGACATCTTGCAGATGCAGTGATCCGTGAACTTGGTGTACCGCTTGTAACAGGCGATATCCCTGGTGTAGCAGTAATCCTCGGAGCTGCTCCTACAACAGAAGAAGGTGTTGCTCTTGTTAAGAGCTATCAGGCACAGGGTATCCTCGTAACACTGGTTGGCGGAATCATCGACCAGGTTGCAGAAGCTGGAATGAAGACAGGCGCAAACGTTCGTGTTATCCCGCTTGGCAAAGACGTTACAGCAGTTATCCATGTAGTATCTGTAGCACTTCGTGCAGCTCTGATCTTCGGTAACGTAAAACCTGGAGATGCAGGCACACTGATGAAATACACAATGGACCGTGTACCGGCATTCGTAAACGCATTCAAACCTCTGGATGACGTGATCGTAGCTTGTGGTGCAGGTGCTATCGCACTTGGATTCCCGGTAGTTACAAACGAGACAGAGAATATCTTCCGCGTACCGAAGAGCCTTATCGTTCAGGAAGATGTAAGCAAATTCAATGCTACATCCCTGGAAGCACGTGACATCAAGATCAAGATCACAAACATCGATATCCCGGTTGCTTTCGCATCCGCATTCGAAGGTGAGATCATCCGTCGTAAAGACATGCAGGTTGAATTCGATGGTTCCCGTGTTGACTGTGCAGAGCTTGTACAGACCTGTGACGCTTCTGAGATCGAAGATCACAAGATCACAGTAGTTGGACCGGAAGTAGACGACATGGAACTTGGAAGCAAGAACAGCATCGCATATGTTGTTAAAGTTGCAGGCAAGAACATGCAGGCAGACTTCGAACCGGTTATCGAGCGTAAATTCCACAACTACATCAACTGTATCGAGGGTGTATACCACACAGGACAGCGTGATATGCAGCGTATCCGTATCAGCATCGAAGCATTCAACGCAGGCTTCAAGATCAAACATATCGGTGAAGTTCTTTACGCTTCTGTCAAGAACGAATTCGACGCAGTTGTTGACAAATGTGAAGTTGTTATCTATACAGATCCGGCAGAATGTACAAGAATCCGTCATGAGGTTGCTATCCCGACCTTCGACAAACGTGATGAGCGTCTTGACACTCTGACAGATGAGTCTGTAGATGTATACTACAGCTGTATCCTCTGCCAGGCATTCTCTCCAAGCCACGTATGTGTCGTAACACCAGAGAGACTTGGTCTTTGCGGTGCCGTTTCATGGCTGGATGCAAAAGCTACACATCAGCTTGATCCTAACGGACCTTGCCAGATCATCACCAAAGAGCGTCCGATCGATGAGAACCTTGGTTCTTACGAAGACGTTGATGAAGCAGTTCAGAAATTCTCACAGGGTGCTCTGGAGCACGTTACACTGTACTCCATCATGCAGGATCCTATGACTTCCTGTGGATGCTTCGAATGTATCTGTGGTATCGAGCCATTCTCCAATGGTGTAGTTATCGCTAACCGTGAGTATGCAGGCATGACACCTCTTGGAATGACCTTCCCAGAAATGGCTTCCATGACAGGCGGCGGTGTTCAGACTCCTGGATTCATGGGACATGGAAAACACTTCATCTCCTCTAAGAAATTCATGAAGGCTGAAGGCGGTATCGAACGTATCGTATGGATGCCAAAAGAACTGAAAGAATTCGTTGCAGAACGTCTGAACAAGACAGCTCAGGAACTCTACGGAATCGAAAACTTCACAGACATGATCGGTGATGAGACCGTAGCAGAAGATCCAGAAACACTGGTAGCATTCCTGACAGAAAAAGGACATCCGGCACTTGGAATGGATCCGATGATGTAATCTCCGCAAAGGGAATGAATGCTTGCATTCATTCCCTGGGAGATTAATCTTAAATTGTTTATGGAATGCATTACGTTACAATTTTTGATATTTTTTTAACATAAATAGCCAACTTCCCTTGTAACTGGCGATTTTATGTAGTATAATGCTATTTGCTATTTGAGTTATTAATAATTAAGAGGAGGCTTATGAGAAATGCCGTTTAATCAGAAACCACAGAAATTTAATGCAAAGATTAACGCTGTCACAATCGGAAGCGGAGATAAGACTGTGACAATCGGTGGAGAAAATTCTTTCCCGTTCTATACATTTGATGCACCAACAGAGAACACAGCCAAAATCGGTGTAGAGATCTCTGACCTTGGACTGGATGAATTTTCAGAAGGTGTAAAAGCTTATTATGAAGGAGCTACAACAATGGCTGAGATCGCTCAGAAAGCAGCAGCTATTGAAGGAGCTGATTTTGTTGCTCTGATCCTGGATGGTGGAGACCCGAACGGAGCAAACAAATCTATCGAAGAACTTATCGAGGTTGTTAAAGAAGTGGCTGGCGCTATCGACTGTCCACTTGTTGTAGAAGGATGCAAGAACGTAGAGAAGGATGCGGAACTTCTCCCGAAAGTTGCAGAAGTTCTTCAGGGAAGAAATGCACTTCTTCTTTCCGAAAAAGAAGAAAACTACAAAGCAATCGGTGCAGCAGCAGGTCTTGCTTACAATCAGATCGTTGGTGCTGAATCAGCCGTTGATATCAACCTTGCAAAACAGTTAAACGTTGTTACTACACAGCTTGGTGTTGATGCGAAGAAGATCGTTATGAACATCGGTAGTGCAGCAGCTGGTTACGGATATGAGTACGTAGTTTCTACTATGGACCGTATCAAAGGTGCAGCATTAGGTCAGAGCGACAATATGCTGCAGATGCCTATTATTACTCCAGTATCCGCAGAGACATGGGCAGTAAAAGAAGCTACAGCTTCTGAAGCTGATATGCCTGAATGGGGATCAGCAGACGAGCGTGGAATCGATATGGAAGTTATGACTGCAGCAGCAGACCTTGCTGCTGGTTCTGATGCCGTAATCTTAAGACATCCGGAATCTGTTAAGACAATTTCCAAACTGATCAAAGCACTTGCTTAAGGAATAATAGGAGGAATAAATAGCTATGGCACTGAATGGTATTCAGATTTTTAAATTAACACCAAAGAAAAACTGTAAGGAATGTGGATGTCCGACATGTATGGCTTTCTCTATGAAAGTTGCACAGGGCGCTATGCAGATCGAACAGTGTCCACATATGTCTGACGAAGCACTGGCTTCCCTGTCTGAGGCAACTGCTCCGCCGATGAAGACAATCAAGATCGGAACAGGCGATGCAGAGTTCACTCTCGGAGGAGAGACTGTTCTGTTCAGACATGAAAAAACATTCGTAAGCAAACCAAGATACGCTGTATCTCTTTGCACATGCATGGATGATGCAGAAGTTGATGCGAAGCTTGCAGCAATCCCACATGTAGACTATGACCGTATCGGTGAGAGAATGCATGTAGAACTTGTATACGTAAACTGCAGCGCAGATGCAGATGCTGCCAAATACACAGCACTTGTAGAAAAAGCAAAAGGCCTTGGAAGAACTCTCGTTCTTGGATGTACAGATCCTGAGATCGCTAAAGCTGCTCTTGAAGTATGCAAGGATGGCAAACCGGTTCTTAACGGAGCTAACGCTGACAACTATGAAGCAATGAACGCAGTTGCTACAGAAGCTGGCGTAGTTCTCGGAGTATCCGGAAAAGACTTAAACGAGCTCTATGATACCGTAGCAGCTCTTGAAAAACTTGGCAACAAGAACCTTGTTCTTGACACAACAGGCGCTGACATCAAAGAAACCTTTGCAAACACTGTACAGGTTCGTCGTGCAGCTCTGAAAGACCAGGATAGAACATTCGGATATCCGTCTATCGTAAACCTGGTTAAACTTGCTAAGGGTGACTATCATTTACAGGCAGCACTTGCTTCCGTATTTACAATGAAATATGGTTCCATCATCGTTATGGAGCAGATGACATATGCAGAGGCACTTCCGCTGTTCGGTCTTCGTCAGAACGTTTACACAGACCCGCAGAAGCCGATGAAAGTAGAGCCGGGTATCTACCCACTCAACGGTGCAGACGAGAACTCCCTCGTTGTTACAACCGTAGACTTCGCTCTTACATACTTCGTGGTTTCCGGAGAGCTGGAGCGTTCCGGTGTTCCGCTTAACCTGGTTATCAACGATGCAGGCGGACTTTCCGTACTGACATCCTGGGCTGCAGGTAAATTCTCCAGCACCAGCATTTCTGAGTACATCAAAGAAGAAGTTGAGCCGAAGGTTAAATGCCGTAAGCTCGTTATCCCTGGTAAAGTAGCAGTCCTCAAGGGCGACCTTGAAGCTAAACTTCCGGGATGGGAGATCATCGTAGGACCTAGAGAAGCAGTACAGCTTGTAAAATTCTTAAAGGATATGCAGGCATAATTGCCGCATAAAAATAAAATAATGTTCAGGGAGTGAACCTCCCTGAAACATAAAAATGAAAAGGAGATTCAGGGTATGGCAAAATTTGTTACAATTGGAGAGAGACTTTCCACAACAGCACCAGCAGTAAATAAAGCATTCACAGAGAGAGATCCTGAGCCGATCCTCAAGAGAGCAAAACAGCAGCTTGACGCAGGTGCTACATATCTTGATGTAAACATCGGACCAGCTGAGAACGATGGACCGGAACTGATGAAATGGGCTGTAGAACTTTTGCAGGGCAACTTCGACAATGTTCCGCTGGCACTGGATACTTCCAACGTTGCAGCTATCGAAGCTGGTATCTCCGTATACAACCGTTCCAAAGGAAAACCGATCGTAAACTCCGCTGACGCAGCTGGAAGAATCGGATACGTTGATGTTGCAGCAGCTAACGATGCAATCGTTATCGCACTTTGCAACGGCGAAGGAATCGCAAAAGACAATGACGAACGTATGATGTACATGCAGACTCTGATGGAGAGAGGTATGGAGCATGGTATGGACGTTGAGAACGACATGTGGTTTGACCCGTTATTCCTGGTTATCAAAGGAATGCAGGACAAACAGATGGAAGTTCTTGAATTCATCAAAATGATCTCTGATATGGGAATGAAGAGCACCGGTGGTCTTTCCAATAACTCCAACGGTATGCCGAAACACATCCGTCCGATCATGGACTCCGCTATGGTAGCTATGGCTATGATGCAGGGACTTACATCCGCAATCGTTAACCCTAACGATCTGCGTCTGATGGAAACAATCAAATCCTGCGATATCATTAAGAACAACTACCTGTACGCAGATTCCTATCTGGAAATCTAATCAGTCTGACTTTTTTACGGCTGTAGACAAAAAAAGGCTGGAGGCTTCGCGGCCTCTGGCTTTTTTTATCAATTCAGCCAGGTCTGACTCCCAGTGCCACAGGTGAAAAACAAAAATTCACAAGGCGAGAAAGGTGGTTACCGCATGTTTAAGGTGACATTTGCATTTGAAGATGGCAGTAAGGTAGAAGCATTTGCCAATGCGGGGGATAATTTACTCGAAGTTGCACGTGGCGCAAACGTGGCAATCGACGCTCCATGTTCCGGAAATGGAGCCTGCGGAAAATGTCGGGTACAGTTAAAAGGCGGAGAAGTGGACTCCAAGAAGACACTTCATATTTCTGATGAGGAATTTGAAAAAGGCTGGCGTCTTGCCTGCATGAGCAAGATCAGTGCCGACGTGGAGGTACTGGTGCCGGATATCGCATCTGCATACAAGAGCAGAATGAAAGTGGCAGATTTAAGTTCCAAAGAAGAAATTGCAATTTTTGAAAAAGCAAAATCTCAGATCGAAGAAACCGGAATTCAGTTCAGAAACAGCTTGGAAGTTGTGGAACTTCAGATGGCAGAACCATCTCTGGATGATACTATGCCGGATGTTGAGAGACTGACAAGGGCACTTCGGAAATTTATGAACCTTAACCGGATCAGAGTTCCGTATGCTGTTCTCCGTAAGCTTCCGGATGTACTTCGTGCGAGCAAGTTTTCTGTCAAATGTGTTGTTCGCGTGACACCGAATGACATGTTTGTATATGACATCTTTGACAGCAAAGAAGATGTTATCATGGGCGGTCTGGCAGTGGATATCGGTACAACGACCGTTTCTGCTGTGATCATCAATATGGCGACAGGCGAGATCCTTGCCAAGAGTTCTTCCGGAAACGGACAGATCCGTTATGGCGCGGATGTCATCAACCGTATCATTGAGACGACCAAACCAGGTGGAATCAAGAAATTACAGGATGCCGTGATCAAAGAGACGATCAATCCGATGATCCATGAGATGTGCAGAAGCATCCATCTTCCGGAAAATCAGATCTATCGTATGTGCGTGGCTTCCAATACGACGATGAACCATCTGTTTGCAGGGATCAATGCAGACTATCTTCGTACAGAGCCATACATCCCGGCATTCTTTAAGACAAACTCCATGTTTGCATCTGATGTAGGCATCGAGATCAACAAAGACGCACACATCATCATGGCTCCGAATATCGGAAGCTATGTAGGTGGAGATATCACGGCAGGCGCTCTGGTAAGTATGATCTGGAACAGACCGGAATTTTCTCTGTTCATCGACCTTGGTACCAACGGAGAGCTTGTATTTGGTAACTCTGACTTCATGATGAGCTGTGCATGCTCTGCAGGTCCAGCCTTTGAGGGTGGAGATATCAGCTGTGGTATGCGTGCGACAGACGGTGCGATCGAGGCATGTACCATTGACAAGGAAACTATGGAACCTACATACAAGATCGTTGGTGAACCGGGAACCAAACCGGTCGGTCTTTGCGGTTCCGGTATCATAGATGTGATTAGTGAGCTTTATATGACAGGAATCATCAATCCGAAGGGCAAATTTGTCCGCGAAGGCAAGAGGATCCGTCATGACCATTATGGAATGGGAAGCTATGTGATCGCGTTTGAGGAAGAAGCTGGTTCTTCAAAGAATGTAGAGATCACAGAAGTCGACATTGACAACTTTATCCGTGCGAAGGGAGCAATCTTCTCAGCGATCAGAACGATGCTTTCTTCTCTGGATTTCGATGTGTCAATGATCGATGATGTTTATGTTGCAGGCGGTATCGGAAGTGGTATCAATATGCAGAATGCAGTCAATATCGGAATGTTCCCGGATGTTCCGCTGGAGAAATTCCACTACATCGGAAACTCTTCCCTGACTGGTGCATACCTGATGCTTTATTCCACAGAAGCCGAAAAGAAAACATATGATCTTGCAGCCAATATGACTTATATGGAACTTTCAACAGTTCCGACTTACATGGATGAATTCGTGGGAGCATGCTTTATCCCACATACCGATGCATCCATGTTCCCAAACGTTCATCAGAGATAGAATCGTGAAACTGCGTAACAGCGAAGCAATCCGTGGAGATGATAATACTTAAAATTTAAGAGGTGAATTATGAGTTCTGATATAAAAACAATATTTGATCCGGCAGAGATGGAATCTGTGGGAGAGAAACTGGGATATGGAAAAGACAGCAAAGAGCGTCTCCCGTGGGAACATTATCTGAGCCAGTATCAGGAGGCTGATCCGAAGGAAATCGCCGAGAGACTTGGCATTTCCTACAATGAGGAAGAGAAATCTTTTACTCTGAAATTCCTCGGAACGACGTATCAGATTTCCTGGCCGGATTTTCAGGTTAGCCACGAGGCAGACGATATGGGATTTTACCCGCTGGAAACCATGGTTTATGCCAGAACTCTGACGATTCGCTTTCTGCTGAACGGTGCCGCATCTATCGGCACCGGCAAATTCAAAACTTATCGCGAAATGCCGTGGGGAGAAGTCTACCTGAGACAGTTTGATGGAAGATGCATTAAACGACTGGCTTTTTCCTACGGAAACCGCATCAAAGATTTTCAGGCGATCATGGAACACATCCACTGTGTTCCGGTAGAGCACGGTGACATTGCTTATCAGCTTGAGATCTTTCCGGGATACCTGGTGCAGATGATCCTGTGGGAGGGAGACGATGAATTTCCACCGTCCTCACAGATCCTCTTCTCCGACAATTTCCCGGTATCCTTCCAGGCAGAAGACATGGCTGTTATGGGAGATGTGATCATCGGATCACTGAAAGCTTTTGCAAAAGCAATCTGAGATTTTTATCATGTCAAACCTCTGATACAAAAAAGGGGAAAACCCTCTAGTTATAAATAACACTAAAATAAAACGCGGGAGGTAACATTATGGGATTCAAAAGTGACATCGAAATCGCACAGGAGTGCACAATGGAGCCGATCACCAAGATCGCAGAAAAAGCAGGCATCGACGACAAATATCTGGAGCAGTACGGTAAGTACAAAGCAAAGATTGATTACAATCTTCTGAAAGAAAGCGACAAAAAGGACGGCAAGCTGATCCTCGTAACCGCTATCAACCCGACACCGGCAGGTGAAGGAAAAACAACTACAACCGTAGGTCTTGCAGACGGTATGCAGAGACTCGGTAAGAGTGTTATGGTAGCTCTCCGTGAGCCATCCCTCGGACCGGTATTCGGTGTTAAGGGCGGCGCAGCAGGCGGCGGCTATGCACAGGTAGTTCCGATGGAGGACATCAACCTTCACTTCACAGGTGACTTCCATGCGATCGGCGCAGCGAACAACCTTCTTGCAGCAATGATCGACAACCACATTTTCCAGGGCAACGCACTGAACATCGACCCGAGAAAGATCACATGGAGAAGATGCGTGGACATGAACGACCGTCAGCTCCGTAACGTAGTAGACGGCCTCGGCGGAAGAACAAACGGAATGCCGCGTGAAGACGGATATGACATCACTGTTGCATCTGAGATCATGGCAGTTCTCTGCCTCGCAAGCGATATTTCCGACCTGAAAGAAAGACTTTCCAGGATCATCATCGGATATACCTACGGTAAAGTATCCGAGCAGAAACCGGTAACAGCAGGTGACCTCCATGCAGAAGGCGCTATGACAGCTCTCCTGAAAGACGCCCTGAAACCGAACCTCGTTCAGACACTGGAACACGTTCCGGCGATCGTACACGGCGGACCATTCGCAAACATCGCTCATGGATGTAACTCCGTAACAGCAACCAAGATGGCAATGAAACTTGCTGATTATGCGATCACAGAAGCAGGATTCGGTGCAGACCTCGGTGCTGAGAAATTCCTCGATATCAAATGCCGTATGGCAGACCTGCATCCAAGCGCAGTTGTTATCGTAGCAACCGTACGTGCCCTCAAATATAACGGCGGCGTAGCAAAAGCTGACCTCAACAACGAAAACCTGGAAGCTCTTGAAAAAGGTATCCCGAACCTTCTGAAACATGTAAGCAACATCAAGAACGTATACAAACTTCCTTGCGTAGTTGCCATCAACGCATTCCCGACCGACACCAAGGCAGAGCTTGACTTCGTAGAAGCCAAATGCAAAGAACTCGGTGTAAACGTAGCCCTTTCCGAAGTATGGGCAAAAGGCGGAGAAGGCGGAATCAAACTTGCAGAAGAAGTTCTCCGTCTTGTAGAAGAACCAAACGACTTTACTTATGCATACGAACTGGAAGGCTCCATCGAGGACAAACTGAACCAGATCGTACAGAAAGTATACGGCGGCAAGAAAGTAGTTCTCACAGCAAACGCACAGAAACAGGCAAAACAGCTTGAAGCACTCGGCTTCGGCAACTGCCCGATCTGTGTGGCTAAGACACAGTACAGCCTGACCGATGACCAGACCAAACTCGGTGCTCCGACAGATTTCGAAGTAACCGTACGTAACCTCAAGATCTCCGCAGGAGCAGGCTTCATCGTAGCCCTGACCGGCGAGATCATGACAATGCCAGGTCTTCCGAAAGTACCTGCTGCAGAACGTATTGATGTTGATGAGACTGGCAAGATCACTGGACTTTTCTAATAAAAGCGGATTGTAAAAGGTTTGGTTTTGCTTTATAAAGCAAGGAAAATGATATTTTGTAAAATATGAAAACCCTGAAGGGGAGCATCTCGAAGTTGCGAAGGCCGAAGCTCCCCCTCAGACACCCCCTGCTTGGCCACGCTTGGCTGAGGCAGACAGAACGTTATCGACGCCAACTGTTGAGGCTGTTTCGCTGCGCGAAAAGCGCAGTGACAGCCGAACAGAGCGAATGCGCCCATGAATCTTTTGCCGCCCCACGCTACGCGTGCAGGCAAAAAGCCCATAATCTGTCTCCACGCGGGAAAGCCTTCCCGCCTGAGTAGCCTGGAGATGATGCGCCCACAGTGCTGGAGGCACTGTGCGTATCTTGCACCACAAGCGGTGCAAGATACGGGCGTGGCCAGGAGGGGAGCGCGAGGGGAGAACGGCCTTCGCAACTTCGAGTGCCCTCCCCTCGCAGGTTTCCATATTTCCAAATATGAAAAAAATTATTATAAAAAAGAAGAAAGAAAAATCATAAAAGACCCCTCTTTTATCGGGTCACTTTTTTCAGGAGGAGAAAAAATGGGATTTTCTACAAGTACATGCACAGAATTCGTCGAAGTTCTCGCTTCTAAAGCCCCGGTACCGGGCGGCGGCGGTGCATCAGCGCTGGTTGGTGCAGTTGGAACTGCACTTGGCAATATGGTAGGCAGTCTTACCGTAGGTAAGAAAAAATATGCAGACGTAGAAGACGAAATGTGGGAGCTCAAAGCAAAATGCGACCAGCTCCAGAAAGACTTCCTTCGTCTGATCGAAAGAGACGCAGAAGTTTTTGAGCCGCTCTCCAAAGCATATGGTATGCCAAAAGAAACCGAAGAAGAAAAAGCAGAAAAAGCCCGTGTTATGGAGATCGTGCTGAAAGATGCCTGCTCCGTACCGATGGAGATCATGGAGAAATGCTGTGAAGCGATCGAGCTGATCGTTGAATTCGGCGCAAAGGGTTCCAAACTGGCGATCAGTGATGCCGGTGTTGGAGCAGCTTTCTGCAAAGCAGCATTACAGGGTGCCAGCCTGAATGTCTACATCAATACAAAATCCATGGCAGACAGAGAATACGCAGAAGAACTCAACAAAAAAGCAGACGCAATGCTTGAGAAATACACCAAGATGGCAGATGAGACATTCGAAAGCGTTCTTGGCAGATTAAAATAATCAGCAACAAAATAGCGGAGGAAATACAAAAATGGCAAAGCAGTTATTAGGTAAAGAAGTAACAGCAGCACTGAATGAAAAGATCAAAGCAAATGTAGCAGAATTACAGGGCAAAGGCGTAAACCCGACACTCTGCATCATTCGTGTTGGCGAAAACCCAAGCGATATTTCTTATGAAAGAGGAGCAACAAAACGCTGCGAGACTCTTGGCGTAGCATGTGAGAAGATCCTTCTTCCGGGAGATGTGACTCAGGAAGAACTCCTTGCAACCATCGACAAAGTAAACAAAGACGACCACATCCACGGCGTTCTTCTGTTCCGTCCGCTTCCGAAACATCTGGATCAGGCAGTGATTGAAAATGCACTTGCTGCAGAAAAAGACGTTGACTGTATGACAGATCTTTCCATGTCTGGCGTATTCACCGGCAAAAAAATCGGTTTCCCGCCATGTACACCACAGGCATGCATGGAGATCCTGGATCATTACGGAATCGATTGCACAGGCAAAAAAGCCGTTGTTATCGGAAGAAGCCTTGTAGTTGGAAAACCGGCAGCCATGATGCTGGTTAAGAAAAATGCAACCGTAACGATCTGCCACACAAGAACCGTTGACATGCCGTCTGTTGCAAAAGAAGCAGACATTGTGATCGTAGCAGCCGGACGTGCAGGCGTTGTTGGTGCTGATTATGTCAGAGAAGGACAGACCATCATCGATGTAGGTATCAACGTAAATGCAGAAGGTAAACTCTGTGGAGACGTTGACTACGCTGCAGTTGAGCCGATCGTTGATGCAATCACACCGGTTCCTGGTGGAGTTGGAAGCGTTACTACATCCGTTCTTGTAGGACATGTAGTAGAAGCTGCAATGAGAAAGGTAAATGGATGATTCGAAACAAAAAAGCAATGCTCTTTTGTTCACAGATGATACTGGCAGGTGCCCTTATAACAGGGGCACCTTGTCTGGCGTCTGGGGATAATGGAGAGACGAGCGTATTTGGAAGTTCAGATACAAATGCAGAAGATGAAGTATCCGATCTTTCCGGCGAAGGCCAGATCCACAAGCCGGCCAGCCTTAACGCGCCGGATTTTACCTCAGATCCGAATTTCGTGGATGATTCCACCGACAATACTTATGGTTATTACACGATCATGGGGACGACAACCGTTTCCCTGGCACAGATGACTTCCCAGTACAATGCACATGGATCCGAATATCCGTCCGCATCTCTGAAAGAAGGCGGTGCAGAGACGATCGATGATTTCTGCACGATCATTCTGGAAGAAGCAAATGCTGAAGGTGTCCGGGGAGAAGTAGTCTTCGAACAGGCAATGCTCGAGACCGGCTGGCTCCAGTACGGAGGAGATTCCGGAATCTCCCAGTACAACTTCGCAGGACTCGGAACCACAGGCGGCGGCGTCCAGGGCGTATCCTACCCCGACGTAAGAACCGGAATCCGCGCACAGGTACAGCATTTAAAAGCCTACGCCTGCGACGAATCTCTCAACCAGGACTGCGTAGACACCCGCTTCAACATGGTCCAAAGAGGCAGTGCCCCATACGTCGAATGGCTTGGACAGCAGGAAAATCCCAATGGAGGCGGCTGGGCCGCTGGAGCAAACTACGGGGAGAAATTGCTCAAGCTACTGAGCGATCTCAAGGAGGAGTAAGTGAGATGTTTGACATCTCCTTATATCCTCTTTTATTTTTTGGAAAAAACCAAAACCGCAGAAGGGACGTCGCCCGTCCCCTCTGCACACCCCTGGGCTTTTTTGGAAAACATCGGCGTTGGTTTTGGTGTGGGGGAGCATTTTGGTAGCGTGGTATGGAGCCTGGGTATCGCGTGGGGGAAATCTCCCCCAAAAATCCACCTTGACTCAGGGAGTCCCTCCAAATCCCCAACCTATTCAAACGAAAATCTCCCGGCCTGGACCACTAGGAAAATTTTTCACAATCCTCGACCAAAAAACAAAATTTCCGTCAAACACCCAGCCCAGGGTGTGCAGAGGGACGGGCGACGTCCCTTTGCAGTTTACCATGCTTCCCAAAAGCGAAAAAAGAGCCCGGGGAATACATTCCCCAGGCAAAAAAAGTTTTTTACACTTGCTTTTTCCAAAAAAATCTCAAGAAAGCTCAATTTCCTTCAATTCTTTCGCCGGCAGTTTCTTAGAAGAACCTGTCACAAACTTCTTAAGCGCCTTAGAAGACTTCGCAATCGGCACATTCGTACCAGCACCGCCCATACATCCACCAGGACAAGCCATACCCTCGATCATACAGCCCTTAAGTTTCCCGGCTTTCGCCAAAGCCAGCATCTTCTTACACTCTGCCAGGCTCTCTGCATGCTCAATATGCACCGGAACTTCCGGATAATATTCCTTCAGACAGGCCTCGATCGCACCTGCAACACCACCTGCGACCGCATATCCACGTCCGGCGGCAGTAGCATCATGCAGGGAACCTTCGTCTTCAAAGGAAGCCGGCTCGATCTCACGCGCATCAAACATCGCATCCAGTTCCTCAAAAGTCAAAACAAAATCCACATCACTTCGCACAGTACGGCGCATCGCTTCCAGTTTCTTGGAAGCACAAGGTCCAATGAAGACAACCTTCGCATCCGGATCATCCTGCTTTACCTTACGTGCAGTGGCAACCATAGGAGTCAGCTCCTGTGAGATATTGTCGATCATGGTCGGGAAGTATTTCTTTGCCATCATGGACCAGGACGGACAGCAGGAAGTCAGAAGGAACGGAAGATTTCCTGTTGCAACCTCATGTGCATAATGATGTGCCTCAGAGATCGCACCGACATCCGCACCAAACGCAACCTCATGAACATCAGAGAAACCAAGAACCTGCAGAGCTGTCTTGAATTTGCCAGGGGTCACATCATCACCAAACTGGCCGATATAAGCCGGTGCAACGATCGCAACGATCTTATCGCCGTTACGAAGCGCATGCGCAAGCTGGAAGATCTGAGATTTATCAGAGATCGCACCGAACGGACAGCTTACCATACACATACCACAGGAAACACACTTGTCATCCAGGATGCTCGCACGCCCCTGCTCATCACTTCCGATCGCCTTGACACCACATGCCTGCTCGCACGGGCGCACGTTGTGGGAGATTGCATCATAAGGACAGGCTGCTTTACATTTTCCGCATTTTACACATTTTTCCTGATCGATAAAAGACTTTCCGTCCTTCATAGAGATCGCGCCCTTCGGACAGACCTGCATACATGGATGGGCAACACATCCGCGGCACATGTTGCTGACAATGTATTTGTTCGGAGGACAGGCTGCACATGCAGACGGGATCACCTGCATAAGAGGCGGCTCATAATATTTCTCATTGATATTGCTGGCAGCAAGACCGTCGGTCAGATGGACCGCCTTGCTTTCCGGGCGAAGAGAAAGACCCATGGCGAGACGGACTCTTTCGCTTGCAACGGCCCGTTCTCTGTAAATACTCTCACGGTACTGGGCAGTTTCACTGACGATATTGTACGGGATGGATTCAATATCATGGATCAGGCTTTCGTCAGAAGATTCAAATCCGGCCTTTGCCACTTCAGTATAAACCTGGTGTCGGATCTCTCTGACTGGGGTATCATAATTTCGCATATCTATTTCATCTCCTTAAATAAGAAAAATATTCATCTACCGCTCCCTATAATATAGGAAAGAATTCCCAAAATCAATCCGAAAATGCAAAATCCCTGTACTTTTCGAAGCACATAAGAGAAACAAAATGAGAAACACTTTACTATAGCAAAATAGATTGATAAAAAATTATAAAATCTGTTAAAAAATACACAATAATACGAAAAACATAAAAAACATGAATAAATTAATTCAATTTTCCTACATTTCACTTGTATAATTTGACTACTTAATGTATAATGAAATACAACAAGGCTGTGTAAATTATACAAAATAATGGGCGCAGACAAAAGCAAATTTTTAACAAGGAGGGAATTGAATGTTAGATCAGTCTTATTACACGAAGACAGATGAGATCATCGAGCATTACGGACCGAAAGCAGCATCACTGATTCCGATCATGCAGGATATCCAGGCGGAGTACCGCTACCTGCCGGGAGAGCTTCTGACCTATGTTGCATCCAAGATTGGAGTGACCGAGGCGAAGGCATACAGCGTCGCTACTTTTTATGAGAACTTTTCCTTTGAGCCGAAAGGCAAATATGTGATCAAGGTCTGCGACGGAACTGCCTGTCATGTAAGGAAATCCGTTCCGGTCAAAGAAGCCCTTATGAAAGAGCTCGGTCTGAATGCGAAGAAGCACACCACAGACGATATGATGTTTACGATAGAAACAGTATCCTGTCTTGGTGCATGCGGTCTTGCACCGGTTATGACGGTCAATGACGAAGTGCATCCTAAGATGACCCCGGATCTGGCGATAGAAGTGATCCAGAACCTTAAAAAAGGAGGTGCCGAATGATGTTTTTACATAACAGAGAAGAACTTCAGGCATTACGCCAAAAGGCAGAAGCGGAACTGCACAGACAGAAAATACGTGTTCTTATCTGCGCAGGAACTGGATGTATTGCCAGCGGCTCCAAAGAAATTTATGAAAAAATGCACAATCTCGCAGAGATCAACGAGAATGTTTCTGTAGAATTCGAAGGTGAAGTTCCACATCCGGAGATCAAGAAGAGCGGATGCCATGGCTTCTGCGAAATGGGACCTCTGATGAGAATCGAACCTCTCGGAATCCTCTACATTAAGGTTAAACCAGAAGACTGCGAAGAAATCTATGAGAAAACTGTCTGTCAGGGGCAGCCTATCGAGCGGCTGCTTTACCATAAGGACGGACAGATATACCAGAGCGAAGAATCCATCCCGTTCTATGCCGGACAGATGCGTCTGGTACTTAAGAACTGTGGACATATCGACGCAGAGAATATCGAAGAATACATCGCAGTAGGCGGATATGCCGGTCTTGAAAAAGTCCTCTTCGAAATGACCAAAGAAGAAGGTCTTGACATGATAGAAGAAGCCAACCTTCGCGGAAGAGGCGGCGGCGGTTTCCCGGCAGGTAAGAAATGGAAACAGGTGGCACGTCAGAAAGAGACAGACCGTTATGTAGTATGTAATGGTGATGAGGGTGACCCGGGTGCGTTCATGGATCGAAGCATCATGGAAGGTGACCCGCATAAGATGCTGGAAGGTATGTTGATCGCTTCCTATCTGACAGGTGCACAGAACGCATACATCTATGTACGTGCTGAGTATCCGCTGGCAGTAGAGCGTCTGCGTATCGCGATCGCACAGGCAGAAGAACTTGGTCTGATCGGTGATAACGTTCTTGGTACAGATTTCTGTATCCATTTCCATATCAACCGTGGCGCCGGTGCGTTCGTATGTGGTGAAGGTTCTGCCCTTACCGCATCTATCGAAGGAAACAGAGGTATGCCGCGTGTAAAACCGCCGCGTACTGTAGAACATGGTCTTTTCAATAAACCGACCGTACTGAATAACGTTGAGACATACGCCAACGTACCAATGATCGTCACAAACGGCGCAGAATGGTACAAGAGCATCGGTACACCGGGAAGCCCGGGAACCAAGGCGTTTGCTCTTACCGGTAACGTAAATAACACAGGTCTGATCGAGGTACCAATGGGAACGACTCTCCGTACGATCATCTATGATATCGGCGGCGGACTCAAAGGAGATGCCGGATTTAAGGGTGTTCAGATCGGTGGACCGTCCGGAGGATGTCTGGTAGAGAAGCATCTGGATATTCCGCTTGACTTCGATTCTGTCAAGAAATACGATGCGATCATCGGTTCCGGTGGTCTGGTAGTTATGGATGAAAATACCTGTATGGTAGAAGTTGCCCGTTTCTTCATGAGCTTTACTCAGAGAGAATCCTGCGGTAAATGCGTTCCGTGCCGTGAGGGAACCAAGCGTATGCTTGAGATCCTCGAGAAGATCGTAGCAGGCAAGGGTGAGGAGAGTGATCTTGCAGAACTTTCCGAACTGGCAGAGATGGTTCGTGCCATGGCTCTGTGCGGACTTGGCAAGAGTGCTCCGCTTCCGGTCATCAGTACACTCAAAACCTTCCATGAAGAGTATGAAGAGCATATCAGGGATAAGAAGTGCCGTGCAAAAGTCTGCTCAGCACTGCGTAAATTTATCATCAATCCGGAATTTTGTATCGGCTGCGGCAAGTGTGCAAGAAACTGCCCGGCAGGAGCGATCACCGGAGTCAAGAAACAGCCTCATACCATTAACAATGATCTGTGTATCAAGTGCGGTGCATGTAAAGACAACTGTTCATTTGATGCCATCTATATTGAAGCATAGGGAGGGATAAAGTATGGGTACAATGACAATAGACGGTAGAAAAGTAGAATTTACCGATGAAAAAAACGTCCTGACTGTTATCCGTAATGCGGGAATCAATATTCCGACACTGTGCTATCATTCAGAGGTTTCCACCTTTGGTGCCTGTCGTTTATGTACCGTAGAAGATGACAGAGGAAGAACATTTGCATCCTGTTCAGAAGTGCCGAGAGACGGCATGGTGATCTATACCAACTCCGGCAAGATCAAGAAATATCGTAAATTGATCGTAGAACTGCTTCTTGCAGCACACTGCAGAGATTGTACAACCTGTATTAAGAGCGGTGAGTGCGTTCTTCAGGAACTGGCACATCGTCTCGGCGTTCGCGATATCCGTTTCAAAAATACGCGAGAGATTCATCCGCTGGATCTCAGTTCTCCATCCATCGTGCGTGACCCGAACAAATGTATCCTCTGCGGCGACTGTGTACGTGCCTGCGAGGAACTTCAGGGAATCGGTGCACTTGGATTTGCATTCCGTGGAACAGAAGCCATGGTTATGCCTGCATTCAACAAGAAGATTGCAGAGACTCAGTGCGTAAACTGCGGACAGTGCCGTGTATTCTGTCCGACAGGAGCGATTTCCATCCGTACACATATGGATGAAGTCTGGGATGCATTGGCAGATCCGGACACCCGTGTCGTAGCGCAGATTGCACCGGCAGTACGTGTCGCAGTCGGCGATCACTACGGACTGGCCAAAGGCCGCAGCGTTATGGGCAAGATTGTAAATGCCCTTCACCGCATGGGATTTGATGAAGTTTATGATACCAGTTTCAGTGCCGACCTTACCATCATGGAAGAAAGCGCAGAATTCCTGGACAGAATTGAGAAAGGAGAGAAACTTCCTCTTCTGACCTCCTGCTGTCCTGCATGGGTCAAATTCATCACAGAACAATACAAAGAATATATTCCGAACCTTTCCACCTGTAGATCCCCTCAGGGAATGATGTCCGCAGTCATTAAGGAATACTTCCGTGATCCGGAACACGCAGCAGGCAAGAAAACCGTTATGGTTTCCATCATGCCATGTACAGCCAAGAAAGCAGAAGCGATCCGTCCAAACAGCTTTACCGAGGGCGAGCAGGATACAGATATCGTTATCACAACAATGGAACTTCTCCGCATGATCGATAACTTCGGTCTTGATTTCGCATCCCTGGATCCGGAAGCATGTGATATGCCATTTGGATTCGGTTCCGGCGGCGGTGTTATCTTTGGCGTTACCGGTGGTGTTACAGAGGCGGTTCTCCGTCGCCTGACCCCAGATCATACCAAGGAAGCAATGCGTGAGATCTCTGAGTGTGGTGTCCGTGGAGAAGAGGGAATCAAGGAATTCTCTGTACCATACAAAGACATGGAGATCAAAGTCTGCGTAGCCAGCGGACTTGCCAATGCAAGGATCGTTATGGACCGTGTAAAGAACGGCGAAGCAGAATACCATCTGATCGAAGTAATGGCATGCCGTCGTGGCTGTATCATGGGTGGCGGTCAGCCGACCAGATCCGGTGACAGGACCAAGGCAGCCAGAGCAAGAGGTCTGTACAATGCAGACAACACCACGATCATCAAGAAATCTGACGAGAACCCGATGGTACTCGAACTTTACCAGGGACTTCTCAAGGGTAAAGAGCACGAACTGCTCCATAACGAATTCTATTAATTCCGCGCGTATAACTTCCGAGGGGGAAGTTAGAAGAAAAAGATAAATAAAATCCATGCTTAGATTTTTTGCCATAGGAAATCTGACATAAAAGATAACCAGACTCCACAAAGAGAGATGCTTTGACAGGAGTCTGGTTGTTTTGCTATTAAGAACCGTTTGTTTTTCTACAGATACTTGCAGATTCGAACGAGATAGTCTAAAATAAAATCAGAAGTGCCAGAAAAACAGCAGAGAATCTGTCATCCTGTATCACTCACATTTCGCGATGATACAGCACAACGTTGCTGTCGGCACAAAAACGAAAGATAGGAGTAAATGCAAATGCGTGAAATCAAAGCATCAGCTATCACAGACACCATCGAGCGTCTCTGTATCGAGGCAAATCAGGTTCTGCCGTCTGATATCAAGGAAGCAATCCAGGCCTGTCGTTCCTGTGAGGACGGACAGATTGCCTGCGGTGTCCTCGACAACATCATCGAGAACTATCAGATCGCAGAGAATGAACAGGTTCCGATTTGTCAGGACACCGGTATGGCATGTGTTTTTCTGGAAATCGGCCAGGACGTACATATCGCAGATGGAGATCTGACAGAAGCAGTCAATGAAGGTGTCCGCAGAGGCTACACAAATGGCTACCTCCGCAAATCCGTTGTCAAAGACCCTGTCCGCAGAGGAAACACAGGTGACAACACACCGGCAATGCTCTACACCGAGATCGTTCCGGGCGAGCACATCCGCATCACCGTCGGACCAAAAGGCTTCGGAAGTGAAAACATGAGCGCGATCCGCATGTTCAAGCCATCCGCAGGCATCGAAGGAATCAAAGACTTCATTCTGGAGACTGTAGAGACAGCAGGCCCGAACCCGTGCCCACCGATGGTAGTCGGTGTCGGAATCGGAGGAACTTTTGACAAGGCAGCCCTTCTTTCAAAGAAAGCCCTCATGCGTCCGGTAGACACCCAGAACCCGGATCCATATTATGCTGACCTGGAGAAAGAAATGCTGGAAAAGATCAACCAGCTCGGAATCGGACCGCAGGGATTCGGTGGAAGGACCACAGCCATCGGCCTGAACATCGAGACCATGCCAACCCATATCGCCGGCATGCCATGTGCGATCAACATCAGCTGCCACGTAACACGCCACAAAACGGAGGTGCTTTAATATGGAACGTCACATCACACTGCCATTAACAGAAGAACTGGCAAGAACTCTTCACGCAGGCGACACCGTCTACCTGACCGGAACCATCTACACCTCCCGCGATGCCGGACACAAGAGAATGTGCGAAGCACTTGCACGCGGCGAGGAACTCCCTTTTGACCCGAAAGATGCAACCATCTACTATGTAGGCCCGACCCCTGCAAAGCCAGGTCAGGTCATCGGTTCCGCAGGCCCGACCACCAGCGGAAGAATGGATGCCTACGCACCGACCATGATGTCCGTAGGCGCACGTGGAATGATCGGCAAGGGCGCCCGCCTTCCGGAAGTCGTAGAAGCCATGAAGAAATACAGCGGCGTTTACTTCGGAGCGATCGGCGGAGCCGGAGCCCTTCTCGCCAAATGCATCAAGAGTGCAGAACTGGTTGCCTACGAAGATCTCCAGTCCGAAGCACTCCGCAGACTTTATGTAGAAGAAATGCCCCTCGTCGTGATCATCGACAGCGAAGGCAACAACCTCTACGAAGAAGGCAGAGCAGAATACCTCAAAAACCGTAAATAAAATAGTTTCCTCCTGCATATATTGTAACGATACATGGGACTGTTACAATATATGCAGGGGGATTTTTTATGGAAAATTTTCAGATTTACCGGGATATTCAGGCGCGTACCGGTGGTGATATATACATAGGCGTTGTCGGACCTGTACGGACAGGAAAATCAACGTTCATCCGAAGATTTATGGAACTTGTGGCACTTCCCGCCATGGAACCGGGGCAGCAGGCCGAAGTCCGCGACCAGCTTCCCTTGAGCGGTTCAGGGAAACTCATTACTACCGTAGAGCCTAAATTTATCCCAAAAGAAGCGATTCCCGTGACACTCGGCGAAGACCAGAAAGTTCAGATCAAACTGATCGACTGTGTCGGTTTTCTTGTCAAAGACGCCTCCGGCCACATCGAAGACGGAAGAGAGCGGATGGTCAAAACTCCATGGTTCGAAAAAGCCATTCCCTTCCACGAAGCCGCCCAGGTTGGCACCCGCAAAGTTATCCAGGAACACGCAACGATCGGCCTCGTAGTCACCACCGACGGCAGTTTCGGTGAGCTTCCGAGAGAAAATTTCATCGAAGCCGAAGAACTCACGGTCAAAGAATTAAAAAAACAGGGCAAACCATTTCTGATCCTTGTCAACTCCCAGACACCATATAAAGAAGAAACCCAGAAACTCTGTCGGGAGCTGCGGGAAAAATACGGCGTGACCACGATCTCCGCCAACTGTGAACAGCTCCGCAAAGAAGACATCATAAAGATCCTGGAAAATGTCCTCTACGAATTCCCGGTCAGTGAGATCCAGTTCTACATTCCGAAATGGGTCGAAATGCTTTCACCACAGCACGAACTGAAAGCCCAGATCCTCACACAGATCCGCGAATACATGCAGAATCTGACGCACATCCGCGACATCACCAAGGACTCCGTTCAGCTCACAGGACCCTATATTCAGGAGACACTTCTCGATCAGGTCGATCTTTCCACCGGGATCGTCCGCATCCGTATCCAGGTCAAAGACGAATTTTATTACAAGATCTTAAGCGAAATGAGCGGCATCACTATGGAAAGTGAATACGACCTGATCCACACCATGAAAGAACTGGCAGCCATGAAAGAGCAGTACGTCAAAGTCCAGGCAGCCCTCGAAGCCGTCCGCTCGACCGGCTACGGCGTCGTCGTCCCGGAACTCTCCGAGATCCAGATCGAAGACCCGACCGTCATCCGCCAGGGTAACAAATTCGGCGTAAAGATCCGCTCCAAGAGCCCGTCCATCCACATGATCAAGGCAAACATCGAAACCGAGATCGCCCCGATCGTAGGCACCGAGCAGCAGGCCAACGACCTCATCCAGTACATCGGCGAGAGCAGCCAGCGCGGCGAAAGCATCTGGGAAACCAACATCTTCGGCAAATCCATCGAACAGCTCGTCCAGGACGGCATCCGCACCAAAATCTCCGCCATCGGCGAAGAAAGCCAAACCAAACTCCAGGACACTATGCAAAAGATCGTTAACGACAGCAAGGGCGGGATGGTGTGTATTATCATCTAAGCGAAATGTAAAATTGTGTTGCTTTACGGACAAAAGGTTTCATGGTATCATATCTATATAGGAAAAACTTATTATAGAGAATGATATCGTGAAGCCTTTTTATTTTCTAAAAAGCGAAAAAATGCTTGCTTTGTTGGTTGAATTATATTACAATAAGCAAAGAGCAAAATGTTCTTGATAGTATTGGCATCAGTCAATCATGGAAAAAGATTGAACTTCAATATTCAATAAACCTCTTTCAATTTCCTGATAACTATTGTATTATATAGACATAATATATAAGAAAAGGAGGGATAGATATGGAAGACACATTATATGTAGCAAAAGCATTATATGACATGTATCTGGAACAGACGGGTGTATATATGGATGAGATGAAAATGCATAAATTAATGTATTTCTCACAGAGAGAATCCCTCATGTATAATCAGGAAGCCTTATTTGTAGAGGATTTTTATGGTTGGAGGTATGGTCCTGTTTTAAAAAGCGTGCGTAGCGAATACATGAAAAGTGTTCCGTTTCATAATGTACACGGAAATGTATCGACTCGGACAGGGATGTTGCTTAAGTCAGTTTTGCAACGATACGGACATGAATCTTCTTGGAAACTCAGCAGCTTATCACATGGTGAATTTTCATGGAAAATGGCAAGGAAGGGACTTAAGGCTTCTGAAAATGGTGATGTGAAATTGTCTTTAGCTGCTATGGAGGTTGATGCAGCGAGAGAATTGGCTTCTCGTAATTAGAGTAAGTTTTTGGGGAGTGATAAACATAAATCTTAGTAAAGTACATGAGTTATTTGATGTGTATGAGTGTGAGGTTTTGACATCGCACATAGAGAATAAAGAACTTATAAAAGGCTTTGTTTCGGCAAAAGAAGGAGATTCTCTTGAATCTTACTTGAAAGATCCTGCAAAAGCATGGAAAGAAGATTCAGATGGAGAAACCAGAGTATACATAATTAAAGATAAGTCTATTAAAGGTGCCACTAATATTGCATGCTATTTTTCACTTAAATGTGGATTGCTCGTAGGTGATAAGATAGAAGAAAAACTTTCAGAAGAAGAATTGGCTCTTCTTGAACCATATATTGAGGCAAAACGCAAAAACGATGGAAATGCAGAGCAGAACATGTTTGATGCGATAAATTCGTTTTTTCCAAATCGAGCAGATACTTTATTTGCAATTGCATCGGAACGTTTAAACAGAAAAACAGAGGCATTACAAATTGGACAGTCAGAAAATACAATTAATGTTCCGTTATGCTTTTCAGCGATAGAGCTAAGACACTTTTGTAGGAACGCGAGTTATAGATCCACTCAAAAACTAAATATACCATTGGGATTTGGTTTGTTTTGGGAAAAAATTGTTCCTGTAATATTAGATATTTCCGACAGAATAGGAAGTAAATATGTTTATCTTTTTGCTGCTGATAAAACATACAATGGGATGGAAGTTGGCACGAAATCTCTTATTAATCACTATAAAGAGAATTTGAAATTTCATGAGTGTGATAATGTAATAAAATTTGTAAAACCAGATTATGACCATTGGTGTTACGGATTGATTCAAGAAATATCTGAACTAAGAGCAAACAAAGAAGCTATTTGGGAACAATTTTCCGATGTCTTGGAAGAAGGCCTGCCAGGAAATTGATTTCTACCAGAAAAGCAAGAGGTATGGAGAATTTCATTATTTAATGATGAGGTTCTCCATATTTTTGTGTAGAGCTATGTCGAAAGAACGAATTACTATTTCGATATACAGAACGACAAGAACTGTCCTATATATGATACAATAAAAACATCGAGAATTGTTGACAGATGAAAAAGCATTAAGCAGCGACAGACTGGCTATCTGTGGGGGAGCGCTATTTGGCTGAGATATCTGTAAGATTATTACATATATTCAGGCATTATGAATGTCAGCTGTGAGTGCAAAATATCAAATGTGGGGAGCAGAGCTTATGAGAAAAGGGGAAAAAGAAAATTTAAGAATTCAATTAGGGGAAAGATTTTATGATTATGTAGAAAAGTGCCGTAAGTTTTTGGGATGGAAGCAAATGAAAATATGTGAAGCGATTGCCAACAGTATGAATGGGGAAGAGATTGGCACTGAAAAAAAGCTAAAAGCTAATACAATATATCAATATAAACAGAAAGGCGTGTCAGGGAAACAGGCAGAAAATCTGTTAAATGCCTGCATTGAATTTCATATAACATATCACGTGCCGCGAATAGAACTGTCTCAATTTGTGACAGAGTATAAAGAAATCGCGAGAAAGTTATTAAAAAGGGAAGTCAATATAAATACATCAGGACTTCCATATGTAGTGGAATATTCTCATGAATTATCGGAAGAAGAGAAAGAAGAATGGGATAGAGTCGTATGTCCGGACAAGTTACGCAAAAAATTAGATGATTTTTTCAAAAAAGAAAGTAAATGTATGATAATTCAGGGAACAAGAAAAAGTGGGATTACAGTTTCTGTTGAGAAATATTTATTAGACAAGCAGAAAGGACAAGAAACAATAATCATTCCGTATATCTATGATATTGAACAAATGGAATATTCAGATACCATGGAACAACAACTAAGGAAAGATTTGCAAGGGGATTATGTAGTTATACGAATAGGGTATAGAAAATTTGAACATTATGATTTCCTGAAAAATGCTAAAGCTAAAGTTTTAATATTAAGCCATAGTATGGCTGGAATTGATGCTCCGGCAGAGGCAGAGACTCTTGTATTTAATGATCTCACTAATAATATACAGTGCACACGGCAAATGCTGGAAAAATACGTTCCAGAACTGGATAAGATATTGAACGAAGAAAACCCCGAAACTAAAGAAACCATGGAAATTGCATTGAATAAATTCCACAATATTACAGGCGGCATTCCAATAGCTGTTAAAAAAATTGGAGAACTTATATGGAAGTTATACCATGTGGATGGAATAGGAATGGAACAGATCCTGAAAGAAACTTTGTGGAAAAATGAAAAAGGGAAAGAAACTTATCAATATTTATGGAATGAATTAATGGAAGATATGTGGAATCGCATTGGTAAAACAGAGCGGAAGGTATTAGAAAGAATAGCATGTATCGCAACGAGCGTGAGCAAAAAGATGATGTGGAGTCTGAATAATATGAATCCCGATGGCAATGTTATGGACAATATGTTGCATAATCTTTTTCTTATGGAAGGTGGAAAAACCAGAAACAGTGATGCGCCCTATCCGGGAGTAAGGCTCTTTCCGTTAATGAGGAACCTTATTCTGTATAAACTCAGTACGGATGTAGCGATAGATGAGGAGAAATTCTATAAAGAAACCATGGAAAGGGCAATTCGTTATCTGGAAGAAGCACTGGACAGTAATGAAATGGCAGGAATTTATAAGGGGAAAATGTGCTTTTTGGATCGAGAAGGAGAATTTCAGGTAGTAAAGTCAATACTTGAATTTTGCTGTGAAGATAATATAGAAAAATATATGATGCTTACAATGAAGTTAGAACCTTATTTTTCATTAAGAGGTAAAGATGGTAAATATGTAAGAGAAATTTATGAAAACCGTCTCAGGGTAGCAAGAGATAACAATTTTAACCGCGATGTGCTTACTTCATACGGTTATATTATTAATCAACGTATTCTGCGAGGTGAAAACAATCTGGCAGAAAATAATTTTCATGTATCTCTTGCATATGTGAACAGATATAAATTAAAAGAAGCGTTATCGCCAGCTTATTTATTGATGAAGGTAAAATATAATATTTATATTGGGCAGGATTACGGAATGGCAGAAAAAATTCTACAGCAAATTTCGAAAGTGATTCTTTCAAATCTCCAAAAAGCAGAAGCGGAGTTTTATAGTTGGATTTGCCAGTGGAAGTTGAGTCAAGAGATTGATATTGAAAAATTAAAGAACAAGATCGATATTTATTTGACCGAAGGTGATGTAGATAATAACATCATTGAGATACAATATGGTCTGGTTTTGGCAGAATTATGTATAGAGCAGTATTTAAAGGATACGCACACAGATGCTGAGCTAGGTGCTGCCGAAAGTGTATTAAGAAAAGTAGAAGCCTATATCAACGCGTGTAGATATCCTGTTGCGTTTCAACAGAGTTGCTACTATTTTAACAGAGCCTGTATTGCCAAAATTCAAGAAGAAGAGAGGAAATTTAACGGAGTCTGCATTGCCGAAATTCAAAAAGAAGAGTGGAGATTATTTATGAATAAAGCGCAACGAGCTTATAAACGAACAGATCGTGGCATTTGGAAGAAACAAAAAGAAGAATATTTAAACAATATAGAAAAAATTATTGGGGAAAAATGGAAAAATATGGGGAACAATTAAAACAATTTGATTTTTGGAAGTTGTAAAAGGGAAAGTCTGTCGAACTAAATATATCTATGAGAAATAACACCGGTTATAATTGACTCAAATAATAAAGAAACGGAGGAAAAAGATAATGAGAAATGTGATCGGTGTTGTAGCAAGTGTCGCTTATATTGTAGGAGTTCTGGCTTTCTCATCCAAAATGAAATGCCTCGGACTTGAATTCAGCCGGAAATTTGCACATATGATGGTTGCGAACTGGTGGTTCATTGGAAATTATATCTTTGACAATGTAATTGCATGTTCCACAGTTCCGATCATCATTGGAACGGTAATGGCTTTGTCCTACAAATATTCATGGTTTGATGGCGTTGAGCGGCCAGGTCAGAAAAAGAGTTTCGGAACCGTGTATTACTTTATTTCGCTTTTGCTTCTGGTAAATATTTCCTTCAGGCTTTATGGAAATATGATCCCGATGGGAATATATTTCATGCCGCTGGGATATGGCGATGGAATGGCAGCGCTAGTTGGAAAAAAATTTCACAAGGGAATCTACAATGTACGTGGAAGTCAGAAAAGTGTTTCCGGTTCTCTGGCAATGTTTCTCGTTTCATTTATGACCATGTATGGATATAGTGTTATTTATGATCTGAATTATTCAGTACAGAAGTTGCTGGCACTTAGTGTGGCAGCTGCTGTTATAGAAGCTGTTTCCATTAAGGGAAGTGATAACATAACGATTCCTCTGGGAACGTATATTGTTTCCTTCATCATATGAACAGTATGAGGAGGAATAAAAAATGGGAAAAGCTTTATTTTCAAAAACAAAAATTCAGAAGAATTCAAACAGTATCATCCAGAATGGTAGTTCAAATGTCGTCGTCGTACAAACGGGTGTTCCGAATGTTCCAAAATTTGATGACTCGCATAAAATCGACTGGTCAATTCGGAAAATCAAAGAGATGCGTGAAATCTGTCCCAGAAGATTTGGTGTAAAAGACAGCCTGGAACGTGCCGTGAGAATTGATAACTATTTGGAGAGGATATTATTTTGCAGCAGCAAAGAAAATGTCAGTCCGACGTTAAGATTGTATGGACATTTTTCACCTTTTTCTACTATCAAAGGTCAGATGAACCATTCAGACCTTGATAAACTGGAATTAAGTGAAAAGAGGCGAATGTTGGAGTGGGCCCAGAATGGCTATCCTGTAAAAGTAATCATTAGCTTGCAGCCATCGCTGATTTGCGAAATGTCATATGATTTAGAACAGTATGACGAGCGTTGCGCAGATCTGGAACGATCACTTACATCACTTGAAGATTATAAGAATGTCCAGTTTGTAGTAGATGATGTCTGCGAATTGGATTCGTTGTATATTTTTGATACACTTTTCTACTGCGCATCAAGAAATGATGATCTGGATAAAGTCAGTGCGACTTACGTAAGTACAGATTTTGTTCCGGATTTGGCATTTGTCAAAAATAAGATAAGAACTTTTGATAAACGCTTTGAAATGTTGAAAGAACAAAATAAGTATCTGATAAAAGGCATGGAACTGACAGGAGAGAGACAGTATATACATAATGTCAGTCAGATTCGGAAAGAAAATTATCTGGAGGAGGACGATTTATGAATTCATTTATCAATATCAATAATATTACAAGAAACTCAAATTCCATTGTAATATCAGGAAAACAAAATGAAGTTAATTACGGCTCTAAAAAGACCAACAATGGAGAATGGAAGGAAGCCAGAAAATGTGTTGAAGAGGACGAGAATCTGAATGAAAAGCAGAAGGAAATTCTGAAGAAAATCTTATCCAAAGCAGAAGAAAGTCCCTCCGCAGAAGGACAGCAGGCTGCCAGAAACGACTTTCAGAAATTCGTAGACTGCGCAGGAAAAACAGCAGAAAAGATTGTGAAAGCTTTTTCAAAGATTAGATCAGTGGCAGAGTATTTTGGAATATTTCAGTAAAAGATTAAAGCAACCTAATACAAAATTTTGAACAGACTCCTTTCTGAGCAGGTGAAAAAATAACAAAGCTTGGTTGTTCAGAAGGGAGATAGGAGATAAAAGTAAAGTGGAATTTATAAAAAATACATGGTTTGTGGGTATTTCAACAGGAGTTATTAGTGGAGTACTGGTATTTTTCTTTACAAATTGGATAATGAAAAAGAAAGGAAAAGAAGATTATTTTAAACAAGTAGCAATGGCAAACCAAAATGTTATATCAGCATTAAAACCCTATATTGCTGAACGTGGTTTGCCAGAGGTAGAGATGTTTAGAGCATTGATTGCATCTACTGCTAGAAAATATTCTGTTAAGGCATATGATATGTATACAATATCAATATTCTGTGAGGAATTAATACGAGAAATTATAAGTGATGTGTATGTTTCCTCGGATAAGAAAAAAGAGTATACAGATATTTTAATTACATATAAGAAAGATGTTGACAAAGAAAATCTACAAGAAAAAACGGACAGTGCAAATACTGTAGATTATTCTACGAAACTTAGAAAGCGAATGGCAGGGTATATGTCGGTACTGACATCAATAACATCAATGATTTTGACAATAATTTTGCAAAGAATGGAGAATACGTATCTTTCCTTTAATGATTTTTTGGAAACTGATCCATTCCGGTTGTTAGCCGTAGCAACACTTATTATTATTGTGTGTGTTGGTGTTTGGCAAATAATAAAGAAAAGTTAATGGAACTTTTTTTCAGTGAAGATGAACTTACTGTATATTAGTAAGTAGGTAATCATCCGTATATTGACATTTTATAAAAGCCATCTGATACTGTTTCTGGCTGTCTGCCAGATTCTATATCAGATGGCTTAGTATTATTTTTTTAGTTTAGTACGGCAGTATTCCGGAAGATCCTCTGACCATGGAAGCAGTTTCTTTAATTCTTCCTCTTTAGGAAAAGCTCCCATTTTTCTGAGTTCATCCAATATATAAGTCAGATATGCATATGGTTTCAGATAGTTCAGAAGTGCCATTTCTGTAATGCTGTAAACAAGGGCACTGGCATCTGCTCCCCGTACACTTTTAGCAAACAGCCAGTTGCAGCGTCCCACTGCAAAGTTTTTCAATGCACGTTCTGCACTGTTGTTGTCTATGCTGAGATGACCATCTTCCAGATACCGTCTCAGATATACTTCCTGATTAAGCGTATACAAAATGGCATCACCAATAAGGGAAGATCTGTCTACAGAATCTTCCATCGTACGCAGCCATTCAAACAGGGCATCCATAACCGGACGGGACTGTTTCTGGCGTTCTTCATATTTTTCTTCCGGTGTTTTGTCATGGATCATCTCTTCGATCTTATAGAGAATCCCGATCCTTGACATCGCCTGATATGCAACTGTCTCTTTCAGCTGTTCTTTTGTGAAATCTTTTTTCAATGCTGTGAGGGCTGCATCAAAACGTCGTCTTGCATGGGTAAGGCACCCGCTTACTATGATACCTTCTCCTAAACTGTGATAAGCCTGATATCCATCGCAGGTCAGATACCCATGAAACCCGTCCCTTAAAAAATTTACAGGATGATATCCCGCACGGGTCCTTTCATAATCGAAGAGTACCATCTGCGGGGAACCACTGGATTCATCCGTGAGATATACCCACATCCAGTTCTGGGGCGTCCCTTTCTGATCTGGTTCTCCGAGTACCTGGATACGGCTTTCGTCACAATGGATATATCTGCTTTCCAGGAGTTCCTCTTTCATCAGCTGATACAGCGGTTTCAGGTATCTGTCTGCGCAGTTTATGATCCAGTTCGCCATAGTCTTTGTGGAGAGATCGAGATCATATCTGGCAAACTCTCTTTCCTGACGTGCCAGAGGCATTCCATTTACATATTTAGCGTTCATGATACCGGCGACAAGGGAAGGCGTAGCGATACTTCCACGGATCAGGGAAGGTTCTTTTTCCGGACGTTTCATGGACCCGCATTTCGGGCAGCTGTATACATAAGTGATCTCTTCCTCAACCTCAAACTTTGCAGATACAAAGCGCAGGCGTTTTACGGTCTCCTTTGTTACTACGCTGTATTTTTTTCCGCATTCCGGACAGTAACGGGCTTCCCCTTCCAGTTTATAGGTTCTGGTCTCAACGGTCTCAAAATTGGAAAGGTCTTCTTCCTTCTTTCCTTTTCTTTTTTACGTTTATAAGAGGATGGCCGGATCTCTTCAAAAAGTTCTTCTGTTTCTGCATCCGCACTGGCTTCTGCCTCATTGAACAAGTTCATCTGTTCATAGCCTTCGGCATACTTTTCACTGGATGCACCAAACTGTTTCCTCTGTGCAAGGGTAAGACGGTCAGAGAGCATGGCATTTAAGAATTCAAGTTCTTTCTGTTTATCTTTCAGCAGCTGGATCTCCGTATCCTTCTTCTTTGTCTGTTCCTGTACGATCTTCATCAATGAGATCAGATCTTCACGGCTCATGTTATTCAGTTGTTTATCTGTAAAGATCGGTTCCATATCCTGTTCTCCCTGCTTTAGCGTTATTAAAAGTATATCATGGTTCCAGCTGTTTTCCTATAAAAAACTGCGCTTACGGATATAGGAAATACGCTGAGAAATGCCATGTTTTTCATGATTTTTACGGGATTGACAGCTCCGCTGTCTTATGCTTACAGGATGATCTTTGGATGGTGTTCCTCAAATGCACCCCTGGGATTTAACGAGAGCCCGTCGCACAGCCAGTGGTTCTCTTTTAAAGTCACCTGGCGGAGTTCGTCCGGAGTATCCGGCCAGTGGAAAGCATTACGGTCGAGCCGTTTCATCAGGATCCAGAATCCGGATCCGTCCCATTGGAGGATCTTTATAGAAGTACGCCGACGGTTGCAGAACGCAAACATGCAGCGTGAGTATGGGTCGAGGTGAAATTTTAATTTGATGATGGCAGCCAGACCATTGTAACTTTTTCTCAGATCAGTGACTCCGCAGGCAAGATATACCGTTGTTCCTCCTGCCAGATCAAGCATGGCACTGCAGGAATCCCAGTATGGATTCCATCAGTTCCGGCCTGCAGGAATCAGATATCTCAATACGGATACTGTCTGAGATAAAAATACGCACCGGTGAAGATTCCTTAGAGAGAAGCTTTCTGGCAGTTTCCTGTTCAGAGGGAAGTCTGACAAAGACCATATCCTGTTCAGATTCGGATGCCAGCTCTTCTTTTACAAGTCTGCGGATCCAGTATCCCATCGTAGATAAAGGGATACCGTTTTCTGCACACCATTGTTTACATGTTTTCCCACTGGTCTGGCATTGCTGGATACGGTCAGACCACAGTTTTGCTTTTTATTCTTTATTCATAGTGATATAGAATACCTCCTGAGTTTTAAGGAGATTGTAGCAGAATAAAAAACAAAAAAACAGATACGGATGATTACCTACTTACCATAGAAGAAAATCATTTCAAAAGCCCGCCGATTATGATAAACTTTAAATATAAAAAAGTGACTGCTGAAACAAAGGGAGGCATCAAAATGGGAAACTATCTGAATCCGGGTTCCACACTGTTTCGATATAGCCTGCGCTCTGAAATATATGTAGATAAGAGTGGTTTAATCGAAAAAACAAATAAATTAATAAATACAGAACAACGATACATTTGTGTGAGCCGACCAAGACGTTTTGGAAAATCTATGGCAGCAAATATGCTGGCTGCATATTACAGCAGAGAAGAAAATACAGAAGAACTATTTGATGATTTGAAAATCAGCAAAGAAGTCGATTACAAAGAATATTTAAATCAATATGATGTCATCAAGATCAACATACAGGAATTTCTAAGCATGAGTATGAGCGTTGAGGAAATGTTGAATATGTTACAGACGCGCCTGCTCCGAGAACTAAAAAGAAAATATCCGGAATATGTTGACAGCGAGCATCTTGTGTTTGCGATGCAGGACATTTATGCAGAGACGAAATATCAATTTGTAATCCTGATCGATGAGTGGGACTGCATGTTCCGCGAATATAAAGAAGATATAGAATCCCAGAAAAAATATCTTGATTTTCTAAGAATGTGGTTAAAGGATAAAGAATACGTAGCACTTGCTTACATGACAGGAATACTTCCCATAAAGAAATACGGCTCCCACTCCGCCCTGAACATGTTCACAGAATACTCCATGCTGAATCCCCGTGATATGGCAGAATATTTCGGTTTTACAGGAGAAGAAGTAAAATCCCTTTGCAGTCGTTATGACAGAAACTTTCAGGAAGCACAGGCATGGTATGATGGATATGAACTTGTAACTCTAGAAGGTAACAACAAAAAAACATACGCCATGTACAGCCCAAAATCCGTAGTAGATGCTATGTTGAGTGGCATTTATGACAACTACTGGAATCAGACCGAAACCTATGAAGCCCTGAAGATCTACATTTCCATGAATGTTGATGGTCTGAAAGATGCTGTAATCCGAATGCTTGCAGGCGATCGTATTGAGATTAATACAGGAACTTTCTCTAATGATATGACATCCTTTCAGGGAAGAGACGACATCTTGACGTTGCTGGTTCATCTTGGATATCTGAGCTACCACTGGCCTGACAGAACCGTTACAATACCAAATAAAGAAGTTTCACAGGAATACGTAAACGCGATCAGTACTATGAACTGGAGCGAAGTTATCCGTTCCGTAGATGATTCACGGAAATTACTTAAAGCTTTATGGGAAATGGATGCAGACACAGTAGCCGAAGGAATCGACCGCGCTCACAATGAAATATCAATCCTGCAGTACAACAACGAAAACTCTCTGAGCTGCACCATCAATCTTGCATTCTACTTTGCAAGAGAATACTATACCATCGTCAGAGAACTACCATCAGGAAAAGGCTTTGCTGACATCTGCTTCATCCCAAGAAAACTGCACGCAGACAAACCGGCAGCAGTCATCGAACTGAAATGGGATAAAACTGCCAGCGGTGCGATTGAGCAGATAAAAGAAAAACAGTATGTAGAGGCACTGAAAGACTATCATGGGAATTTATTGCTGGCTGGAATTAATTATGACAAAGACACGAAGAAACATAGTTGCGTAATAGAGAAACATAAAATAGAGGGCTGATAAAAAGATATGGAAACTTCTACAGTGGAGTTTTCCATATCTTTTTTGTGCAATTATGTCGTAAGAACGAACCATTGTTTCGGCATACAGAATGATAAAAATAGTCCTACATATGGTACAATAGTATATGAAGATATCAGAATACAGATAAATTGGAGAAAATAAATTAACACTAAAAAGTCAAAGAGAGTTGAAGGCGAAATGGAAGAAAATACAGAAACCGTTAAAGAACCACAATATTTAATGCAGAATTTGTGTAACCAAATCAAACAGCTGACAAAGAAAAGTCTGAACAAAATACAGAGTGAAATTAGCGAAAGTACGAAATTTTCGACTGAAGTAATACGAAAATATGAAGGAGAAACCTCCAAAAATAAACCGGAGATGTTTTTGATAGGCTGTGTAGAAGTTGCTGAAAAAAATATTCTCTCTTCAGATATAATAAATAAATTTATTGCAGAATATATTCAGAGTTTCAAAAAACATAAAAAATATACAATTGATTTAAAGGTAGTTTTCAAAAATAACACCGAGTTGCGGTATGAGAGAAAAGAAGATGAAGAAAATAAACATATTATATGTCCACAGGTATTGAAAGACAAGCTGGATACTTTTTTACAAAGAAGTCCTAAGCGCTTTTTATACCTTGCAGGTACATGCAAAAGTGGAATTACCATTAGCGTAATAAAATATTTTGAAGAAAAAAATAATGGAGAAAGTCCTCGAATATTTAATTTTTACGAGCACAGCATAAAAGAAATAAAAAACAGCATGGCACTAAAAGCAGCGCTCATACAAGGACAATGTGTGATCATACATGTTGGCCTTCAAACATTTCCATTCAGTCAGATGGAGTTTGTTGGAAAAGGAAAAGTAATTTTGCTTGCACATACTCCCTGCGAAAATCTGTATCTTGAAGATATGGAATACGTTGTATTTAATGATCTGATTAATCAGACAAAATGTATAGAGGAACTTTTTAGGAAATATGTGCCGGGAATCCTGAAAGAAAGTTCACTTAGCGAAAGGGAGATTAAGGAAATATTTATTCCCAAAATGAAAGAAAAAACAGGTGGGCTTCCGCTGGCGGTATATAAATTAGGAACTGCAATATTCGAAAAAGACTTATTGAAATATGAAGAGAATCTCGAAAAATATTTCTCATCCCCATTATATCTTAATCCAGACCTGCAACCAGTATATGAAGATTTATGGAAAAGCCTGGTTGATGTTATGTGGAAAGAAATTGATTCAGAAGCACAGTCTTTGATCATATGTGCAAGTTACTTTTCAGGAGATATTAGCATCGATATGCTCAAATTTCTTTTAAGAGATGAAATGTCAGAGGAAGCATGGAAAAAGTCACTTTCGCAGGCTTACCGATATATGCTTATTATGGAGAGCGGAAGAAATCGAAAAGAGGGGGAGGATGGGAACTTCAGAGGAGTAAGGATTTTTTCTGTTATAAAAGAATTAATCCAATTTAAATGCTGGAAAGAATCAGAGTACAGCAAATATATGAAGCGCAGCGTAGAATTCTATATCCGTCGGATTAAAAATCTGGACATAAATGCTGTTTACAGTGGAGAAAAAACGTTTCTTGATCGGGGTGGGGAACTTGTGATTGTAAGAGAAGTTCTCAAGTATTGCTCAAAAAATAATCTGCATGAGCAATATTTTCAGATAGCAGGAACCAATATGGCAGATTTCTTTTACATGCGGACGAAAAAAACTGAGATTGCGGATCAGATAAATGCAGAACGTTGCGAAATTGCACGAAAAGTCAAAAATCATATCCAGGTACTGGAAACTTACGGGATGTATATGCGCAGGGCTGTTAAATGGAATAAAAAAGATAAGGCTCTGCGGGCATTGAAACTCGCAGATGATTATTACAAAGGGCATTCTGGTGATATAAATATATATGCATGTACCCGTTTTTTGAATGGAAAGGCTATGACCCTTTTTAAGGTGCAGAGGGATATGAATGCTTCGAGAATAATCTGGAAGGATATGTTGGAAAAATGCGAATTAACAGATCGTGAGCAGTCCTGGTGTGTGCGCTGGTCTATGAAATGTGATTTTTGTACCAAAAATAAACCTCTGGACGAAATAGTAGAAGAGGCACAGGAAAACTTTAAAGATGCCAGAGCAAAAGGCTTTTACAGAGCAGCAGTAGATTATCTATTATACATAGCAAAATGTTGCTTTTTGATGTATCTACAGGATCCAATGGACAATGGCTATGTGGACCAAATGGAACGATTCTTGAATGATGCAGCTGTTTTTTTAGAGAAGTATTCTTTTCTTGATAATCAGTATAGAGCAGAATACTTATATTTTTATTGCTGCGTTTTGACAATTAGAGGCAAAGAGACCACAGATGATATATTACAACAAACTTTAAAAACAGCAACGGATGTTAATGAAATACATAAGTACAAAATTTTAAAACAGCTTCTGAATAAGCTGTCGGAAATGAAGAAAAATGGCGATTTTGAATATGAAAATGGTGATTTTTATGATAAAATTGTCTGCTTTTGTTAAATGAAAGGAGTCGTTAATGGTTGAATCTTGTTGAAATAATGGTTCATCTGAGTGAGCAATGGCCGTGCTTTGGGGATCAGATGCGTTATAATAGCATAAACAGACTGATCAGCTGTTATGGCAACCAGAAGTTAAGATGAACGAAAGGGAGGAAACCATTATGAGCGACAAAGCAAAAGAACTGGATAATCTGAAATTCAAGATTACGGGAGACATCATCAAATGGGAGGGAAGCGTTATCAAGATCGCTAATATCTCATATATTACAAATGATAAGTTTGAGACACCTGCTTTTCCAAAGCTGTCTGTGGTACTGATCATTTTAGGTTGGATCTTTAGATACTATAATGCAGCTGCTTTTGGTGTCTGTGCTGTAGTTGGAATTGCATGGATCTGCTACTGGTACTATAAAAAGACGGAACTCCAAAACAAAACGCTTTTGACTTTGGCAATGAATTCAGGAACCAGAATTCCGATTGTATTTCATGATAAAGCGTTCCTTTTCAAGGTGTTGAGTGTGCTTGAAGAAGTAATGAAAGCAGGAAGTATTGGACAGCAGAATATTACAGTAAGTATTGAAAATTGTGACATTAGTGGAGATGCTAAGATCTTAACTGATATGAATATCAATTAATTAATTGAGAAAGGGCTTACATATGGAAGTAAAAATTCAGCTGAATGGTGTCAAAGCGAAAGATGGGGCTAAAGTTTTAACTGGTGCCAAAATCAGAGGCGATGGCAAGTGTGATATCCAAGCAGAGAACATTGAAATTTCAGGAAATGCAGAGTTACTGACAGATATGGAGTTAGGCGAGGTTATGCAGAAAGCTGAAGAGGCACTGCAGGAACTTGATCCGTCTTCAACAGAATACGCTTCCTTAAGTCAGGTTATTCAGACAGGAAGAACTGGAAATAGAAGAGAACTTCTGAAAAAAATTGGAATGCATATTGGAATGTTCGCAGAAGGAGTATTACAAAATATTGTGTCGGATGCTATGTGTGGCAAAAGATAAAAAATGTAATGTTTGGTGTAAGGGCAGTGTCTGGCTTTGTGACACTGTCCTTACTTGCTATTATAAATTTAAGGTGGGAGTTTATGAACCAAAAAAATTTTTACACAGCATTTAATATCATATACAGTTACCTAAAAGAACCTCTTGGGATTTACCAAAAAGAACAGTTTTATCGTATGATTTTTCTGGATATCTATGCGCTGACAGGAGATGGCTTATACGATAATGACTCAATTCGAAAGATAACGTCCGGTCAAACTCTCATTCACAGAAGAGTAGCTAAGAAGTTATATACCGAAAATGGATATGAAATATTTCGAGAGAGTATCGAAAAAGTTTGCCTATCTGGCGAATTTGAAAAAACAAAGATGTTATCAGATTTACAGAGATTACTTAAAGAAAGCACAGTAATCCCAGATAATATAAAACAACAGATCAACAAGAGTTTTGCAGAAACTTCTTCTTATCAGCAATCACGTGCGATTGCTGCGATATTAATTTGCTCCGACAAGGCAGATTGTGCATGGCAAAAGAAAAGTGTTTTCAGTTTAGATGTAAGTTTTATGAGACTGGAAGCAGATTATCCTCCTGCAAAATATCCAAAGTATATTTCTGACTCACCGGATGCGGCTGTAGAAGAACTGATTGGTCGGGAAGAAGAACTTAAAGAGTTATATTCAGAAATCGTAGAAAAAGAACAGAATATGATGATTTCGGCAGTTGGAGGACTTGGAAAAACAGAACTTGTAAAAGCATTTTTGAACCGTATTATGAATACGGAAGTTCAGGAAAATGGAATCGAAAATGTTGCATGGATCCCGTATAATAATCAGGATATTCGCTTATCTATAAAACAGGCATTGCATTTGTCAGGGGATTTGGGGGAAGTTTGGTCAAAAATCCAGGATAAAGCGGCACAATATAATAAAAAACTGCTCTTAATCGTAGATAATATTGAAAAAGTAAAGGATGATAAATATTTACAGAAATTAAGTTCTCTTCCATGCCGAATACTACTAACAAGCAGGCAGCAAACATTTCCGGGATTTCACAGAATAATGTATCTACAGCCTCTGAAAATGGATAAATGTCGAGAGCTATTTTATCGTCATTATCAATTTGAAGAAAGAGACAATGAAACAGTTAATGATATCATCACGCTCACAGCAAAACTTACGATTATGATTGTGTTTATTGCAAAAGCGGCATACATAGAAGAAATGTCTCTGCATCAGCTATATTCCAAACTGGTCGAAAAAGGTTTTAAACTAAGCGAAGAAGATGTTTCCTGTGAGCATGAGAAATTACAAAATGATGATACCATTATCCGGCAGATGTGCATTTTATTTTCCATTGTAGAATATGGCAAAGAGGAAAAGGTTCTGCTTACCTGTATTTCAGTAATACCAAATTTACAATTTGATTTTGCAAAAGCGAAAAAATGGTTTAAAACAAAAAAGAACGGACAACTGCTAAAACTTTTTGACATTGGAATGTTAGAGCATAGCGTGAAAGATAGAAAACATATTTACTGGATGCACTCTGTTATTGCAGCTGCAATCAGAGAACAGCAGAAACAAATCCTGTATGACACGGCATCTCCATTTGTACATGAACTGTCCAGAGAGTTAGATCTTGGAGAATATTGGGGAAAAGGATATACAAAGCTTGATCTGATCCCGTTTTCCTGGTCTGTGGCAGATCTGTTTGAAGACCATTGGGGTAATGAGGATGATTCTGTTTTCTTGCTCAGATTATATTATGTCTGCTTTGAAGCAAGCAGTTATCTGCTGTGCAAAACTCTGATAGAAAAAGTAATAGAAATTGATAAAACGATTCAGAATCCAGAAATGCTGATTCGAGACTATAGAAATTATGGCGAATTATGGCTGAGGATGGATGAGACAGAAAAAGCTATTCAGTATTTGAATACTGCGAGAGGATATATGAAACAGATAGATCCTGATCAACGACTCAAAAGAGAATGGGCTTATTTATGGCATGAATATGGAAATATCTATTTCCATAAAGGAGAAGCCACAAAGGCGATAAGATATTATAAACGTGCCCTGAAAATTGATCAAAGTATTCCGGATCTTCCGCGAAGAGAACTTTCGACAGACTATTCAAGTATTGCTGTAATCTATCAGGCAATGGGAGAACTGACAAAGGCATATAAGATGTTGACAAAGGCTATTGAGATCGACGAAAAAGATGAAAACGATTCTGAATTTATTATGAACATTTATTATATGGCGACATTATGTACGGATTTTGTAGCAAATGGATATGATAAGTATATTCCGAAAGCGGATCAATGTTATAAAACAGTGATTCGTTTTCGTGAAAAAAATTTGGCAAAGAATAGTAATGATTTGGCAGATGTATATTTGGAATATTCAAATTTCCTTTATCAGATTGGAGAAAAAACACGGTCTTCTTATTTCGCTAATGAAGCCCATATTATTTATTTTGGACTTTATGGCGAAGAAAGCTATCATGTACTTCAGTGTTTAAATAATAAGGCATTGATACTTTGGGAAGAGGGAAAAATAGAAGAAGCTTTGAAAATGTATCGTGATATTGTTAAACGTGCAGCAAATATGCGGAATATCCCATTTGATGATGTGTGTATGGACTATCAAAATTACGCAGATTTACTGGAACATACAGATCAGTATGAAGAGGCGATGGAATATTATAAGAAATATATTCGCCTAATTAAGCAAAATGTTTCTGAGAATAGCCCCAAACTGGCACAGTCCTACATAGGAATGGCTAATTGTCATATGGGAATGGGGGATTATGAAACAGCAGTTAAATATTTGGAAAAATTAGCACCATTTACAAAAGATGATTCATTACTGGAACGATTGATGCATCATAAAATTGGGACATGTGCTGCTTTCATAGGAAAAGATGATATGGCAGCAGACCATTTGGAAAAGGCACTTCAGTTATGCGATGAAAACGGAATACTGGACAGAGGATATATTTATGTTGATCTGTGTATAATTTATCATAGAATGAAACAGAATGACAAAGCTATTTTCTGTGGAAAAGAAGCGAAAAAATTTGCGGCAAACTTTAAGGATACAGCACTTGATGAATATGTTCATAATTTAGACATAATTTTAGAAGAAAAACAGAACATTTAATATCACAGCCAAATTAAAAGAAATTTGCTATTATCTCTGCATACAAAGAACTGAATGCATGGAAAGAGAGGTAGCAGAGATGAAAATTACAAAGTTAATTGATGTACTTATGGCGGTGAAGAAAATTACAGGAGAAATACTTGGCGGCTGCGATGATTTATTATTGGCGTTACTTATATTTATGGCAATCGAATATATAACTTGCACATTAGCTGGAATCTATAATAAGAAAATTAAAGAAATCACGCTTGATAAAATCATAAAAAAATCATGTATTATCCTTTTGGTAGCAGTTGGTAATGTAATAGATTTGCTGATTTTTCAGAACGGCAATGTGATCCGCACAGCAGTTCTTTCCTTTTACATTTCCAGTGAGGGTCTGGGCATTTTAGAGAATATAACAGTAATCGGGGTATCAGTTCCACAGAAATTAAAAAGTATCCTGGAACAGATGAAAGATGATTCGTCTGAAGAAAATAAAAAGTAAAAGCCAGACTAATCGAAAACCGTACATACGAAGATTGTATGGATGATTTGGAAGTCATTTCTGGAAATGTACCAAAAGTATTCATTTATGATAATCAGCAAACCTATATAGAAGAAATTTCCATTTCTTAACCTATTGTGCTACTTCAAATAAATTATATGAAAACCTGTAAATGCGCAAAGAATCCCTGTAATTATTGGAAAACTAAAATTTTTAGAATATCAATTCCTTGATTTTTCCAAGTTCGCAGGGTTCATTGAAAATACTGTTTAATGCAATACAGAGATTGTACGCCAGTACTTTATTGACCAGGCGGGTACATAATCCCTGAAAGCTTTTGGCCAGCACTCTTTCTGCATTTAGTTGACCAGTTAGCTGCGAAAACACAGTTTCTACCCGCCTTCTCTGTTTGAATATTAATTGACGCACAGATTTTGTCCAGTTTTCTTTACTGTTAGAACGCTTCAGGGCAAAAAGGCAGATATTTTGCTCCTGCATCAGCCTTTCACCGACATAGCCCTTGTCTGCTAAAACTGTGAAATTTGAACA
>NZ_QTWS01000013.1 GCF_003461245.1 Blautia sp. AF19-10LB
GGATAAACCGGAATCCCACCGGCTTGACTACACACCCTTAGCTGGGCGCACAACTGGAATTTTCAAATTAGTCTTTGCAAATAACCTTTGAATCTTCACCATCAATTACAATTCCCTGACGGTTGTTAATCGGGCATAGATTCAAATCCGAAAACTCAGTTATTATTTTCTCGGTAACTTTCTTAAATGGTGCTGTAAGATAATGCGGAAGAACATAGAAATCAATCAAATCAAGCCCTGCATCATCTTCTTGTGAGTAGTCCTCTGGCTTTTCATCCATTTGCTCGATATATTGGATGCTTGGAGCACATATAATTGCGCCTGCCGACTCGCCGATCATCAATTTTCCATTTGCCAATTCCTTTTTCAGTAGCCCATCAGTTCCCGTTTTACGGAGCTGGTCCATAAGAAAGAAAGAATTTCCGCCGGTAAAATATATCACATCTGCTTCTTCAAAAACAGACTGTATCGTTGAATAAGCCTCCGTTGAAATATCAATTTCAGTTACGATTGCCCCCAACTTTTTGAATAATTTTCGAGCCGAGCCGACATAACCGGTGTAGCCTTCACGCAGTGAAGCTGTTGGAATAAATGCGACTTTCTTATTTTCAATTTCTTCCTTTATCAGACTTCCCACACTTGAAAAGTGCGAACATAAAAATAGTTTCATCAATATTCTCCTTTATAAATTCCGATTTGCACATCAAATCGTTTTCTTCATTCTATCACAGTATCATATTATTCCGCCATCAATTTTTCGAACCAGGTATCCATGACAATAATAAACTGGCCTGCGCCTTGCCATTCTTGCAGCATTTCATCCAGAGTTTTGTGTTTCTCATATTTCTGCACATACACCCAGGTGGCTATACCACTGGCCTCAGAAATAATTCCTGTTATGATCTTACGCATGATGCCCTCAAATTCTGCGATTTCCTCTTTTGAAACGATGTCATAGAGATTAGGAATCTGAAAATCTTCTTTCCCACAGTTCTCATGTACATTAATCAACTCTGCTTTCACCCTTTTTCTGGATTCCTCGGGTAATTTCAAATATTGCCAGATCATTGAGACCACTTCGGAAGGTGTGTCTTTTTTGATCGGTGGTAACTGAATAAAATCATTGTTTTCGCTCATTTTCATATCCTCCTCACGATAAAATAAAATCAATAATACTTTCTCTTGTCATATCCAGTACAGTGTCTACAAACACTCCTGCAAACAGGATCAGATACAGAATTACACTCAGCGAAAACAGGAATGCAACCTGTACCCAATCATGGTAACAGTATGCAGTCGCTATAATCAACAAAGTGAATATAAATCCAAGGATCCCTCTGACAACCGCATAAGTCTGTACTGTCATCTTCACTGCCAGGCCGATCACAAAAAGTATCAGCCATACCGGCAGTAATAATATCTTCCCAGCAAGTTTTAAAATAAACATGTGCACCTCCTATCTTACCAGTCCTGGCATATCATGGTTCACTTCTGCCTGATAATACCCATTCATCGTAGACGGTGCATTAAACAGGGCTGCTAATAAATATTTCTTGATGTTCTTCACCTTTGTGGTGTTACCACGCATACAGTGTAAGACATACTCGATATGTGAATAGGTCAGCATCAGAAATTTTTTCTTCACCAGAGATGCCGGATACCAGTTGCTGGCAATCAAGATCTTGTCATTTTTACACATCACAGTTTCTACGATCAGGTTCACGACTTCATCTACCTGTCGCATATCGTCATGATGGGTTATTTCCAGTGATTCATAATCAATGGTCTCCTTGACAAGGTTTTCATAAGCCTGATAATCCTCAGAGCGATTATCGCTATCACATCTTTTCTCATCCACAGATATGATATGATTAGATTTATTATCATTCATTTCAGTATCACTAAGATTAGTATTATTAGGGTTTGAAATGTAAACTTCTTGAAGTTTGTTTTCGGGACTTCATGAAGTTTGATTTTGGGACTTCATGAAGTTTGATTTTGGGACTTCATGAAGTTTAAATTGTAAACTTCTGCAGTCTCTTCATTTTCCACAGAAGTTTGTTTTTTAAACTTCTCTAATTCCTCTCCAAATTTTTTCTCATCTGTTTTCTCAGGCATAAAGGTTTTTACGTAGATAACATTCACCTTTCCAAATCCCTGTCTACGTTTCTCAATCAGACCAATTCCTGTTTCGTCATCCAGTTCTCTCATGGATTTGATGGCTTTATTTCTGCCACAGTTCAGTAATTCCATGATATCTTCGATGGAAAAGTAGATATATGCTCTGTTTTTGTCGTCAAACCACTGATTCTTGATGGAAAGAGACATTCGATCCAACATCAGTCCATATAAAATTTTGGCATCGCTTGATAAATCTTTAAAGTAGCTGTCTGTAAATAATGCTTTTGGTATGCGGTAGAAGCTGAACTGATCAGCTTCGGTACCGTAAAAATAATTAAATGTCATTTTTTTCTCCATAATTTCCTCCTTTCGTTTTCTGCTAAGAAGTCCTCTTTTTAAACTTCTTTGACTTTGTTTTCTTAGCTTTTTCTATCCTTAACAGGACTGTTCCTGCATCCATTTTTCTAATAATGATTCAATTACCTGTTCCATATCTTTGGCTGTATAATCATCCGGAAAATACTTTGTCAGTTTCTTTTCTGAGAAAGTAAGAGACCGGGATACTTTCTTTGCCATTACACAATTATTGAAAATCGATAACATCTGGATCTGATTGATTGGTCCATCATTCAGCTGATTTCTAAGTGCTGCAATCTGTTTTGGTTTGATAAATCCTGTGTCGCAGATATATTCGTAAATCCATCCCTGTACTTCCTTATCGATGTAAGAGATATCTACAGCAACCGTGAACTGAAGCTTTTTGTTATCTACCAGATCAAGAAGTTCCGGAATAAGCTCTGTCAGTCGGATATAACGCTGAACACTTCGTGCACTTTCTCCAACCTGTTTTCCTATTTCTTGATCTGTCCGTAAATGTGTGCCACATTGGCACGGATTTTCTTTTGTCGGACGACCTGCTGTTCTTCTCATAGCATCCATTTTCATCTTATATGCAAATGCTTTCTCACTCGGTAACAGTTCCTCTCGCTGAATGTTAGCGTCCACCATCGCAATCACCGCATCATCATCCGATAATTCTCTTACGATTGCCGGAATAGTCGTAAGTCCTGCAAGCTGTGCTGCATGCATTCTTCTGTGTCCTGATACCATCTCATATTCTTCATTTTCATCCATACGTAGCAGTTCCGGAGTCAGTACTCCATTGATCTTTACACTTTCTACCAGATCCTGCATCTTTTCATCATCCAGCACCTTGAACGGATGATTTTTAAACGGATGGATCTTACTGATCTCTATCTCCATTGCAGATTCTTCATTTACCACACCAAGCAGTTCATCAATACTTGCCAGTTTAATCTTTTCGCCACTTCTATTTTTCATTCTTCAAAACCTCCTGTGTTAAGTTCATATAGACCTCTGCAACCTTTCCTTTCGGACAATGCATGTAGATGCTTTTTCCCTCTGCACTGGTCTCAGCAGCTTTTACAGACATCGGAATTACATTTTCAAATACCTCGATCTGACTTCCGTAGGTTGTATGTACTCTTGATGCAATGCCCCTTGCGTAATTGGTTCTGAAATCAACCATGGTCAGGAGAATGCCCTCAATCGCCAGTTTCCGGTTCAGTCTTTTCTTTACTGTAAGAATGGTCTTGCTCAGCTGCTGAAGTCCTTTCACCGGCAGATATGCGGCTTGCACAGGTATCAGCACAGAATCGGAAGAGACCAGTGCATTGATTGTCATCATACCAAGGCTCGGCATACAGTCGATCAGGATATAATCGTATCGGCATCGTATCGCATCGATATATTCTTTCATGATCATTTCTCTGCTCATAACATTTCCCATCGTTACTTCCAGTGCGGAAAGCTCAATATTTGCCGGGAGAAGATCTACATTTTCCTGGTGATGTAAAATCCCATCTTCCAGAGAGATTTCTTCTTCGTTGATGACATCCATCATGATCGTTGCCAGTGTGATGCGAAGATCATCCGGTTCCTCATATCCAAGACTTGCGGTTAAACTTCCCTGTGGATCCGCGTCGATCAGCAACACTTTCTTACCTTCTCTTGCCAGTCCAATGCCTACATTTACGGTTGTGGTGGTCTTTCCGACACCACCTTTCTGGTTTACTACGGATATAACTTTACACATGATTTCTTTCTCCTTTAACTTTCCCATGATTCTTTTTTCCATAATTTCAACAGTGCCAGTATTTCCCGTTTCATCATTGCCGGTGTATAAGAATTTGGAAAATACTTGTGCAACTGCTCGTTTGTGAATGCCACTCTTGTGATCTCACCCTTTTTCACTTCACACATGATCTCTTCCATCTTTTCCAGTGACAACTGTTTTTCTTTACTCAGTTGCCGGATCCTCTGGGCCTGTGAGAGTGATGGGATTGCCTGTGCATACTCCATTGCTACAAGCAGTTCTCTTTGTTCTTTTTCACTTAATGCAGCTATCTCTACAGCCGGACAAAAAGAAATGATCTCATCATCCAGTTTCTGCAACATTTCCGGTATCAGTTTTGTCAGTGAAATATAACGCTGCACTTGTTTTGGGCTATCGCCACAATCTTCACTGATGATTTCTATTGCCCGCTTTCTTGGTGTTTTGTGGTCAACTTGGCTCTTTTTTCGACCACTTTTTCTTTTTAATACGTCATTCTTCAATTTGTAAGCAAAAGCTTTTTCACTGTAGCTGATCCGTTCTCTGTGAAGATTGGAATCTACCATACTTAGAATTGAATCATCTTCACTTAATACCCGGATAATCACCGGTACTTTTCGGTATCCCAGTTTCTCCGCAGCATGTTTTCTTCTGTGACCGGATATGATCTCATAGTATCCATCCGGTACCGGTCTGACGATCAGCGGCTTTAATATTCCATACTTCTCAATGCTTTCCTGCAGAAGAAACATTTCCTTATCATCTTTCACCTGAAACGGATGCTCTTTGAACGGTCGAAGACGCTCAATCTCAATTTCTATGATTCTTTCTTCGTTTTCTTCTGATTGTCTGTTTGGTTCAGTCATCTTGACTCCTTTCCTCCAGGATTCAGGAAATAAAAAATGCCTGCCTGGAACTTTTATAGATAGTAAAGTTCCAAACAGACATTGCTGTTTGACCATTAGCTGTAGCTAATAGAATTGAATACTGTTTCAGCTAATTCATGTTTGCAGGTTTGGGAGAGATTGTTTCTTTTCCCGCCTTTTCTCTGATTTGCATCCCCGAATAAGGGGTGACAACGGAGCGGAACCCAAATGTTAGCCGGACTTCTTAAAACCCATGTTTGCAAAACGGTAATTTTGATTAGCTGTCAGCTAACAAAAATCGGATTGTGTTAGCTGGAAATTAATCATTTTGAATGGAATTTTGTGTCACGAATGTGATTAGAAAATAACAAAAGCGTTCGAAAATGTCAGCTAATCCAGCTAACATTTTCGAACGCTTTGAAGCCCGTCGCCAAGAGGATTTGAACCTCCGACCCCTCGCTTAGGAGGCGAGTGCTCTATCCAGCTGAGCTATGACGACACATGCCGCAAACCCTTGATTTTACTGGGTTTCTGGGTTTTTTCCCTTCGGCCATATATAAGATTATCAACTATTTTTTGAGTTGTCAATCTACAGATTTTTTTGCTTTGGTAACATTAGAACGTTCCCCAATTTGGGGAATGCTTTGTTGTCACCTTTGGCATTTTTCAGAATAAATTCGAACTGAAAGTTGTTTTTCATTTTTTCCCTTTGGGGAATGCCTCGGCTTTCTCTTAGGAGGCGCCCGTTCTATCCATTAAACTAACAGGACAAATATCTCACAAATGAAATTGTACTATATCTTCTCCCAAAAAACAAGTCTTTTATTTTATCAAGTTTGCATCAAATCATTTATAATTTTTTACAATTCCCTTGACTTTCTTGGTCGTTATATACCCGAGTTGTCCCTGGTAATATGTGCATTCTACCCTGATGAAAAAACTTGTCCCTGAGCAAAACTTTTCTATACAATACTCTGGAGCAAAATCACGTTATACTTTAGTATATATGTCATCAGAAACAACAACGAACTTATTTATAAAAAGGGGACCTTAACTAATGAAAAAGAGATTATTCATCGTAGTAAATGATGTTTTACCATTGCTTGACACCAGAGCAGCAGAGGGAAACAACACTGTTGTAGGTACAGATCCTAATCTCAAAAAATACGATAAAGAAACAGCTATGAAAAATCTGCTGGAAATGGAAGCAGCTTTTGAGTTTCCACAGGCAAAAGAATATATTGATAAACTGGGGATAGTATATAAGGGAAATGGAATTCTCAAAAGGATTTCAGGAGATCTGCTTCCAGAAGAAGCAATGCACTGTTCCCTTTAAGAGATACGCAATTCTGGTTAAAAGATGTTTTGGAGGAAGCGGATAAAATTTTGGCACTTACTGACCCAAAATTAAAATCTTCAGAAAGCTGGTCAAAAAAGACGGACGAAATTCGCGAACTTCGCAAACAGTATAATTTTCTCCAGAAATTTGAAAAGACAATGGTATATGCAAATGGAAAAACCTTTATAGCAGAAGAATATTCCGCGAGTACAGAATTTGTAATCTAATGTTAACAAACAGCGAATGGAAGTATCAGACATTTTATTCTTTTGCCGATTTAAGTGAAGACGCTTTCGCAGATATTCTGGATAAGGCTATCTGGCATCCAGATACATCCGTAGTAGAGAACACCTTTGTAGACAAAAAAGTTTTTAAAGAACCTATTGATAAGAGCTTCAGCGTCTTGATCAAACAGACCAATAACCGTGAAAATGATCTGGAAGAAGCTCCCGACCTGGAGAACGCAGTTTTATATGTAAAATACGATCCTGAAACTGACGTTATCGAAATCTGTGACCACGAGAAAGCGCGTAAGGAATTCAACGAAATCATGCAGAAAGCTCTCCCATTCAACAGCATTAACAGATAAATCCGCCTACCAGTTGGCTACCCCATTTTTTGTAGCAAAGCGGCTATTCATAATCCGCTTCGCTACTTATATATATCTCTTCCTCCTTAAGTAGTATAAATAAGAAAGTCCCCACCCACTGCTTATTGCCTTTCGCAATTAAAGTAGTGGGTGGGGACTTTCTGTTCTTCCAGCAGAATTTTATCTTTATCTGCCGCCTGTATTTTAATATTATTTATCTGTCAGAAATGGATCTGTCCCTGAAGCCAGATATTACCTCGAAAGCGTCTTCCAATCTCCGGTTCACCCAGGAGGTCTTTTTTGTTGATGCAGATATCGAACTGCATGTTATTGCTCTCTACTGTCATCTGAATGAGTTCTTCATTTGTCACCTCATTGCGGGTATGATGGATTTCCTGGATTTCTCCCAGAATTCCATACTGGTCACACTGGATTCCATGAGGCATGAAATAAGAATCCACGATCGTAAAAATATCTTCATTTACGATCCTGTGGGAGATCATGGAATATGTATCCATGTCTTCCATCGTAAGGCTTTCCATCGCTTCCTCGTCACCATTTCTGGCTGCCGCAATCAGCGAACTACGATTCTTACTGGTTTCCTTCTCGACCTTTACTGCTTCTTTATCTTTCAGGACCGGAAGAAGAATACGTCCCTCATCTGCAAGGCCGGATAAAGTCAATGGTTTGTTCAAAACATTTCCTTTGCTTTTTTCGAGCATATATCTCGCACCATTCTGCAGATAAAAGATCAGTGTAATTCCTATTCTCAGATCGTCGCAGGCACCTGCAAAAGATTCTTTGTCTGCATGCCGTTCTACTGTCACCGGTTCATTCGTTGTAATGCCGGTTCCCTTAAAGAAAGGATAATAATATTCCACGTGAAACCTGTTATCTTCATCGTACTGACCGCAAACAGTAATTCCGCAGTCGTATCCATAACTTTTGGAGAATTCAGCAAAAGTGCCGTCCGGATGGTCTGAAACCACGTTTTTTTCATCGTAGTTTCGAATCACATCCAGCAGGATTTCTTTCATCTCCGCACGTTTCTTTATTTCTGAAAAACCGACTGCTTTTAAATAGCTGTGCAAAAGTACACCTCCATATCCTTATGCGCGGGTCTTTTTCTCAATTTTCTTCATGCCGCCCATGTATGGCTGCAGTGCTTCCGGAATATTTACGGATCCGTCAGCATTCAGGTTATTTTCCAGGAATGCGATCAGCATTCTCGGAGGAGCTACTACAGTGTTGTTCAGTGTGTGCGCAAGATATTTCTTGCCATCTTTTCCATTTACACGGATTCTCAGACGACGAGCCTGTGCATCACCTAAGTTAGAGCAGCTTCCTACTTCGAAATATTTCTTCTGTCTTGGAGACCATGCTTCTACGTCAAGAGATTTCACCTTGAGGTCTGCCAGATCACCGGAGCAGCATTCCAGTGTACGAACCGGAATATCCAGAGAACGGAACAGATCAACAGTGTTCTGCCACAGTTTGTCAAACCACATCGGGCTTTCTTCTGGTTTGCAGACAACGATCATTTCCTGTTTTTCAAACTGATGGATACGGTAAACGCCTCTCTCTTCCAGTCCGTGTGCTCCTTTTTCTTTACGGAAGCATGGGGAATAACTTGTCAGTGTTTTTGGAAGTTCTTCTTCCGGAACGATCTGATCGATGAATTTACCGATCATAGAATGCTCACTTGTTCCGATCAGATACAGATCCTCACCTTCGATCTTGTACATCATGGCATCCATCTCTGCAAAGCTCATAACGCCTGTTACAACGTTGCTTCTGATCATGAAAGGCGGTACACAGTAAGTAAATCCACGGTTGATCATGAAGTCACGCGCATATGCGATAACTGCGGAATGAAGTCTTGCGATATCTCCCATCAGATAATAGAATCCGTTACCTGCAACACGTCTTGCACTATCCAGATCGATTCCGTCAAAGCTTTCCATAATATCTGTGTGATATGGAATTTCATAATCCGGAACAACCGGCTCACCAAATTTCTCGATTTCTACGTTTTCACTGTCATCTTTACCAATCGGTACAGATGGATCAATGATGTTCGGGATAACCATCATGTTTTTGAGAAGTTCTTCTTCTACTTCTTTTTCTCTTGCAGAAAGCTCATCAATTCTTGCACCAGATGCAGCCACCTGTTTCTTAACCTCTTCTGCCTCTTCACGTTTGCCCTGACCCATCAGTGCGCCGATCTGTTTGGAAATCTTGTTTCTCTCTGCTCTGAGAGCTTCTACTTCCTGCTTGATCTCACGGTTTTCTTTGTCCAGTTCGATAACCTTGTCTACCAGTTCCAGTTTGCTGTCCTGGAATTTGTTTCTGATATTCTGTTTTACAACTTCCGGATTTTCTCTCACAAATTTAATGTCTAACATTTTTTCTCCTCCTGAAAATAAGTGGTTATATCCATTTTATTTTTTCGTTGTTTCGCCTTCATTTACTTCACCAAGTCCAAAATTGACTGCCTTGCGAAGTGCTTCTACCTCTTCCTGACTAAGCATTACATAAGATTCACCCTTGACGATCTCTTTTAAATAAAGGAAGCAGTTATCACGACTGTGTACTGCATTCAGAATCAGACCTGTGTTTTCTCTGTCAAGAAGTGCCAGTGCAAAACTCAGTTTTCCTCCAACATCGTCAAATGCATCGTATTTTTCAACACCATACTTGCTGTAAAGTAATTTGAAATGTTTTGCCAGAGTGCGTATTGCCTTTTCATGATCCTCTTTTGCCTCAAAAAGATGATCGATCTGTGCAAATTTACGAACGAAAGTTTTCTCAAGTGACTGAGCATCGCTTCCTTTCATAAACATTTTATATTTTCGCTCCAGTCGAGTCAATCTCATATTACTGCTTACTGTAGACGCAATCAATACCAGAACTACAATAAGCAAAATAATGATAACAATTCCAGGATCAATACCAATACTATCAAAAATTGTACTCATATCATACCCCTTTTATTTTATCTGATAGATTCAAATAAATCTATAATTCTCTCAAGGTCATCTCTTGAATAGTATTCTATTTCTATCTTTCCCTTATTGTTCTTCTTTCTGTGAATAAATACACGTGTTCCGGTAATATTCTTCATCTTTTCTTCAAGACTTTCATAAATTGCATCTTCCGCCGAATCAGATGACGAAGTTTCTTTTTTCTTTGATGGGTTTAAGATTGTCTTTACCAGCTTTTCTGTCTCTCTTACGCTGAGCTTCTCATCAAAAATCCGCATTGCTACAGAATACTGTTTCTCTACATCTGAGATAGCAAGCAATGCACGCGCATGTCCTGCTGAAATCATTTCATCCACCATCATCTGCTGTACTCTCGGATCCAGTTTCAACAGACGAAGAGAGTTTGTTACAGCTGTCCTGCTCTTGGATACTCTCTCTGCGATTTCATCCTGTTTCAGATTAAATTCATCAATCAGACGTTTATATGCCATTGCTTCCTCGACAGGATTCAGGTCTTCTCTCTGAATGTTCTCTATCAGGGATATCTCCACAATTTCCTGGTCGGAAAATTCTTTGATGACAACCGGAATTTCTTTCAGTCCAGCCATCTTTGCTGCACGCCATCTCCGTTCTCCTGCGACAATTTCATAATAGTCCTTCTTGTCAGATACGAGAAGCGGCTGCAGAACGCCATACATCTTGATAGATTCAGACAGCTCAAGGAGTGCATCTTCATCAAATTTCTTGCGTGGCTGTTCACGATTCGGCTCTACTTTTGAAATTTTTACAATCGTTTCGCCCTTTACAACGGACTGTTCTGTTGTTGATTTCGTACTTGCTGTATTTGTCTTTGGCTTAGAACTTCTTACAGTTTTAGGTTTTTCCTGTGAAACCTTTTCCGGAAAAAGTGCATCCAGACCTCTTCCAAGTCCTGATTTTTTTCCTGCCATTATTTATCCTCCCTGTTAATAACTTCTTCAGCTAAAAGGCGATAAGCTTCTGCACCGGCAGATCTTGAATCATATATATTGATAGGCTGTCCGTAACTTGGTGCTTCTGCAAGTCTTACATTTCTCGGAATAATGGTCTTATAAATATTCTGTTGAAGATTATCCTTTACATTCTCGACTACCTGTAAAGAAAGATTTGTTCTGGCATCATACATGGTAAATACAACGCCTTCCATTGCAAGTTTCTTATTTAATCTGTCTTTTACAAGATCAATCGTATGTATCAGCTGAGAAAGGCCTTCCAAAGCATAATACTCACACTGTATTGGAACAAGGACAGAAGTTGCAGCTGTTAATGCATTGATTGTCAGCATATTCAAAGACGGCGGACAATCCAAGATAATATAATCATATTTTCTTCGAAGTTTATCCGTAATTCCCTTTAAAATATACTCTTTATCATCCACACCAATCAATTCGATTTCTGCTCCGGATAAATTTATATTGGATGGAATTAAATCAAGATTTTCCACTACATCTTTTATAACTGTTTTTTTAATGTCAGCTTCTCCAAGAAGCAATTCATAAAGCGTATTTTCTACGCCATTTTTATCAACGCCTAACCCACTGGTTGTGTTTCCCTGCGGATCTATGTCAATTGCCAGAACTTTTTTCCCTTTTTCAGCAAGGCATGCAGAAAGGTTAATTGCCGTTGTAGACTTACCAACACCGCCTTTCTGGTTGGCTACTGCTATAATTCTTCCCAAAGTTCACCCTCCTTTCAAAATCATTTACGACCTATCAATTATAGCACTTTTGCCTTTAATGTTCCACATAATGTTTCACGTGAAACATTAAAATTTAGGGAAATTTTCATCAACGAATTGTTTATAATTTACAAGTTACAAATATATCTTTCTATATCATCTATCTTACAGCGCGTCCGTCAATGTTTCACGTGAAACATTTTATAAGCGTGAAACATACAATATTAATCATTTCTGTTTCATCTATTTTGAACAGTCCTGGTAAAGTGCATCACGAATGAGCTTTGTCGGCATCTTTTAGTTTACATAATATTGGTTCATTAAGAAGCGTCGCCTCACATGTCTTTCTATTAAATACATTTGTCTTTTTTCTTTCCTTTTCCCTAATGCCTGATATCTTCTTTCATCTTCCCATTTTTCCCTTCTATCTGCTTCATCACACGCTTTTTTCCCTGTATATGCCTCCTCTCTGGCACCTTTTTCCACATAATTGTATATTTTTTTAATAATTATTCACCTGTGTTGATAATAAAACACCGCCACCTGAGTCCTGTCCCTTAATTGCAGTTTATCTAATATGGCACTCAGATAATTTCGGATAGTTCCTTCGCTCAAAAACAGCTCTGCCGCAATTTCTCTGTTGCTGTATCCATCAGCGATCAGACGGATAATCTCCTGTTCCCGTTCGTTGATCCCATAACTACTGTAATCGAACTTTTCTTCCTTCCTGATCAGATCTGGTATTTTAGATACGATTTCTTTTCCAAAAACCGTCTGCCCTAAATTTACCGCCTGCAGCGCAGGAAGAATACTGGCATAATCCTGTTTTAAGAGGTATCCTTTTGCCCCTAACCGAAGTGCTTTTACTATATATTCATCATCCAGAAATGTCGTCAAAAGCAGGATTTTTGCCTCCGGATACTCCTGCAGAATATGTTCAGAAGCCTCCAATCCGTTCATTCCTTTCATCCGAATGTCCATCAGCAGTACATCCGGGCAATACTGTCTGTACAGTCTGCACGCATCCTCTCCATCGATTCCAGTTGCAGCCACTTCAACGTCCCCATTGGTCTGTAAGATCGTCTTCAACGCTTCTGTAACCAGACAATCATCATCTACAATTACTATCTTCATCTTAATTTTATCCTCATTTTTACTGTTCTAATCCTGTTGTTTTGGAATTACGGCAAATATCCGAAATCCATTTTTTCCATTGATCTGCAAGGTTCCTCCAAGTGATGTCACCCGTTCCTGCATATTTTTTAATCCTATTCCTTTGCTGTCTGCTTCCTTTTCTGAATATCCTTTTCCATTATCTTCGATACAAAGCTGATACAATGCCGGATGTTCTCTGAGTACTATTTTTACAGCTGTCGCATTACTGTGTTTTATAACATTCGACAGTGCTTCTTTTATAATTGCCGCAAAGCAGTATTTAATTTTATTGGGTATTATTTCGGACATATCGTATTCCATCGTGCAATTTTCAAAGTCCTTTATAATTCCCTCTGTTATCTCTCTGAGAGTTTCAGATTCATCATGAAGATTATGTACGCTTGAACGTATACTGTTCATAGCAGAATTCAGTGATGTGTCCAGTCCTTCCAACAGACTTTCCATATTCTTGTCCCGATTTAAGGTCTTTGCCGCGCCGGTTAATAAGATAGTCCTTGAAAGCAAATGTCCTACATTATCATGGATTTCGCGGGCAATTCGGTTTCTCTCACGAAGTGTTGCCGCATAAATTTCATAATTTTGTTTTTCCTGCAATGCTTTGTTTTTTTCTGCAAGAAGCAGGGTACGTTCTTCGCTGTCATCTTTTATTCTTCTTATTTCAAAGTACATTTTGTCGTACTTTATTGCATCAGTCGCTAATATCCACGCTAAAGCCTCTATAATCAGTAATATAGTTGTCATTATTGGCAAAGAAGCGTCATTTTTTATCAGTATTATTGTTCCCAGAAACCCTCCTGAAAGTGTCGTCACCGTCTCCTGTTCTCTTACGAGAATATAGATCAATACGGGACAGAACAATCTTATTTCCGGCATTACAAAAAATGATACCGCAAATATACTCCATAATAAGATTTTGGTGTATTTCCTGTCAAAGAAGTAACTGCCACATATTAATATCACTGTCTCTAGCATTGCCAGTACCAGCCCTCTATTCAGGCTGAGTGTACATAATGGCAGGATTCCTCCCAGAAAAAGTATTCCTGTATCTCGAAAATACCTCATCACTCAATTCCTCACTATTTATTGATACTACTGCAAACAATTACGTAAAAACATCTCTGTTCAGAATCATTATAATATATTCCCCTGCTACATACAAAGTGACAAATGTCACGTCTCTTTGGTGACATCACGCACTTGGTATTCTTTCTGATTTCTTTTATAATTATTTTATAACCTCAAATTATATGAAACCGGAGGAACTATTATGATTCATATAGAAAATCTTGTAAAACGATATGGAGATCTGGTCGCTCTGAATCATCTGAATCTGGATATCAAAGAAGGAGAGATCTTCGGTCTTCTCGGTCCGAACGGTTCCGGCAAAACAACTGCTATCAACTGTCTCCTTTCTCTGCTGAAATATGATAAGGGTGACATCGAGATCTTCGGGCAGAAAATGACGCCTGACAACTACGAAGTCAAGCAGCAGATTGGTATCGTATTGCAGAATGTCGCTGTTTTTGATGAACTGACCGTATACGAAAATATTGATTATTTCTGCGGTCTGTACATACATGACAAAAATCGGCGAAGGGAACTTGTCGAAGAAGCCATCCGGTTTGTCGGACTGGAAGACTACCGCAAAACACGACCTCAAAAGCTTTCCGGCGGTCTTCTCAGAAGGCTCAATATTGCCTGCGGGATTGCTCACAAACCACGACTTATCATCCTCGATGAGCCAACTGTCGCCGTAGATCCGCAAAGCCGCAATAAAATCCTGGAGGGCATTCAGGAATTAAACCGCCAGGGTTCTACGATCATCTACACTTCACACTACATGGAAGAGGTCGAACAGATCTGTACACGAATCGCGATCATGGATCACGGACGCGTCATCGCATCCGGAACCACTGAAGAATTAAAGAAAATGATCAAAACCGGCGAAACGATCACCGTCGAAGCTCTTCTTCTGACCGAAAAGCAGCTTCAGGATATCCGAAATCTTCCCCATGTATTTGATGTACATTATGAAGATCAGATCCTCACTCTTCGCTGCACCGGTGCACAGCATAACCTGATCCGGATTCTGAATTACCTCCAGAGCCAGAATCTCACATTTGGCAGGGTTTTCTCTGAACTTCCTACACTGAATGATGTATTTCTTGAAATAACGGGAAAACAGCTTCGTGATTGATGTATAATTATGCATTATTATGTATATTTTTAAGAAAGGATCTTTTCTATGCTGCATTTAATAAAATATAACCTTCTGGTCAAGCTGCGAAATTTTAATATGGTCTTCTGGCCGCTTGTTTTTCCGCTGATCATGGCCACTTTTTTCTTTTTTGCATTTGGAAATCTGAATGACGCGGACTTTGAAACCGTGCAGGTCGCACTTGTAAAAGAGTCTGCCAATCCTGTATTTGTTTTTTTCCTTGATCAGGTTCAAAGCGGAGATTCTGAACTGATCGCTCTTCATGAAATGAGTGAAAAGGATGCGCTTGACGCATTAAGTCAGAAAAAGATCTCCGGCATCTACTATGAACAGGCTATCCCAGACCTTACACTCAATGGACAGGGAATTCCTGAGAGCATTCTACAGTCCGTCCTGGAAAGTTATGAAAACAATCTGCATACGCTGCAGACCATCCTGAAAAAACATCCTTCCGGACTTCTCTCCGCTCTCCGGCAGATGTCAGATACAAAAGAACTGGTCCGGGAAGTCTCTCTCGGCGGCAAAACAATAGATGGGAATTCGCAGTTTTTTTACGCTCTGGTCGCAATGGGATGTCTTTATGGATGTTTTATCGGCTTTGGCTCTGTGATCACTTTACAGGCCAATTTAACGGCTCTGGCGGCACGTCGCTGCATCACGCCTACCCACAAGCTGAAACTGATCCTTTCAGAACAGATTGCCTCTTTTCTGCTGGGGTACGCAGATGTGATCGTTCTGCTTCTGTATCTGCGAAATATCCTGAACCTAGATTTTCAGGGACAGTTCGGCAAAATGTTGATTATTTCTCTGTTCGGAAGCCTGATCGGTGTATCTATGGGATTGTTTATCGGAAGTCTTAGCAGACTGAATGAAGGCATCAAGATCGGAATCATGCTCGCAATCTCCATGTCCTGCTGTTTTTTGTCAGGACTTATGAACGGCTCTATGAAAGACACCGTAGAAAAACACGCTCCGATCATCAACAGGTTCAATCCTGCTGCACTGATCTCCGATGCTCTTTACTGTATTAATGTATATGACGATGCCTCACGCTATTACAGAAATCTGATCACACTGATCGTCATGAGTGCCGCGCTTGTTCTTGCTTCATTCTTGCTTATCCGGAGGGAACGTTATGACAGTATTTAAAGGATACTTAAAAATTTTAAAGAAAAATCTCGGAATGCTTCTGATATATCTGGTGATCTTTTTTGCAATTGCCATCGCACTTCAGGCTTCTGCCCGCAAAGAGCATCTCGGTACTTTTGAAAAGACACGGATCAATGTTGCCGTCGCAGACAGAGATCAGAGCGAACTTTCCCGGGGTCTTATCAGATACCTCAGTACTATCCACAATGTATCTGAAATCTCCAGTGAACCATCCGTTATGCAGGAGGAACTTTTTTACAGAAATACATCTTATATCGTGCAGATCCCGGAAAATTTTTACCAGACATGTATTGAAGAGGAAGAACCTCTCTCCGTCACCAAAGTCCCTGGTTCTTATACCTCTTTTTACGTAGATCAGCAGATCAGTACATGGATCAATTCCATACGTACTTATACAGCCGCAGGTTTTTCCCTTAAGGAAGCCATGGATGCATCCATGGAATTGCCTGCCTCGGAAGTAACTATGTACAAAGGTACGGAAAATAATCTTGAAACACCACCTTATATTTACTATTTCCGCTATGTTCCTTATCTGTTTCTTGCTGTGCTCAGTTATTCCATGGGGTATGTTCTCCTGGCTTTTCAGAAAGAAGATATCCTGAAACGAATGCGCGCCTCAGCAGTCTCGCTGCGTCGTCAGAATATGGAAGGACTGCTCGCAATGTTTATGCTCGGAGCTGTACTCTGGCTGATCTCAGTCGCAGGTGTCTGTGTCCTTTTTGGTAAGGAGTTCCTTACTTCTCCTCTGATCGGATACTATATTCTGAATACGGCACTGATGCTTGGTATTGCACTTTCGCTCTCCTATCTTGTGGGGATTTTTGTCAAAAACAGCAATATGCTGAATGGAATCTCCAACCTGCTTTCACTGGGAATGTGCTTTCTGTGCGGAGCATTTGTCCCAATGAGTATTATGAACAAAAGCGTCCTTAAGATTGCTCAGTTTCTGCCGGTCTACTGGTATGAATCTATAAATGAAACACTTGCACAATACAAAACCCTGCCCGTACCTGTTGCAGAAGAAATCTGGAAATCCATGGGAATCGAAGCTATGTTTATTGCTGCCTTTGTATTTATGATTCTGGCGATTTCGAAGTATAAACAGCAGGGCTGATATTTTCTCCTCAATTTAAAAAAAGCCCCGTGGCTGGCTGAATTTGTTTATCAACTGTTCAGTCAGCTACAGGGCTTGTGCATTAAAAGAAAATTCCAACCTGTTCCAGAAAATGTTCCGGATCCTCTACCTGTGGAAAATGTTTTGTTTCGTTAAGAGTAACTGTTTCCACAGATGGGTTAATGTTCTGATAAGCTTCTACTGTCGCTTCTCCATTGTTCTCAGCTTCACCCTCTACAATATAAAGACTGTTATCAATCTCTTTCAGTGCACGGGTGATATCGATATTCATGTATTTTGATATTTTGTTTGCATATACATTCTTTGCATAACATCCGCCTTTGTGGGCAGCCTCATAATAAGCGTCCTGAAGATCGCGAAGCGGGTGGAATGGATCAAAGGCAAAGTTCTCAATAAACTCGTTATTGATCGCGGCTCTGGACACAACCATATGGTAAACCAGAGTACCAAATACCGGAACTTCCAGACACTTGCGGAAAATTTTATCTTTCTTTGTCGGCATCTGTTTCAGGACTCCCGGACTGACCGGATTGACCATCATGATCTTGTTGAACAGTTTTTCTTCATTGCGGCATGCCATAATAACAAAGGATCCTGAATAACCGCTGACGATCACATCGGTTTTCTCTCCGATCACATTTTTGATGAAATCGCAGATGCTCTGAACATATACATAATTTGTATAAGTCATACCTGGTTTCTCGGAACGTCCACAACCTGGAAGGTCTATGTTATACACGGTATGCTCCAGTGCAAGATCATCCTCTATCCTGCTCCATTCATATCCGGAACCGCCTGGAAGCATATCATGGATCAGAAGGATCGGGCTTCCTTTGCCTTTTCTTGTATAATAGATATCACCAAAACGCCAATGGTAATAATTTTTGCCATTTGTATCAAGCATTTCCTTCAGACCTGCTGATGCCGCAACCACTTTGTTCGCAATGTGGATGATAGCTGTTGTCGTTGTTGCCAGTGCTGCGAGAGTTATCAGTCGTTTACCGTGTTTATTCATGTTTTACCTCCCTTTTCATGTCTGAGTAGCCTTATTATACGACAAACAAAAAGGTTTTACAATCTATAACAAATAAAGAAGTTTCTGCACATCTTCCATTCTGGTTGCCCAGCTTGTGGCAAATCTGACTGCTGTATGAGAAGCATCTGTTTTTTCCCAGAAGCTGAACTGCACATCCTTTCGAAGTTCCTCCAACCGTGTATCCTCAAGGATAATAAACTGCTGATTTGTTGGAGACTCCAAAAGAAATCTATATCCTTTTTCCTGTAGACCTTTTTTCAGAACTGCTGCCGTTTCGATCGCGTTTCTGCCGATTTCTTTATAAAGCTCATCGGTAAAAAGTGCATCAAACTGCACTCCCACAAGCCTTCCTTTGGCAAGCAGTGCTCCATGCTGCTTTACTCTTGTAAGAAAATGCTTCGGCATGCTGTCTCCCGTGAATACAACTGCCTCACCGCAGAGTGCGCCTGCCTTGGTCCCACCAATATAAAATACATCGCAGAGTTCTGCAATATCCTGTAATGTCACATCTGTTTCTGCCGCGGCAATTCCATAGATCAGTCTTGCACCGTCAAGGTACAGGGGCATTTTGTATTCTCTGCATACGGCTGACAACTCTTCCAGTTCTTTTCTGGAATACAGGGTTCCATACTCTGTCGGATGAGAAATATAGACCATCCCCGGGAAAACCATATGCTCGTGGTTCTCATCTCCATAAAATCTCTCTGCCAGTTTCTGAAGATCTGCTGCACAGATCTTGCCATCCTTCTGTGGAAGTTCCAGAACTTTATGTCCGGTAAATTCGATTGCACCGGCCTCGTGTGTACTGACATGCCCCGTCTGAGCCGCTACAACGCCCTCATATGGCTGTAAAAGTGTGTCAATGACAATCTGATTGGTCTGCGTTCCTCCTGTCAGCAGAAAGACTTCTGCGTCCTCACAGCCGCAGGCCTTCTTAATCTTCTCCTTGGCTGACTCGCAGTAGTGATCCATGCCATAACCGGCAAGCTGCTCCATATTGGTGTCAATCAGGTGCTGAAGAATTTTTTCATGCGCACCTTCTGAATAATCATTTACAAAATATAACATCTCTGATTCCTCACTTTACAATAAAATCAGCTTTATTTTATCACTGCGCATTCTTTTGTGCCACCAGTAAATCGATAATTCTCGGATCTGTGTCCTCCCTGCCAGAAAAAACTGTATATTTCAATAACGCATCTGCATTCTTTTTGCCGATATATTTCTGTTTGATCGCATACTTTATAAGTTTCCAGTCATTTCGCTGTATAAGCCATTCCGTTATCGGATCTGTTTCTTCCCGAAGCTTATCCGGAACCGCATAGCGCATCAGACGCTTCATCCACTTTCCCGGCATGATCCTTTTTCTCGGATCCTCTTTTGATACCTGCGCCATGTACTGATGTATCGCTGCAAAATTTTTCTTCATGCCGGATCTCTGCCGGATTAGATCAAGGGTAAAGACTCCCTGTTCCATAAACTCTTCCACTCTGTCTGTCACATCATACGGACCATATCTGCACACCAGATTCATAAAATACGATACATGATTCTCTACATCTTCCAGATTCCATTCTTCTACATGTCCCCAGCCCAGTTTTGATCTTGGAATTTTCAGTTTCCGATTCCTCTTATAATCTATGATCCTATCCAGATAACCGATAAGTTTTCCCTGAATATCCTGTACTATTATACTGGCGGTTTCCGGTCCCATATATCGTTCAAACATCTTAAAAAAAGCAAAATTTTCTGTATGCATATATTTCTGCAAAACATAAAAACTTCTTTTGATCTGTCCGCCCTGTTTTTTCCTTTTAGCCAGCCATCTGAGATACGTCCGGAGTTCGCGCGCGCCTTCTTTTGGATCAGGATGGTTTTCCATATATCGCTGCAGTAATGGTTGATTTCGGCCTTCATAGATTGCTGACATTCTTACCAGATCTGTTACTTCCGGTATTGTTCTTATCATAAATTCTGTCAGTCCCTTTGTGGAAAGTGCAATTGCACATTCCAGTGCAGGACTTCTTCTGACGGGCTGTTTCTGTGCCAGTTTCCGAATCTGTCTTTTCTTTCCAGCTATAACTGCTTCCGTCAGACTGCCATCTACATAATAAAAACTGGCATCATCAAAAGAAGTTATTCTTGTTCTTTCTTTTGCATTCACAGCCTCGTAAGCATCCTGATCAATTACTTCAAAGCGGTCCTCTTCCATTTCCAGCTCCTTCTCATTGAGTTTTTACGGATTTCTCCACAGACTGCTGCTTATGCCCGGTCATTTCTTCTGTCAGCAGTTCAATGATCCAATCATCTGTTTCCACATTTTTCAGAGAAAAAGCATATTCCAGAAGTTTCCCTGCATTTTCTTTTCCGATATATTTCTGTTTGATCGCATACTTTATGAGTTTTCTGTCATTTTTCTTTATGATCCATTCTGTAATCGGATCTGTTTCTTCCCGAAGCTTATCCGGAACTGCGTAGTGCATCAGCCTCTTTGTCCATTTTTTCTGTATGATACTTTCCTTTTGTCTGCTCTCCGGCATCTCCACCTCATACTGATGCAATGCCACAAAGTTCTTTCTTACACCGGACTTTAATTTTATCATGTCCAGCACGTACACACCGTCATCCACGAAATCATAAACTTTATCCGAAACATCAACCGGACCATATTTCTGTGTCAGCAGCATAAAATACTGAACACAATTTATGGCATCTGGTTTATCCATATCATTCAGATCATCCCAGTTCAGGTTTATCCCGGAAAAACTGTAACCAGCCAGTTCATCTGTTATTTCTGATTCCAGATACTCAAGAAGTCTTCTCTGTATATCTCTGATGATCTGATCAGCATATCCGGATTCTCTCATCCAGTAGGTACGCAGAAATATTTTGAAAAACCGAAAATCTTCTGTATAACTATCCTTTTTCCGTACATACAGTCTTCTTTTTATTTTTTCTTTCCGCTTTTTCTTTCCATTCAGCCATTCCAGATATGCCCGAAGTTCTTCGTGTACCTCATCCTCATAATGATTTCTGATATATTGTCTTAACAGTGGAATATTCTGTGCCTCGTAAATAGCAGACAGCCGTACCTGATCTGCCAGATCTCTGCACTTTTTTATAAATTCCTCACTGTGTTTTTCATCCATAAAAGCAATGGTGCTCTCCAGTTCCGAACTCATGATAATGGTTCCGTCTTTTATATACTTTTCTATCCCATTCTGATCTTCATAGTTTGTTCCAGAGAATTTCAAGCCCATTTTTACTCCTGTCTGTCAGTCAACTCTTGTCATTTTCCTTTTATTCTATATACTTATGTAAAATTCTGCCTCTGACTGGATGACGCAGTTTGCGTAATGCTTTCGCTTCAATCTGCCTTATACGTTCTCTGGTTACGCCAAATTTCTGGCTAACTTCCTCCAGTGTATATTCTTTTCCATCTGTCAGCCCATATCTCAGCCTGAGGATTTCTTTTTCTCTCGGAGCCAGTGTATCCATCACCTGATCCAGTGCCTCAGCAGCTTTATGAATGTCTATTTCTTTCTCTACTTCTTCCATTTCTGTAATGAATTCTTCTGGCACGTCATTTGTATAGCAATTGCTTTCTTCTATATAGTTTTCTGCAAAATACTGCTCCATGGATTCTTCCGGAATCATTGCATCCATAGCAATTTCTATCGCTTCCGCTGACAGATTCGTTTCCTTCCGAAGAAGTTCAAATGCTTCCTTCTTCTCTGATTCTTTAAGATTTCCAGGTTTATATCCATTATCTCTCAGTTTACGGTATACTTTAAAGTAATTTCTTTTGTGATCAGGTGGATAATGCATTGTCTTCCTTGTTGTTTCCTGATTTCTGTCAAATCTGCTTATGATATAAGTGTGTGCATATTCCTCAAATATACCGCATCTGTCAATATTGTAGTTATTTGCTGCCACAACAAGCCCTATATGCGCTTCCGAAATTGCATCTATGATATTCATTTCGTTCTCTTCCGCTCTTTGTAAACCCAGTCTTACCGCATATCTCGTATACAGTTCTATAAGCCTTTCCGTTGCTTTTTTGTCCTTTTTTCTCAGCCCGGCTTCCAACTGCTGTATTTCCTCATCTTCCGGAAGTTCGATTTCTCTTACTTCGTCTATGAATTCTTCCATGGACGGATCCATTTCTACTACTTTTTTATAAATTTTTTCATAATCTACGTTTGCATATGGTCTGTAGCTGATATTACTTCTCAGTAACCTGTTCCTTTCTTTTTGAATAGTATTTATTAATTTTCGGGTTCCCTGTGCAAAAGCTGTTTGTATCTTATCTTTCTGCCAGCAGCAACTGAACAATTCGTGGATCTGTTTCTGTATTTTCCACAGTGGTTGCATACTCCAGAAGTTTGTCTGCATTTTCCTTCCCAATATATTTTTGTCTGATTGCGCGTTTTACAAGTTTCCAGTCATCTCTCTATATGATCCACTCTGTGACCGGATCGGTTTTCTCCCACAGTGTTTCCGAAACTGCATATCGCATCAGGCGTTTCAGCCATTTCCCACGCATGATTCCAGCCTTTGCATTATCCTTTGGCATCTTTACTTCATACTGGTTCAGCTTCACGAAGTTTTTTCTTATGCCAGATTTTAATCTTATCATATCCAGTGCAACGATCTCACCTGATATGATATCCTGTACTTCATCTGTGATATCAAGCGGTCCATATTTCTTTGTCAACAACATGAAACATCGGACACAATTTATAAATTTAGATTCTGTCATATCATCCAGATCATCCCAGTTCAGGTTTGTCCAAAAGATTTCACGCATCTCACCTTCTGCCATTATCGTTCTGCTCAGATAGTCCAGAAGTCGTCGCTGAATATCCCTTATGATTATTATGTCTGGCTCTCTTTCTATTTCAAAGGTTCGAACAAATAATTTAAAAAACCAGAAATTTTCGTTCTCGTTATATGCGTTCCATTCGTACAGCTTTCGTTCTATGCTTTTTTTGTCTTTTCTCCTGTTATTCAGCCATTCCAGATAAGTTCTCAGTTCCTGCAGATCCCGGCTACGGTGTGTTTTTATGTAATATTTCAGCAGGGTGGTATTCTGAGCCTCATAAATGGCAGATAACCGCACCTGTGATGCCAGTTCTCCGTATTCTTTTATAAATTTCTCAGTACGTTCTTCGTTCAGAAAAGCAATCGCACTTTCCAGTCCCGGACTCATTATGACTGGCTGTTCTTCCACAAATTTTTCAGTTTCAGCCTGATTGTTTAACAGAATCGCAGCCGTCAGTGGTCTTTCCACATAAAAGAAGGATCTTTCTCCCATTAAAGTCTCCCATGACCAGACATCTACTTTTATTGCTCCTGGACACTCATATGCGTCTTTAAAGATATCCCAGTGTATATCGTCTGTTTTCATTTGCAGGCATTGTTCCAGTTGCTTTTCATCTTGAATTTTAAATGACCAGTCCATATCGTCTTCCGGCCATTCTCTGTCTTCGTTCATTGACATAGAGGATTTCCCGCATGACTCTCTCCAGAATTCTTTTTCGGATATTTGTACGTTTCCTGGTTTTTCTGATCTTAAAGGTATTCTTAAAGACATTTTTCCTCCCTGCTATGGCGGCACCTGCCTGTGCCGCTACAATCTCTGTAAACTGGTAAACCTGTTTCATGATCTTACCAGATTCTGATCATCTGCTCATAAATCAGAATTTCTTCTATATTCACATTTCGATTATCGTGATAGTGCCCGAAGAACCATTTCTTAAAACTTGTATTCTGGCGGATTTTTTCGTGATATTCTGTAAGAATATCCGTCTTGTACAACCCGCCTCCAAGTAAGGTCTGCGTACTCGATGCACAGCAATGTGTTACAATAAAATCCACTTTGTTATCATGTGCTGCCAGGTTCTCGATTCCTTCCTGCATCTCTTCTTCGGATGGAAGTTCCTGCTTCCACCAGCTCACATGATTTATTCGGTACGGATACCAGCCCCGATCCAATTCCTTCTTTTTTTTCTTAAAATCAGGATCATCCGGTTCAAGGATGCCTCCGGCAATATCATGACTGCTGGCTCCGCCAAATGCAAATATGCTTTTTCCATCAATTTCAAACACCTGTCCACGCATCAGATGAATGACGGACGGCCGTATCTTGTGAACCTTGCCCCCGTGCCATTTTTCGATCGGATAAGCATAAAGCCGGTCAAAATTCTCGTGATTCCCATCCACAAACAATGTTGTAAACGACCTGTTCTCCAGCCAGTCCATGAGCTTTGCTTCTCTGCTGCTTTCTTCGTTTCTGTTCCAGACACCGCCAAAGTCGCCACAGATGATCACACAATCATCCTTGGTCATTTCTTTTTGTTCTGGAAAAACATCTAGATTGAATCTTTCAAAATCCTGGTGGCAGTCGCCCGTTATATATATCATATTTCATCACCTTCCTGCATTTTACATCCGGTGCAATCTGCATGTTCCATATAAAACATGTAGAGAAATGCAAACACATCCGGATCATCCAGATCCATCTCGATTACGCCCTCTTCATCAGACTTCCATAATGTTTCATCATCCTCATCTTCGAACATCTCTTCATTGGATTCGTCAGGTTCTTCGCTTATAAGATTCAAAAGGGAATCATCATCATAATCGAACTCATCTGTGAAGATATCCTCGTCTGAATCAACAATGTCCTCATCTTCTTCATACCAGTGATCTTCGCTCCATCTGTCTTCCAGGTAATCATGGACAGATTTTCCCGCCCACATATCGGGATTTTCGAACCAGCTACGCAGCTCTCTTGCCTCTCTTTCCACTTCTTCCAGTTCGTCGTCCGGGATGTCCTCAAATAAGTCATCACGCTCGTTCATTTCTTCTGCTAAATATTCTTCTCTCATAAAAAAAATCCTCCCCAAACATTTGAAATCTGCTCTGTTTTATTGTTCGCTATAAGTATAACATTCGCCAACAAACAGGTCCAAGGGTTTGCAGAAAAAAGTTTTTTCAGGGTAAAACTTTTTTGCATCAGGACAGATTTCATATATTCCGGGGAGGAATCAGGTCATATGGGTAAAAAAATATCAAGATATTTCCAGAATTTTTTTTACCTGGTTTTTAAATTTTTTTTCGTTTGTTTCCATTGCTTCTTTAAAGGATTTGAAGCTATTATTTTTACTTTCTTGACTGTGCGGTATATACAGGGGCAGAATATTCCTGCTTTGTTACATCTGAACCGATACATATATGCCAGTATCTGGAAACAGTCTTCTCTTACGCTTTTTTCATTAAAATTGCCATTTTGAGCAGCATCACTCCAGGCATTTTTATATTTCGCGTCCAGGATCAGCGCAGGTGTGGTTTTATTTCCTTTTTTGTAAATACACAAATCTGGTTTTAATTTACGTTGTGATTCTTTATCTGGTATTCTGAAGAATGTCTCTCTTTCATTCTGTGGTTGGAAAGTATACTCTTCTTTTATTTCATCTTCCAGAATACTTTGCAGATACTGTTCCCATACCCAGTTCATATTAATCAGGACGCCGTGGATCGTTTTTTCTGCCTGTGCTTCTCTGACAAAAATCCCCATGTGCCGCAGGATCAGGATTGCTGTCTTGCGTACTTCTTCCCAGTCATGGTATACGGAATGGGTGATCTTTCTGCATTCGTGCTGGACAAGTTTCTGTGCTTCCTGTCTGGATGCCGGCTGCATGATATTACGGAACTGTGTGATACATTCGCCAACCGTTATTCCAAAGATATCAAGATATTTTATGACTTCCGGATGGTGCAGAAATTGTTCTTCTTCGCCGAATTCAGATTCGACCAGATTCATAAATTCCCTGTCTATTTCTTCATCTGATTCAAAAAACCAGTCGTTTTTCACATCCCTTTTCCATTCGTCTCCATAAGTTCTGATAATAATAAAACTCATTCATTTCCCTCTCCAATATACACTCTGCTGTTCACATACTCTCTTCCTTCATCTTTAAAAACCGGGATATCCTTGTCAATCACCCAATGCATTCTCACCGTTCCCGGTTCAACAGAGAGGGTTTCCAAATCATAGAATTCTTCGAAATCATAAGTTTCCTTGATACAACAGCTCCCTCTCTGAAACTGTGAAGGAAGGTCATCCCAGGAAAGTCCTTTCTGTGTCAGTAACATCTCTTTAATCTGGCGGCAGTTTTTATGCTGTAATTCTTTATGGCGGAAATTTGCCTGTCCAAGCATCTGGATTGAGTTTCTCATGGCATCCAGCTGACGCCAGTAAAGATTATTCGCCACTTCTTCCTTGGGCACATTAAATACGCGACAGTCAAATATTGCTCCGTTGCTGACTGCTTTTGCATAGACTTCTGCCTGTTTTTCTTCTTTTTCATCTGATGCGGTGTCAGCATATGTTCTGGAATACATCTGCATTTTGCGGTTAAATTCCAGAGTCGCCAAGCCTGCTGCAATACTGCACATTTTCTGCACTTCATAATCAAACCAGGGCTCTGATGTAAATTTTTTGTAATCTGTGAGAACCAGTGTTATCTCATCCGACTGTGTATAGCCAAGAACACATCCCTGAATATTTTCACACAGGTACTTCATGGTATCCTGCATGGCTTTCATCAAAACTTCATCGAACGGTTTCACGAAATTTCTGGTAAAAGTGTGAAATGCCCTGCCATCCAGCCTCATAATTACAGGTGTTCTTCTCATTAATACGTTTTTGGGTACTGCCTCATATTTTTTCATTCGTCTTGCAAGTTCTGATGTATCCATTGCTTTTCTCCTGTTCTACTATTTTTCTGGAAGGTCTGTTACATCATTCAGGTCTTTTTTCCATTTTGAAGCCATATCTTTGGTTATTTTATGCCATTCCATATTTCCTTCAGCATTTATCTCGTATGCAAAAAGTATCCGTGTAACTTCATCGTCTTTCCTGACAATATATTTTTCCAGTTCTTCTTCTGTCATTTCTTCGTTTCATACACAAAAGAAACTGTCGGGCATTCTTTGCTGTAATAAATACGGAGTTTTTCTCTGTCTTTTTCAAACATCCGCTCAAACAGATCAAAGTAGAATTCTTCTCTTAATTCCTGTATGTTTTTTCTCCCATGTCACTACATCCTTTCTTGTTTTCCTGATATATATGATAGCATCGGCCTAAAATTAGTTCCAGAGCACTTGTAAGAGAAATTTTGACCAGGGTAGAACTTTTTTTATGTCAGGGACAACTCGGGTCATAAGGGACCACGAATATCAAGGGGATTTTACAAAAAATTTTGTTATTGTCGAAATACATCAAAAAAGGTAAAATGAAGTTATCAAAATCAAGGAGGAATGACTATGAAGAAGAAAAATTTCAGAAAGTTATTCGCAGTTCTTATCGCAGCCTGTATGATGGTTCTCTGTGTTCCGGTTACTTCACAAGCCACCGTCAGGGTTTCTGCCCCGCGATTAAAAACTGCCAGAAGTACCAGCAGTGGTATGTATCTTAACTGGACACGTATTTCGAATGCTTCCGGATACGTGATCTATCGAAACAACAAATGTATCGGCGGTGTAAAGGGCAGCAGAAGCCTTGCCTACCTGGACAAAAAAGCCAAAACAGGTAGCAGGTATACCTACTCTGTAAGAGCCTTCCGCCAGTATGGCAAAAAGCGTGTTTACAGTAATGCCAGCAACCGAATTCAGGGTGTCAGAAAGGCAGTCTCCAATAATGGACTGGGTACTCCGGTTCAGTCAGGTGTCCGTTTCTGGAAAAACCTCAGTGCAACCGGTGGAAATGGTGTCACTTACGGAACAACATGGAATAAGATTAAAGGTGCTGCCGGATATCAGGTGCAGATTCGCGGATATGAATATGGAAATGTCCTTACCTATTCAAAATTTACCAAAAAAAACAGCTACGGCGAAAGCTTTTCCAGTTACGACAAAATTGGAATGAGAATAAGAGCCTACAAAATCGTAGGTGGAAAGAACGTATATGGTCCATTCAGCAAATGGTCCTTCAGTAATGTTCGTTAAGTGCTGACATAAAAACAGCCCGGATTGATAGTGTTCCTATCAATCCGGGCTGTCTTTTTATTCTTCTTCAGAATTAGTTTCTTTATCCTGATTTATCACTTTCTGATATGCCTCATCCATATCTCGAATGTTCATCTTGTTTACCAGATAAACCTTATCTCCGACAACTGCTGCATAGAAGTTTGTGTCGTATTCGTAGTACTCTGCGGTAGTCTCGTTGCCGTCTGTGTCTTTGAATACGAAGGTGTATGCAGGATCGCCTTCCGGGGTATAGTCTTCGGTGAGACGCTGCTGGGCAGTCATGTTGATGAGTTTATTGTAGAAGGTTGTGAATATTGTCTCATCCAAATCTGCTCCATCCAGTTTATAGGAAACGGTTGTTGTCTCCTCTGCTTCCTCATCATCACTGTCTTTCGTCGTCTCTCGTGTTACTGTCACTGTATGGTCGCCGTTTGGAGTTTTTACTTCCAGAGAATCCAGGCTGTTGACAGAGAGATAATTTACAGAAAGACTGTAGAAATCAGATACTGTGCTGTCAAGGATGTCTGTCAGGGAATCCTCTGTGATCGTGTAGACTTCTTTGCTGTCGTCTACTTTTACGTAGCGGTCACTGCCTGTTTCATCACCGACATAGATAGTGATTTCTTTGTCGACTGTGACTGTCTTTGTCTCTTCTTCCTCGGAATCGTCCTCTGTGTCAGAAGAATCCGCATCCTCTGTATCGCTGTCCGTTGAGCTTTCATCTTCAGAAGATGTCTCAGAATCTGTATCCGTTTCATCTGTGCTTTCCGATGTATCTTCGGCATCCTCAGAATCATCTTCTACCGCTTCTTCCTCCGTATATTTCGCAGTGATCACTGCATACGGATCGTCAAATCCATATTTGGAATCATCTGTGCAGTTATAATCCACAAAGCTGTCATATGCCAGTGAACCGATTGCTGATGTCACCGTTCCGGCCTTATCGGTATCTGCTTTTTCGGATGTCTTTCCGTCTGACACATTCCAGAAGAGATTATCCGGATCCTGGGTCAGTTCATAACCGTCTTCTTTGTCAACCTTGACCTCTGTGATCGTTGAGGAAGTCACAGACGGGAAAGTTCCGCTCTCTGCAAAATCATACAGAGTTCCCATGAATGGCTCCACTGCGGAGCTGTCTACCAGATATACATTCTTGTCATCATCGCTTTTCTTCACATAATACTGGCTGGTGGATTCATTCTCCATACCGATCTGAAGTACTGTATCTCCGTCATCTGTCGTAAGTTTGATCTCATTCTGTGGAGAATCCAGATCATATTCACTTAAATCCTCCACATCAGAGATTTCCTGTGCAGCAGAGAGGGATGCGAGCCCTCCCACTGCAGTATTTACAGTATCCTGATCCACCGGGAAATCCGCATCGCTTTTTTCCGACCAGGCGTCGTCTTTTTTGTCAAATTCTACATTGTCCTGTCCTGCTGTGAATGCAACCGAAGTAATATCATCTGTAGACAGGCTGGTCAGTTCAACGCTTGTGTCCTCTTCCTCAGATTCTTTCTTTTCCTGAGAAGAAACATAAGAATTTACGCCCACATAAGCTCCGGACACCACGCCAAGTGCAACTACAGCAGAGACAAGTTTTACTGTCTTTTTTTTCATTATGCTTTTCTCCTTTTCAGCCATACGCCGAAGCCGATCACCAGAAATGCAACCGGGATCAGACCCATGATAATGATCTTCCAGAAACTTGCATCATAGGCAGTCAGAGTCAGGTAAGAAACCTGGAGGTCTTTTGCCGGAACAGAAATCGTAGAAGTTTCATCGGAACTGCACATCCAGCTTAAGGATTCCATGATCATCTGCTCATTTCCACCGGATACCATCTGATTGATCTGGCTGTCCATCAGATTGGAGGAAGCATAATAAACGATCTGTGTTTCTTTGTCATCATCCAGAGATTCTGTGATGCTTACACCTAGGTCAAATGGTCCCTTGATATCGTCATCTGTTTCCTCAATGCTTCCACTGTTTACATCCACCTTGGAATATGCACTGTCTGATGTAGTAAGAAGACTCTCTATCGTTACCGTATCTCTCACATCATCTGTTTTCTGGATACCCTGTGCTGTAGGCATCAGCACATAATATCCCTTGGAAGCAAAATCTGTGATCGCATCTGTGCTGTTAACTGTCGGAACCAGATAATATGGCATCTGTGCGTAATGCTGGGAATCTCCCTCAATCACGATTCCCTCTGTTCTCTCTACGCCGTAATTTGCAAGTACAGCGTCAAAGTTTGTCATGGATTCTTCCGTATAATCAGAGAAGATCATAGCCTTGCCGCCGTTTTCCAGATACTCGATGATCGCATCTTTTTCTGTCTCGGAAATATCACTTGTCGGTGCGTTGATCAGCAGGCAGGCTGCATCATCCGGCACGCTCTCTTCTGTCAGAAGATTCAGGGACTGGATATCGATATTCGCTTTCTCGATATCTTCTTTTAAGGTAGAATCGAGTTCCTTCTCTCCATGTCCGTCGAGTGTGTACAGGATCGGAAGATTTTCGGATGTTACATAAGAGATCGCGCTGTCGATCTGTCCTTCGCCGTCGAATCCTGTTGTTGTATAACTGTAAGTGTTATAGTCCATGGAGGACTGGTAGATCGTATCGTAAGATACGACTTTGCTTCTGTCACCGCATACAACGATCAGGCTGTTTGCAGAAACATCATCACTTGTATACTGAGAAGTAAATTTCGGATTTACAACAGGGTCTTTTGTCTCAACTTTAATATGCGAAGATTCTTCCGCATATCTTTCCAGAAGTCTCTTTAATGTCTCATCCTCAGAACCACTCTGGACAACCTGATAGATCGTGATATCCTTGTCCAGCTTCTTGAGATAAGCTTTCGTCTCATCGCCGATACTATAAAGCTTCTGTGAGCTTACATCAAACTCTGTATATTTGGATGGCAGAGATCCGACGATCATATTGATCACAATTACGATCACAATAAAAATCGCACTGATCACAACACTATAGGAACCGTTTTTCAGATATTTTCCATTCATGGATTCTTTAATCCTCTGCTTTAACGGCTTCTTTTCTTTCTTGTTCTGCCCGTCTTTTTTGTTAAACTTTTCCTTCAGTTTCATCTTTCTCGCCTCCTTAATTCCAACGTCTCTTCGCAATAGACTGTACGGTCAGGAAAAGACAAACTGCGATCACTGACACGAAATACAGGATTCCCTTGATGTCAAAGATCGAATTGGCAAAGTTATCAAAATGGCTACTCAGGTTAACGATATTCAGAGCCTTCTGGATCCCGCCTGAGAAGAAAGAAGAATTTACCACATATATAATCGCAAGAATGATCTCTCCGATCACACATACTGCTGCCGAAATCAGCAGATTCTTGATCATCGTATAAATGATCAGAGCTGCCGCAAGGATCAGAAGTCCAAATGTAATGCAGGTAGACAGAGCTCCCTCTGAAAAGAATGAGGAAATTCCGTTCATCATATAAAATGCAAACAGAAATACAAAGGTAAGAACTGCTGCAATAACCTGACTCTCAGTCAGGGAAGATACAAATACACCAATTGCAAGGTTTGCACAGCCAAGCAGAAAAAATCCCAGAATACCTGTATAGGCTCCTGCAAAAGAAACTGTTCCGAATTTTGACATCAGAAGTGGGTAAAAGCACATGATGACCATCGGAATCGCAAAGATCGTTACCAGTGCAAGATATTTACCAAGAACGATCTGGCCGACAGAAACCGGCGCTGTCAGAAGCAGCTGGTCTGTCTTCTGTTTCCGTTCTTCTGCAAGAACTCTCATGGTCAGGATTGGAACGCTGATCAGAAATACAAAGGTCAGCGCACTTAACGTATATTCAAATTTCGGATAAGCTGCTGCCAGCTGATAGGCCGAAAAATAAATACCTGTAAGAAGCAGGATAAAGAAAATAAACAAATATCCTACCATAGATGTGAGATAACTTCTCAGCTCTCTCTTATATACTGCTGTCATTTCGTTTCTCCCTCCTTCTCCGGTTCCTCAGGTTTTTTCTTCTTGTCATCTTCGGTCAGCTCCAGGAAGATCTCTTCGAGGGATACTTTCTTGGACTGCATTTCAAGGATCGGATAATGATGTTCTGCCATCTTAAAGAAAACTTCCTCACGGATATCTGTATTTTCTTCTGTGGAAAGTTTCACTTCCCAGCCTTCCTGATCCTTGGCTGCGTTGATCGCGATCTCCTTGATCCCCTCGATCTCTCCAAGCAGAATACGGATCTTGTCCTTATCTCCTTTGACAAGAAGTGACAGATTGTTGGAACCCTGCGCGAGTTTCCCCAGGTTATCCGGCGTATCGCTGGCAACCAGTTTGCCATGAGAAATGATCAATACATAATCACATACTGCACTTACCTCAGAAAGAATATGAGAACTCAGGATAACGGTATGTTTCTTTTTAAGGCTCTTGATCAGATCGCGGATCTCTATGATCTGCTTCGGATCAAGTCCTACTGTCGGCTCATCCAGGATGATAACTTCCGGATATCCTAGGATCGCCTGTGCAAGTCCAACTCTCTGTCTGTAACCTTTGGACAGATTTTTGATCAGGCGGTTACGCATATCTGAGATCTTGACCATCTCCATGACTTCTTCAACCATGGATTTCTTTTCGTTTTTTGGGATTTTTTTGAGATCAGCGGCGAAATTCATATATTCGAGCACTGTCATATCGAAATAAAGAGGCGGAATTTCCGGCAGATAACCGATACATTTCTTTGCCTGTTCCGGTTCTTCCAGTATGTCATGATCGTCAATGGTTACCGTTCCTTCCGTAGATGCTATATAACCGGTAATCATGTTCATAGTTGTTGATTTACCGGCTCCGTTCGGCCCGAGAAAGCCGTAGATTTTTCCCTTCTCTATCTTAAAAGAAAGGTGGTCAACTGCTGTATGGTCGCCATAACGTTTGACCAGATTGTTTACTTCAATCACAAATTTCTCCTCCTTTTCTTTACAAACAGAAGATGCTTCCGGGCGAAACAGAGATAGGGGATACCTGGAAACATCTTTTATTACGGAGCGGATCTTACATCCGCTCCTTGAAATATTCTATGAGAAAGTTGTGATAAAAATTGGATAAATCTGTGAGGATTCTGTGAAAAGGAATTTGAGAAATTCAGGATAATTTATGACAAAGGTTCTTTGAGAGGAGTGCCTGCCTTGCGTGGATAACGTCCCGGGGTCGCTTTGACCTTCTCGATCACAACGAGGGAGCGCTGGATCTCTGAATCCGGAAGCTGGAAATAGACAACATCCTGGATCCTGCCGCCGAGGATCTTGATTGCTTTCTGTGCCTGCTCTACTTCTTCCTGTACGGTACCTGATTTATAGGAAATAAAAAATCCGCCTGTCTTCACATATGGAAGGCAGTATTCTGATAAAGTTGCCAGATTGGATACCGCACGGGAAACACAGAGATCATACGTTTCGCGGTATGCTTTGTTTTTGGCAAATTCTTCGGCTCTGCCGTGGATCGCAGTGATATTTTCCAGTTTCAGAAGCTGGAAATTTTCCTCAAGGAAGTTCACTCTTTTTTTGAGAGAATCCAGAAGGCAGGCTTCCAGATGCGGGAACGCGATCTTGAGCGGAACGCCCGGAAAACCTGCACCTGTTCCGATATCCATGATCCTGTTTACCTTGCTCATATCCACTGCTTTTACGCAGGCAAGGCTGTCCAGGAAGTGCTTTACCAGCACTTCCTGAAATTCTGTGATACCGGTCAGGTTCATGACTTTATTTTTTTCTACAAGATATTCGTAAAAATCTGTAAACTGCTTTTTCTGGACTTCATCGAGAGTGATGCCAAGTTCCTGGCAGCCTTCTTCCAGTATTGTTAAATCATATGCCATTGATCTGCTCCTTCTTTATGCATTTCGTCTGTACTGTTCCAGATATACAAGAAGCACAGAGATATCTGCCGGAGATACGCCGGAGATTCTGGACGCCTGTCCGATAGATACCGGGCGGTATTCTTCCAGTTTCTGTCTTGCTTCAATACGGAGGCTTCCGACTTTTTCATAATCCAAGTCCTCCGGGATCTTCTTTGCTTCCAGTTTCTTGAACTGTTCTACCTGTTTCATCTGACGCTTGATGTAGCCTTCGTATTTCAGATTGATCTCAACCTGTTCTTTTACGTCCCATGGAAGTTCCGGACGTTCTTTGTCGATCGGCGCAAGGTCTTCATAAGTGAGTTCCGGTCTGCGAATCAGTTCTGCGATGGTTGTTCCGGATTTCAGAAGAGTGCTTCCTTTTTCTTCAAGGAGCTTCTGCACTTCCGGATTTCCTCCGATCGTCGCATGTTCTGTTCGCTCAATTTCTCTTGCGATCGCTGCTTCTTTTTCAAGAAGTTTCTGATAAGTCTCCTCGTCGATCAGACCGACCTGATAACCTTTCTTGCGGAGACGTAAATCTGCATTATCCTGTCTGAGAAGCAGACGGTATTCTGCACGGCTTGTCATCATACGATATGGTTCGTGGTTTTCTTTCGTAACAAGGTCATCGATCAGAACGCCGATATATGCCTCGGAACGGTCAAGGATCAGCTGTTCCTGTCCCTTAACTTCCATAGCCGCATTGATTCCGGCGATCAGTCCCTGTGCAGCTGCTTCTTCATATCCTGAGCTTCCGTTGAACTGTCCGCCGCTGAAAAGTCCCTTGATCTTCTTGAATTCCAGTGTCGGATAAAGCTGCCGCGGATTGATGCAGTCATACTCGATCGCATAGGCGTTCTTTACGATCTTTGCATGCTCCAGTCCCGGTACGGAGTGGTACATCTCATCCTGAACATCTTCAGGAAGGGAGCTTGACATTCCACCGACATACATCTCGTTTGTATAAAGTCCTTCTGGCTCGATAAATACCTGATGGCGTTTCTTATCAGCAAATCTTACTACTTTGTCCTCGATGGACGGGCAGTATCTCGGTCCTGTTCCCTCGATCATTCCGGAATACAGAGGGGAACGGTCAAGGTTTGCACGAATGATCTCGTGTGTTTTTTCGTTTGTGTAGGTAAGCCAGCAGGATTTTTGCTCGATCTGCACGCTTTCCGGGTCTGTGAAAAAAGAGAACGGTACAACTCTCTTATCACCAAACTGTTCTTCCATCTTGGAATAGTCGATGGTATTTCCTGCGATTCGTGCCGGTGTTCCTGTCTTGAAACGGAACATTTCGATTCCAAGTTCCTTGAGTGAATCCGTCAGATAGTTTGCCGCCTGCAGTCCGTTCGGACCTGTATAGTTGCTGACATCACCATAAATACAGCGTGCCTTGAGGTAAGTTCCTGTGCAGAGTACGACCGCCTGGCAGTGATAAACTGCACCTGAATATAATTTTACACCTGTGATCTTTCCATCTTCTACAAGAAGTTTGGTTACTTCTCCCTGTTTGATCGTAAGGTTTGGCTGGTTTTCCAAAGTCTTACGCATCTCTGTGCTGTATGCCTGTTTGTCTGCCTGCGCTCTGAGTGAGTGAACTGCAGGTCCCTTGGACTGGTTCAGCATTTTGGACTGAATAAAAGTCTTGTCAATATTTTTGCCCATTTCCCCGCCGAGTGCATCCAGCTCTCTTACCAGATGTCCCTTGGAGCTGCCTCCTACGTTCGGGTTACACGGCATCAGTGCGATACTGTCCACACTGACTGTAAACATTACGGTATCAAGTCCCAGTCTTGCACAGGCAAGAGCTGCTTCACATCCTGCATGACCGGCTCCAACTACAACGATATCACAGTTTTTCTCCAGTCTTCTGTCCTCCATTTTTATCTTCCCTTCTTTTCTAAATTGCGTTTATTTTCCTGTACAGAATTTGCTGAAGATCTCATTGACCAGATCCTCCCCTACGGATTCTCCCACGATCCTTCCGAGGCTTTCGTAGGCATTCATAAGGTCGATGGAAAAGAAATCTTCTGCCATTCCCATATCAATACTGTTCTTCACAAGTTCCAGGCTTTCTTTCGCTTCTTCCAGTGCAGCTTTGTGTCTTGCATTTGTGATGTATACTTCATCATTAAAAGAAAGTTCTCCCTGGAAAAACATGTTCTTGATCTCATCTTCCAGTTTACGGATCCCTGTTTCTTCCACTACAGAAACAGGGATCACCGGACTTCCGGTACGCTGCTTTATTTTCTCCATATCTACGACCGGCTCAAGGTCTGTCTTGTTGTAGATCACGATGCTTTTTCTTCCGGAAAGTAATTCTATGATCTCTTCATCGTTTTCGTCAAGTGGTCTGGATGAATCTACAACATACAGGATAAGGTCTGCGTCCTCTGCCATCTGTTTGGCTTTGCCGACTCCGATCTTTTCCACTACATCCTCGGTTTCGCGGATTCCTGCGGTATCGATCACGCGAAGTGTAATTCCGTTCAGAGAAATGTATTCCTCCAGGATATCCCTCGTTGTGCCTTCGATCTCTGTGACGATCGCGCGGTCTTCGCCTACCAGGAAATTGAGGAGGGAAGATTTGCCGGCATTTGGTTTACCGAGGATAACTGTCTTGATCCCCTCCTGGATCATTCTTCCGTCGTCGGCAGTTTTCAACAGGTCCTGGATCTCTTTGGTCTCTTTATCCACAATGACTCTTAATTCCTGTGGATAGCCGGTGAGATCGTAGTGCTCCGGATCATCCAGGGCAGATTCTATATATGCGATCTGGTAGAGCAGTCTGCTCCGGATCTCTTTTACGGCACGCTGTACGGAGCCTTTGAGCTGTTCTACGGAGCTCTTGAGTGCCATGGAGTTTTTGGCCTGAATGACATCCATGACAGCCTCCGCCTGCGACAGATCCAGCCTTCCGTTTAAGAAAGCTCTCTTTGTAAATTCTCCTGGTTCTGCGATCACGGCTCCGTTTTTGAGCACGGTTTCCAGAACCTTCTTCATGGCATAGACTCCGCCATGACAATCTATTTCTACGGTGTCCTCACCAGTATAAGTGTGAGGTCCTCTCATGATCATAACCAGAACTTCATCAACCACATCTTCTCCATCATAGATGAAACCGTAATGGATCGTGTGGCTCTGTACTTCCCTGATATTTTTCTTTCCGTTTTTGGAACGATAGATCCGGGAAATCACATCCATTGCTTCATCTCCGCTGATACGGACGATCCCGATTCCGGACGCACTCATAGCAGTTGAGATCGCAGCGATCGTTTTTTCCATAATTCCTCCTTATAAAAAAAATGTTATCCCAGAAGAAAGCACACGCCAATCACGTGTTATTCACGCTTTCACCTAGAATAACATTTTATATTTCAGTTGTGAACTGTTTTCACTGCTGATTTAATGTTACTGTTCACTTCGTTCACAGTAACTTGGTCAAAATCCATTCCAAATCACCTACGGTGATGGGATTTTGCCCTGTATGTCTCGGGATTTTGCCATATTCATGGCAAAACACCTCGCGGGATACTACCTGTGAGCAGTAACACTTTAGTATCTCTTTAATTTGACAACTACGTGACGGTATGGTTCTTCACCTTCACTTACTGTCTCTACGAATTTATTTCCCTGAAGTGCAGAATGGATGATTCTTCTCTCGTAAGGATTCATTGGCTCGAGAACTACAGGTTTTCTTGTTTTCTTGACCTTGTAGGCGATTCCCCTTGCCAGGTTCTCGAGAGTTTCTTTTCTGCGTCTTCTGTAATCCTCTGTATCGAGTTTTACTCTGATATAGTCGGATTTGCCTTTGTTTACAACGAGGCTTGTAAGGTACTGGAGAGAATCAAGTGTCTGTCCTCTCTTACCGATCAGGATTCCCATATCCTGGCCTTCAAAATCGACTTCCAGACAGCCATCTGTTGTGTTATATTTGGATGTGATCTGGACTTCTCCGAGATCCATGGATGCAAATACATCATGAAGGAAAACAGATGCTCTCTCTTCGATCTCTTTGATCTCTGCCGGATCAGTGATGATCTCGATCGGCTTGGATACTCTTACCGGTTTTTCTTTGGCCGGTTTCGGCTCCCTTACTGGTTTCTCTTTGTAAACTCTTTCTTTCGGCTGTTTCTCTCTGACCGGTTTTGCAGGTTTTTCTTCTCTCGCTGCCTCTGGCTTTACTTCTTGTTTATTAGAAGTTCTGGCAGGTGCCTTTGGTGCCGGCTTCGGTGAAGATTTCTTCTGTTCCGGTTTCGGCTCGTCCTTGAATGCATCCAGTTTGACAGAAGCTACTATTTCCTCGAGTTCCTTTTCTTCTGAATGATCCTCTACTTTGCGAGCTTTAATGATCGCAGGCTTACTTCCAATTCCGAAAAATCCGGAACTTCCTTCGCTGATTACCTGAATGTCAAGCTGATCACTGGTCACGCCCAGTTCAATACATGCTTTTGTGATTGCTTCATTTTTGGTTTTTGCTGAAAACTGCATATATTCATTCATGATAAAACCCCGACCTTCCCTCTCTATTTCTTCTTGTTTTTCTCATCAAAAGCTTTGACCATATTTGCTTTTGCGGTAATGCTGCCTTCTTTTGCATGGGAAGCATTCTGGTAAGCTTCTTCTACTTTCTTCGCACGGTTTGCTTCATCAGAACCGCTCATACCTTTGTCGATCTTGTTGATATTCTTTACGCTCTGATGTGCCTGGTTTGTGATCTTCTGCGGCGGAAGTCCTTCTTTTGCACGTTTGGCTTCCATCTTCTTCATATTCTCGTTTACGAGATCATCAATGTTCATCTTGTTCAGGTGACGGTTGATGAGAAGCTGCTGGATACTTCTTACTACGGCACTTGCGATCCAGTAAATACCAAGACCTACCGGGAATGTGAAACAGAAAAATGCAGACATAAGCGGCATTACTGTATTCATAGTCTTCATGGAGCTTGCCATTGCATTATTCTCGCCACCGCCCTGTGTTGCTGCCTGTGGCATAAGCTTCAGGTTGAGCATCTGTGTTGCCCATGACAGAACCGGAATTGCAAGAGCTGCAATGATCAGGATCAGGGATCCTGTTTTGATATAGCTCAGCGGCTGGTCTGCGATGTTGAGCACACCAAAAGTCTGCATCTTCTGGATCTCGGAAGCAGTTTTGCTGATCTGATCTGAGAATCCGGAGAACTGACTGATATCCTGTAAGGATTTCCACTGGGATGGAGACAGAGCATACAGGAAATCTACGATAGAATCTGCATTATCTGTGACCTGTCTTACTCGTGTCATCTTGTTGTCTGTGATAAAGTTATTGATGATATCTGCAAATCCATCTACTGCAAGGATCTGTGTGCAGACACCATTGAACACATTATATACACTGCTTACATAAGCAGGGATATTCTGGATTACCTGATACAGAGCATACAGGATTGGGAGCTGGATAGCGAGCTGAACACAGCTTCCTGTAGGGGATACACCGTATTTCTGATATACCGCCTGGGTTTCCTCCTGCATCTTCATCATTGAATCCTGATCTTTTTTACCCTGATATTTCTTCTGGATTTTCTGGATCTCCGGCTGCATGATCGCACTCAGCTTAGAGAATTTCTGCTGTTTGATCTGCAGAGGAGTCATAAAAAGATAGATCAGAATACTGAAAATAATAATACAAAGGCCAAGGTTCTGAATTCCAACCATATCCAGCACTTTGTAGATACCGTTCATGATCCAGCCCATCACGATTGCGACCTGGCCGATGATCGGGGTACCACTTTTAGTAGCCAAAATCATACTTTCCAATTTACTTGTTCCTCCTGGATGATCTTATGGAACAACTTCATGATTGATCCATTTACCTTTATGGTACGGGATCATATCCCCCATGAGAAAAAGGATTACAACGTAATATTCTCCATATTGCCAGTAATCCTCCCCTGATTGCACCATATTTTTCGATTGCTTCCAAACCATATTGAGAACATGTGGGAATATAAGGACATTTAGTTCTCTTCATCGGTGATATATATTTCTGATAGAGACGAATCATTTTAATAAGAAGTTTCTTCATCAGTATGAACCTCTTCTATGATCTGATGTTTCCCTGCCAGATGCATGAAAGCACTCTCTATCTCCTGATAGCTCCTGCCCTTCGCTGCTGGTCTGGCAATTACAACAATATCAAGATTTCTCCTGAAAAGTTCTTCATTCAGACGATAGCTCTCTCTTACCAGTCTGGTGAGCCTGTGGCGAACCACACTATTCCCTACTTTTTTACTTACTGATATTCCCAGACGATTCTTCATGTACTGATTATCCAGTACGTACATCACCAGATACCGATTTGCTTTTGATGTTCCATGTCTGTATACCTGCTGAAAATCTTTGTTTTTCTTTAAGGACTCTGAATATTTCATCGAATCCCCTTTCTTTATTATAGAAGAAAAGACCACATAACTGCGGTCTTATATCTTAGGCTGATAACTGCTTTCTTCCTTTTAATCTTCTGGCTGCTAATACTTTACGGCCGCCCTTTGTGCTCATACGAGCTCTGAAACCATGAACTTTCGCTCTAGATCTTTTCTTTGGCTGAAATGTCATTTTCATAGGTAAAGCACCTCCTTTATCTATTATCCCTATTCATACTATTATCATAGAACATCGTTTTAATTATATTCATTCTGCACCCGTTCGTCAAGCAAAAATTCACAAAAAATCCAATAAAATTAAGTGTTTCCGACACTTTCAAAATAACCCACACTCAATTGTGGAAATATCTGGTTTACGTAAAGTTATCCACTTTTTGTGGATAACTTGTGGATAACTTAAACTTTTTCGGCTGTTTTATCCTCACATACCCCCATATTTTTACACATATTCCTAAAAAAATCCTTTATTTTACAGCATTCTCTCTGTGGACAAAGTTATACACATTCCACAGGGGTAATTATCCGCCTGTACTGATGTTATGTAAACTTATAGGGGATTATCCACACTTTCCAACTTATGCACATGTGGATAAAGTGGATAACTTGTGGACAACACCCGATTTTAACCACACAAACCATTTTTTCAGGGGATAATTTTACACAAATAATGATTGATTAACCACTGGATTTATTATAATATATAAAAGGATATCTATGTCCAATTGACCAATTGTAACTGTGAAAGTACTGAACAGTTACGAATAATTTACACACATTCAAAGGAACCAGGAGTTTGAAATATGGATAAAGTTATAGAAAAATGGGATGAAATTCTTCAGACAGTCAAACGTGACTACAATATCAGCGACGTAGCCTTCAATACATGGCTCAAACCGCTCGAAGTCTACGATGTGACTGACAATGTCATCACAATTTTAGTCCCATCTGAACAGGTAGTTCTGATAAACCTTCTTAATAAAAAGTACAAACTTCTTCTCCAGGTTACCATCTGCGAACTGACTGGAATAAGTGAGTGCGATGTCAAATTCATATCTCCTGATGAAGCACCTCAGAAAGATGTTCCTTCTTATGATAATGCAGCACCTGCAATGTCAGATATCGAACGTCGCTGTGAAGATGCACATTTGAATCCGAAATACATTTTTGATACTTTCATTGTCGGAAATAATAACAAATTTGCTCAGGCCGCAGCCCTTGCTGTTGCAGAATCCCCGGGAGATACCTATAATCCGCTGTTTATCTACGGAGGTGCAGGACTTGGCAAGACTCATCTGATGCATTCCATCGCTCATTATATTATTGAACATGATGAAAACAGCAAAGTTTTGTATGTAACCAGTGAAGAATTCACAAATGAACTGATCGAAACGATCCGAAACGGAAATAACTCCGCAATGTCCAAATTCCGTGAAAAATACAGGAATATTGATGTTCTTCTGGTCGATGATATTCAGTTTATTATAGGAAAGGAATCCACACAGGAGGAATTTTTCCACACTTTCAACAGTCTGCACAGTGCCAAGAAACAGATCATCATTTCTTCAGATAAACCACCGAAAGATATGGAAATTCTGGAAGAACGCTTCCGTTCAAGATTCGAATGGGGTCTGATCGCAGATATTACCTTACCTGATTACGAGACCCGAATGGCAATTCTCCACAAAAAAGAAGAGCTCGAAGGCTACAATATCAGCGAAGAAGTCATTAATTACATTGCAACAAACATCAAATCCAATATCCGTGAGCTGGAAGGTGCCTTTAATAAGGTAATGGCAAGTTCCAAACTGGAGAAAAAGGAAGTAACCCTTGAACTTGCAGAGCAGGCACTCAAGGATATCATCTCCCCAAATGAGCAAAAAGTCATCACTCCGGATTATATTATTTCCGTTGTTGCAGAACACTATCATGTAACTGTAGCGGAACTCTGCGGAAACAAGCGTAGTTCCAAGATCGTCATGCCAAGACAGATCGCCATGTATCTCTGCCGTGAGATCATTGACACTTCTCTCAAGACGATCGGCAAAAATCTTGGTAACCGTGATCACACTACAATTATGCACGGAATTGAGAAAATCGAAAAAGAATTAGCAACAAATGATAACCTCAAAAACTCCATCGCTACCTTGAAGAAAAAAATTAATCCACAGGGTTAAGTGACTTATCCACACCCACTTTCAAAGTTATCTGGTAGTTTTACACGTAGTTATACAGTCCTCAAAACCTTTATTTTCAAGGTTTGAAAGACTTTTACACACAATCCCCATCCCCTAAGGCGGCTACGGCGGATATCTATATATTTATATATTTATAAAAGCAATTTTCAAACACGAAGGGAGTTATACACATGAAGATTATCTGTCCCAAAAATAATCTGTTAAAAAGCGTAAATATTTCTTTGAAAGCTGTTCCTTCTAAAACAACCATGCCAATCCTTGAATGTATCCTTATGGATGCAACCACAAACCAAATCAAATTTACAACAAATGATATGGAACTGGGCATTGAAACAATCGTAGATGGACAAATCGAAGAAAAAGGAATGGTTGCACTTGATGCCAAAATCTTTTATGAAATCATCAGAAGACTTCCGGACAGTGATGTAACTATCAAAACTGACAGCAACTATGTAGCAACGATCACCTGTGAAAAAGCCAAGTTTACAATTCCTGGCAAAGCAGGCGAAGATTTTGCATACCTTCCGGTTATCGAAAAAGACGAAGCACTGACCCTTTCTCAGTTTACTTTGAAAGAGATGATCCGTCAGACTATTTTTTCTATTGCAGTCAATGAAAACAACCGTTTGATGACTGGTGAATTGTTCGAAATCAAAGATAATTGTCTGAAGATTGTTTCTCTGGATGGACACCGTATTTCCATCAGAAAAATGCCATTGAAGCGAAATTATTCAGATCGCAAGATTGTCGTTCCAGGAAAGACACTCAGCGAGATCAGCAAAATCCTCTCTGGAGAAATTGACGATCAGGTTAGTATATATTTCACAAAAAACCACATTTTATTTGAATTTGATCGGACAATTGTGGTATCCAGACTGATTGAGGGAGAATATTTCCGAATTGATCAGATGCTTTCCAGTGATTACGATACAAAGATCAGTGTAAACAAGAAAGAATTCCTGAACTGTATTGACCGTGCAACACTTCTTGTAAGAGAAGGAGATAAGAAACCGATCGTAATTGAGATCAGTGATGGTAAGATGGAGCTGAAGATTGATTCTTCTATGGGATCTATGGATGAAGAGATCGACATTGAAAAAGAGGGTAAAGATATTCTTATCGGATTCAACCCGAAATTCCTGATCGATGCTTTGAAAGTTATTGATGATGAGACGATCCACATGTATCTGATGAATCCAAAAGCACCATGCTTCATCAGAGATGACGAAGAAACATATACTTATCTGATCTTACCAGTTAACATCAGTCAGAATCAGGCCAGATAAGGAGGAGGATTATTTTGGAAATTACGATCAGAGATGAATTTATCAAACTTGGACAGGCTTTGAAACTCGCCGGAGTTGTAGAGGACGGTGTTCAGGCAAAATATGAAATTCAGGATGGAAATGTAAAAGTAAATGGTGAAGTAGATCAGCAGCGTGGACGCAAAGTATACGTTGGTGATGTGATCACTTTTGAAGGTCAGGAAATCAAAGTTATAAAATAATTATGTATATTGAATCTGTACAACTTCAGAATTTTAGAAATTACCGTGAATTGCAGCTTGATTTTGACAAAGGTACAAATATTTTTTACGGAGATAATGCACAGGGAAAAACCAATATCCTGGAATCTGTCTATATCTGTGGAACGACAAAGTCCCACAAGGGCAGCAAGGATAAAGAACTGATACGGTTTGGGGAGGAAGAATCCCACATCCGCATGATGATCAAAAAAGACGGACTTTCCTACAAGATCGACATGCATCTTCGCAAAAACAAGGCAAAGGGAGTTGCAATTAACGGTCTTCCGATAAAAAAGGCAAGAGAACTGTTTGGAATCGTGAATCTTGTCTTTTTTTCACCGGAAGATTTAAATATTATCAAGAATGGTCCGGGGGAAAGACGCAGGTTTATGGACCTTGAACTCTGCCAGCTGGATCAGATCTATCTTACAGATCTGGCTGGATATAATCATATCGTGAACCAGAGAAATAAACTTCTCAAAGATATGTATCATAATCCGGCACTTAAGGATACGCTTGAAATATGGGATCTGCAGATGCTCCAGTACGGGCAGAAAGTCATCAGCAAAAGAAAAGAGTTCGTAAAAGATCTGAATACAGTCATAAAGGAAATCCACAGCAACCTGACAGGGGGAGAGGAACATATTGAAGTACTCTATGAGCCCAGTACGGAGGCTGAATTTTTTGAGGAAACGCTCAAAAAGAACAGAGACAGAGATATCCGGATGAAGATGACTTCCTCCGGACCTCACAGGGATGATCTTTGTTTTATGGTAAACGGGGTGGATATACGAAAGTTTGGCTCACAGGGGCAGCAGAGGACCGCAGCATTATCTTTGAAACTTTCAGAAATTTATCTTGTAAAAGAAAAGATCAAGGATACGCCGGTACTTTTGCTGGATGATGTACTTTCAGAGTTGGACAGCAACCGTCAGACCTATCTTCTTGACTGTATCCATGATATACAGACTCTGATCACCTGTACTGGACTGGATGATTTTGTAAGTCATCAGTTTCACCTGAACAAAGTTTTCAAAGTTGTCAAAGGAGAAGTGTTTGAGCCTGTTTAAAACAGAGTTCTATGGATAAAAAGAAAACGTAAGAAACAGTTTTGACAAGGATATTAGTGTATGTTACACTGTTCATAATCTTGGAAAGTTGGTGAATATATTGGACAAAGAGGAATTTCGGATCAAACTTGAAGAAATTAACCGCCTTGTAGAGAAGAAGAACTACAAGGATGCCATGGAAGTTGTAGACAGTATTGACTGGCGTCGTGTAAAGAATGTTCATACCCTTTGTGTTGTTGGTGAGATCTATGCAGCAAACAAGCGGTATGACGACAGCAGGGAGATTTTCCTTCTGGCTTATCACAGAGCTCCTATTGGCAGAAATATTTTGTATCGATTAATCGAAGTATCCCTCAAGATGAAGGATATTGATGAGGCAATGGAATATTATGATGAATTCTTGGAAGTTGCCCCTAATGACAGTACACAGTATGTATTAAAATATAAAATCCGCAAAGCAGAACAGGCTCCGCTCGAAGAGCAGATCAGAATTCTCGAGGATTACAAAGAGAAAGAATTCACAGAGAGATGGTCATACGAGCTGGCTAAATTATATTATCAGAATGGAGATACCAAGAAATGCCTGGATCTCTGTGATGAAATGGTTCTCTGGTTCAGTGATGGCAAGTATGTCATGAAAGCCCTGGATCTTAAGAGTCGTATGGGAATGCTGAGTGGTAAAGAAAAAGAAAAATACGATAAACAGTTTATTCCGAATCTCAAGACAGTGGAGGATTCCGCTGAGAATAAAGAAGAGGTTCAGGATGGAGAAGCGAAAGAACCACGGGCAGAAGCAGCACCGGCAGCAGATGATGATGCACCTGTGATCGACAGCGTAGATATTGATGAGCGTGATGTTAATGGAGCAGAAAGCCTTCAGGAAAAAATCTCCAAGGGAATCCGCGATATCTTTACAGGAAAGAAAAAAGAATCCGAAGAGGAATTTATGAAGGAAGAGGAGGAAGCACCTGCTGAGGAGGTTCCGGAAGAAATGATCAAGGATATTTCTTCAGAAGCAGAACCGACAAATGTACCGGAACTTGAACCGGAAGATGCAGTGATCCCGCCTCCGGCAACACCTGGAACTTCTATTTTCAGCACGATCGAGGAGAAGATAGAAGAAGTTACAAATCAGGAGATCAAGGATGAACAGGAAGAGACACCGGAAGAAGTAACTGAGGAAGTCAGTGAAGAAGAACTTCCGGATGTAGTGATCGAATCTGAGGAAACAGATGCTGAAGAAGCAGAGGAGCTTCCGGAAGCTGAAGAAGAACCGGAAATCGAAGAGGTTGAAATTCCAGAAGAAGTGAAACCGCTGGAGACAGAGGATGACTTTGTTGATTCGGCAGAGGAAGAGGAGACAAAACTTCCTGAACTTGAGATCCCGGAAGCAATGAAGAATGTTGGAATGGAAAATCCATTACATACAGAAATTCCGAAAGCACCGGATATCTGTCTTCCGGGAGCAGAAGATTCTGAGGAGACACCTGATTTTGAATTTAATCTGGAAGATACGATTCTTGCAGCAGCAACTGCACAGGGAATTGAAATTCCGGATGAACCGATAGTGAAAGAAGAACCGGTTCAGGAAGTAAATACTGCAGAAGAGGATGCTGAGGATTATATGTCTGAAGAGGATCTTCGCAGTGCAGAAGAAGAATTCCTGAACGGACCTGTCAAGAAGCAGGATCCGGAAGAAGAAATTTATGATGATCTGGATTCTTATAAGATGGAAGATGACTCTGATGAAGATTTCGGTGAGGAAGACGGCTACGAAGATGAGGATATCAGTGATCTTGAGGAAGAAGAATTCCTTGCAGATCAGTATGAGGATACTGTAAAAGCAGCCAAGACTCCTGAAAAGAAACCAACTCTCAGAAAATCCGGCAGGAAAGAAAAACAGCAGGAACCGGAAGATGACGACATGGAGCAGCTTCTCTATACTGTTGAGCCGAAACGCAAAGCCAGGGATATCATTCCGAGAGAAAAGAAGATGACCGCAGATGAGGAGAAACTCTTTACCTACTTTGCGAAAGTTCCGGGCTTAAGGGAACAGATCGTGGATGCACTTTATGATGCGCAGATCTGTGCTTCTGACAAGACTTCAAAGACAGGAAATATTATTGTGATGGGTGGCCGTGAGACAGGAAAGACAAGACTGATCTCAGGACTGATCCCGGCGATCTGCAAGGAACTGAACCTGGAGGCATCCAAGGTTGCCTATGTATTTGCGGATCAGATCAATGGCAAGAATGTAGCAGAGATTGTTCGTAAGATGTCAGGCGGTTTCCTGGTTATCGAAAACGCCAATCAGCTGGCAAAAGAAACAGTTAATCAGTTGAATAAGGCAATGGAGTTCCGGACTGACGGACTGATCGTGATCATTGAGGATGAAAAGATCGGAATGCGTAAACTGATCGCAAGATTCCCGAAATTTACATCCAAGTTTACATCTATGATCAATATTCCGGTATTTACCAACGATGAACTTGTTAATTTTGCGAAAATCTACACAAGAGAGAACGGATACACCATCGACCAGATGGCAATGCTGTCGCTGTATAACCTGATCAGCACAAGCCAGAAGGAAGATCAGCCGATGAATATCGGTGCGGTCAAGGACATCATTGACAGTGCGATCGCCAAATCAAGAGGAGGTCTTCGTAAACTGATCTCCAAGAAAAAAGTAAATCAGGATGGATACCTGGTACTTTACGAGAAAGATTTTAATTAGTGAGAGGAGAAAATATGGCCAGACCTTATCTTGGAAATCCTAAATATACCATTGAAGTCCTTCAAAAGTACGGTTTTGTATTCCAGAAAAGGTTTGGTCAGAATTTTCTGATCGATACCCATGTTCTGGAGCGTATCATCGAAGCTTCCGAGATCACCAAAGATGATTTTGTACTGGAGATCGGACCGGGAATCGGAACGATGACACAGTATCTTGCAGAGGCAGCAAGAGAAGTAACAGCAGTTGAGATTGACGATGCACTGATTCCGATCCTTAAGGATACACTTAAGGAATGGGACAATGTAACTGTTCTTCACGGAGATATCCTCAAGACAGATATCCGTAAGATCGCAGATGAGAAGAATCAGGGGCGTCCGATCAAGGTCGTTGCAAATCTGCCATATTACATTACGACACCGATCATTATGGGCTTATTCGAAAGCCATGTTCCAGTAGATTCGATCACGGTAATGGTACAGAAAGAAGTGGCAGACAGAATGCAGACAGGTCCTGGTTCCAAGGATTACGGGGCACTTTCACTGGCTGTACAGTATTATGCAGAACCAAAGATCGTTGCAAATGTACCGCCGAATTGCTTTATGCCGCGGCCGAAGGTTGGAAGTGCGGTGATCCGCCTGACGAGACATCAGAATCCGCCGGTAACAACGCTGGATGAGAAATTAATGTTCCGTCTGATTCGTGCATCTTTTAACCAGAGAAGAAAAACTCTGTCAAACAGTCTTAAGAATTCACAGGAACTGCCGTATTCCAAGGAAGAGGTAGAAGCTGCGATCACAGAATGTGGACTTCCGTTGAATATCAGAGGGGAAGCACTGACGCTGGAACAGTTTGCCAGACTGTCAGATACATTTTCGAAATTAAATAAATAAGCAAATAAAAAGCATCCGGTGGCTGGTCGGATGCTTTTTATTATTTATTAAATTTAAAAGGAAGGAGAGTTGATAACCATTTCAGGCTATCAACATATGAAAAAGAAAATTATAAAAATAATGTTGGCTGTATTATTTTTATGGTCTTAGTATAGCCAGAAAATATGATGGAATCGTGTTGAACTTATGAAAAAACAGTGAACAAAGGTCAAAAGTTTTATGAATGACAGCCAGATAAAAAATTTTTACAGCATAGCCGAAAAACTGTGGTATAATGGGCTCGCCTGAGAGAAAAAGCATCGAAACAGGTGTGAAATTCAGGCTGATACATGAGAATGCATGAATTCAGGAGGTAATTACAATGAAAATAAACAAAAAAATCAGTGCACTGGTACTTGCAGGGGCTCTTGCATGTACAACACCGGCGATGGTCTACGCACAGGACAGCTCAGATGTGGTTGACCAGGCCGTAGAGATCCTTCAGGATAACGGAGTGGATGAACTTCTGTCCGATCCGGACAAGGTAGTGGATCTGATCGTTCAGGCTAAGGAAATTCTCGGTCAGGTAGATGTAACAAATGATGAGATCGGCTCAGCTCTTGATGTGGCAGCAGAAAGTGCGGGAATTACACTTTCCGATTCTGAGAAACAGACTCTGATCCAGTTATATGATAAATTCAAGAATACAGATCTGGATGAGGACCAGCTGAGAAGTCAGGTAAATAAGGTTTATAACAAGCTGGATGAGCTTGGGATCACCAAAGAAGATGTCAAAGGAATCATTGGCAAACTGGTCGATTTTGCCAGAAGCATCCTTAACTGACCTCACAGGAAAGACACTAGTACGTTTGTGAAAAACACACAGGATAAAAAATAGAGGAGTCAGAAATTTATAGTATATTTGAATAAAAAAAATGAATATACAGAAATAAAATTGTGCAAATATACGGAAACTTCATTGTTTGTTCATAAAAAGTTCATAATCGACTGTTATTATAAGTACAGTTCGAAGAGAACTTCACTAACAGACGTTGTAATGTTCTTCATTACACATAAATTTTTTCATAATAATCGCCCCGGTAAACCACTGCCGGGGCACTCCTCGTTTATTGAGTCCCTTTTTGGGGACTTTTTTTATTTCCTCCTGCATATAAAATATGCTATAATGAGACTAACTATAGTAAAATGATCAAAAGTATAGACGATATAGATAGATTTTTATACGAGAGGAGAATTGCAGATCATGTCTGAGTCAATGAAAGATTATGAAAAAGAACTGGAAGCTTCCATGAAAACGATCGAGGAAGGTGACATTCTCACAGGAACTGTGATCAGTGTGGATGAAAAAGAAGTGATCCTCGATCTTAAATATTATGCAGAAGGTGTGATCCCGGCAGAGAATTTCAGCAGAGAGCCAGGATTTAACCTCAAAGAAAATGTCCAGGAAGGGGACGAGATTCAGGCTACCGTGATCCGTAAAGATGACGGAAATGGAAATATCCTGCTCTCAAGGGTAGAGGCAGTTGATGTCTTTGCATGGGATAAACTTAAGGGATTAAAGGAATCTGGAGAGGTTCTGGATGTTGTAGTAAAAGGAATCACAAACGCAGGCGTTATCGCTTATGTAGAAGGTGTCAGAGGTTTTATCCCGGCATCCAAACTTGCTCTTGGATATGTTGAGGATACAGAGGCATATCTGAACAAACCGATCCAGGTACAGGTCATCGACGTTGATAAAGAAAGTAAGAAACTGATTCTTTCTGCTAAGGAAATTCTCCGTGAGAAGGCAGAAGAAGAACGCAGAAACAAAGTTTCAAACCTTGAGATCGGGCTTATCACCGAGGGAACAGTAGAGAGCCTTCAGCCATATGGTGCATTTGTAGATCTTGGAAACGGACTTTCCGGTCTGGTGCATATTTCTCAGATCTGCGAGAAGAGGATCAAGAAACCGTCAGAGGTTCTTGCTGTAGGAGACAAGGTCAAAGTCAAAGTCACTGCGATCAAGGACGGAAAGCTCAGTCTCAGCATTAAGGAAGCATCTGATATGATGGCGAAGGAAATCGAAGAAGAAGTTTATGAAGTACCAGATGCAGGAGAAGAGGCAACCACTACACTGGGCTCTCTCTTTGCAAATATCAAACTGGATTGAAAGGACGGCTGGAATGAAAAATCAGGAAAAAATTTTTGTTATAGGACATAAAAATCCGGATACAGATTCTATCTGTTCGGCAATTGCATACTGCGACATCAAAAACAGGACAAGCCAGCACCAGAAATTTATTCCGAAGCGCGCAGGACAGATCAATGAGGAGACAGAGTATGTGCTGAGCCGTTTTGGAGTTCAGCCGCCGGGATATCTGAGTAATATCGGAACCCAGGTCAAGGACATGGATATCCGTATGAGCCCGGATGCAGACAAGGGAATGTCGCTGAAAGCTGCATGGGATATCATGCAGGAGAACAGCATTGTTTCTCTTCCAATCAGAGATAAAGAAGGTGCCCTGGAAGGTCTGATCACGATCGGTGATATTGCGAAGACCTATATGGATACGACTGACAGCTATCTTCTTTCCAGAGCAAGAACACAGTATCAGAAGATCGCAGAGACGATCGACGGAGAAGTGATCGAGGGAAATCCTCATGGATATTTTATCAAGGGAAGAGTTATGGTAGGAACTGCCAACCCGGATAAAATGAAAGAATATATCGAAGAAGATGATATGATCATCATGGGAGACAGAGAAGAGGATCATCTTCAGGCGATTTCCCAGAATGTAAGCTGTATTATCGTGGGACTTGGAATCCAGGTATCAGAGAATGTTATGAAACTCGCACATGAGAAGGATATCATCATTATTTCTTCCCCGTATGATACCTTTACGATCGCGCGACTGATCAACCAGAGTATTCCGGTCAGATATATCATGAAAACAGAAAATCTTGTAACTTTTAATACCGAAGATTTTACAGATGATATCCAGGATGTCATGATCAAGCACCGTCATCGTGCATTCCCGGTCATCAATAAGAAGGGCAAATGTATCGGTACCATATCCAGACGTAATTTCCTGGGCATGCACAAGAAGCAGGTAGTTCTTGTAGACCATAATGAGATCGATCAGGCAGTAGATAATATTGAGAAAGCTGACATTCTTGAGATCATTGACCATCATAAACTTGGAACACTGCAGACGGTTCAGCCGATCAGCTTCCGTAACCAGCCGGTGGGATGTACCGGAACGATCATGTATCAGATCTATGGCGAACAGAAACTTGAGATCTCGCCTAAGATCGCAGGACTTCTGTGCGCAGCGATCATTTCAGATACGCTGATGTTCCGTTCACCGACCTGCACACTGCAGGATAAGATGGCAGCAGGAGCACTGGCACTGATCGCAGATATTTCCATTGAGCAGTTTGCGAAGGAAATGTTCCGTGCAGGAAGCAACCTCAAGGATAAATCACCGGAAGAAATCTTTTATCAGGATTACAAGAAATTTATTGCAGAAGGTGATATCTGCTTTGGCGTTGGACAGATCAGTTCTATGGATTCAGAAGAACTCAAAGAGATCAAAGAAAGACTGCTGCCGTTCATGGTAAGCGAATGCGGACGCCATGGTGTCACCAGAGTTTACTTCATGCTGACGGATATTATAACACAGTCAACGGAACTGCTGTTTTATGGAGAGGGAAGCCGTGAAATGGCAGAAAATGCATTTAAGATGGAGCCGGAAAACGATGCATTCTATCTCGAAGGTGTAGTTTCACGTAAGAAACAGCTGATCCCGCCGCTGATGGAAGCAGCACAGATGTCCGGTGATTATGCATAAAACAAAAGCAAAAGACAGACAGGAGGATTTGTAAATCATGGCAAAACAGACCTGGAAAGCAGGGAATATGCTGTATCCGCTCCCGGCGGTTATGGTGAGCGTTACAGATGGCAAAGGACAGGATGATATTATAACAGTAGCCTGGACAGGTACGATCTGCACAAATCCTCCAATGGTTTATATTTCTGTTCGTCCGAGCCGTTTTTCCCATCATATGCTGATGGAAACGGGAGAATTTGTAATCAATCTGACGACAGAGAAACTTACCAGAGCTACGGATTACTGTGGTGTCCGCTCTGGCAGAGACGTTGATAAATTCAAAGAAACAGGACTTACAAGAGAAAAGGCAGAATTTGTCAAAGCACCTATGATCAAAGAATCTCCGGTATCTATAGAATGCCGTGTTACAGAAGTTAAGAAACTGGGATCTCATGATATGTTTCTTGCGGAAGTACTTGCAGTACATGCGGATGAGGAGTATATGGACGAAAACAACCGCTTTGATCTTAACCGTGCGCGTCCGATGGTATATTCTCATGGAGAATATCTTGGTATCGGAAAGAAACTGGGCACATTTGGCTACAGTGTCAAAAAACGGAGAAAAAGTGCGAAAAAATGAGCCTTCCCAAAGAGGGATTGCAGAAAAAGGGCATTTATGCTAAAATGGGCGTTAAGCAATTTGTGAGAAATCAAACAGGAGAACGGACATTTTATGAATAATATAACATTGATAGGAATGCCTGGAGTCGGCAAAAGCACAATAGGCGTTGTACTGGCAAAGGTATTAGGCTATCAGTTCCTTGATTCGGATCTTCTGATCCAGAAACAGGAAAGAAGACGTCTGCGTGAGATCATTGAAGAAGAAGGATACATGGGATTCAAGGAAATTGAGAACCGTGTCAATGCGTCTATTGATGTAAACCATACTGTGATCGCGACAGGCGGAAGCGTAGTGTACTGTGAAGAGGCTATGAATCATCTGAGGTCGATTGGAACAGTTGTATATTTGAAATTATCTTTAGATTCCCTTGCAAAGCGCCTTGGCAATCTGCAGTGCAGAGGCGTACTGTTAAAGGACGGTCAGACATTGAAGGATCTGTACGAAGAACGAACTCCATTATATGAGAAATATGCAGATGTTGTTCTGGACGAAGAAGGGAAAGATTTGGAAGAAAGTCTGCACGATCTTTTGGAAATACTAGAAGAGAATTCAAAGTAACTATTGTTGAAAAGACAATGAAGCGGAAGGGGACAGAGTAAATTTTTATTTACAAATGGCAAATCTGTGTTATAATACAGACTTTGAGGATGAGATTTATCTCTGGCATTCGCTTCGACTTGCGGAGTGAAAATAATTATAGAGGTGCTTTATGGAACAGTATGTAATTAAAGGTGGCAATCCGTTAGTAGGAGAAGTTGAGATCGGTGGTGCGAAGAACGCTGCGCTTGCTATTCTTTCTGCTGCGATCATGACGGATGAAACCATTCTTATTGAGAATCTGCCTGACGTAAGAGACATCAATGTTTTGTTGGAAGCAATTGCCGGGATAGGAGCTCAGGTTGAGCGAATTGACAGGTCTACCGTTAAGATTAACGGATCTACAATTAACGATATCAGTGTAGATTATGAATATATTAAGAAAATCCGTGCGTCATATTATCTTCTTGGCGCATTACTTGGCAAATACAAACACGCTGAGGTTCCGCTTCCGGGCGGATGTAACATCGGAAGCAGACCAATCGATCAGCATCTGAAGGGATTTCGTGCATTAGGTGCAGATGTGAACATCCTTCATGGTGCGATCGTTGCAGAGACAGAGAACCTTCATGGAAGCCATATTTTCCTTGATGTTGTATCTGTAGGTGCGACGATCAACATTATGATGGCAGCTTCTATGGCATCTGGCCGTACTACGATCGAGAATGCAGCGAGAGAGCCGCATGTTGTAGACGTTGCGAACTTCCTGAACAGTATGGGAGCCAACATCAAGGGTGCGGGAACTGATGTTATCCGTATCAAGGGTGTTGAGAAACTTCATCGTACAGAGTATTCTATCATTCCGGACCAGATCGAGGCAGGAACTTTTATGTTTGCTGCTGCCGCAACTGGCGGGGATGTTACAGTTAAGAATGTTATCCCGAAACATCTTGAGGCAACAACTGCCAAACTTGAAGAGATCGGATGTGAGGTTGAAGAATTTGATGATGCAGTACGTGTACGTGCAGGCAAGAGACTTCACCGCACTCATGTCAAGACTCTTCCATATCCAGGATATCCGACAGATATGCAGCCGCAGATCGCTGTTACACTTGCCCTTGCAGAAGGAACAAGTATCGTAACAGAGAGTATCTTTGAAAACCGTTTCAAATATGCGGACGAGCTTTCCAGAATGGGAGCGAATATTAAAGTTGAGGGAAATTCTGCTATTATTGATGGTGTTCGCAAGCTTACAGGCGCAAGAGTCAGTGCACCGGATCTCCGTGCAGGAGCGGCTCTGGTAATTGCAGGTCTGGCAGCGGATGGAATCACAGTAGTAGATGATATTGTTTATATCCAGAGAGGATATGAGAATTTCGAAGAGAAACTGAGAAGTCTCGGCGCAGAGATCGAGAGAGTTTCCAGTGAGAAAGAAATCCAGAAATTCCGTCTTCGCGTAGGTTGATAAAATTTGTCATCCGAGATACTTGACAAGTATATAAAATAAGTTTATTGTATGTACTGCGATAACTTCATAAACGGCCTTTTATTCAGAGTGGTGGAGATACAAAGGATCTGTGAAGCCACGGCAACCCCTCCCTTGAGAGGAAGGTGCCAACCTGAGCGAGTGATCGAACAATAAGAGGATTGAAATCAAATTCAAGACAGTCCTATTGTTGGGGCTGTCTTATTTTGTTATGTACGCAGATAACTTATTGATCAATAGACCAGATAAAAAAGAAAGGAACCAATCATGGAGAAAGAAAAGATTTTATTTACATCCGAATCTGTAACTGAAGGTCATCCGGACAAAATGTGCGATGCCATTTCCGATGCCATTCTTGACGCGATCATGGAAAAAGACCCGATGGGCCGTGTAGCATGCGAGACCGCTACAACAACAGGTCTTGTACTTGTTATGGGAGAGATCACAACAAGCGCTTACGTTGATATCCAGAAAATCGTAAGAGATACAGTAAGAGAGATCGGTTATACCCGTGGAAAATATGGATTTGATGCTGATACATGTGCAGTCATCACTGCAATCGATGAGCAGTCAGCAGATATCGCTCTTGGCGTAGACAAAGCTCTGGAAGCTAAGATGGGAGAAGACGAGATCGATGCGATCGGAGCCGGAGACCAGGGAATCCAGTTCGGATATGCTTCCAATGAAACAGAAGAGTACATGCCATATGCGATCAACATGGCACACAAACTGGCTCGCCAGCTTACAAAAGTCCGCAAAGACGGAACTCTGCCATACTTAAGACCAGACGGAAAAACTCAGGTAACTGTTGAATACAGTGAAGAAGGCAAACCGATCCGTATCGATGCAGTTGTATGCTCTACACAGCATGATCCGGAAGTTACACAGGAGCAGATCCACGAAGACATCAAGAAATATGTATTTGATGAGATCATCCCGACAGACATGGTAGATGATGATACCAAGTACTTCATCAACCCGACAGGACGTTTCGTGATCGGTGGACCTCACGGTGACAGTGGACTTACAGGACGTAAAATCATCGTTGATACTTACGGTGGATCCGGACGTCACGGCGGCGGTGCTTTCTCAGGAAAAGACTGCACAAAGGTTGACCGTTCCGCAGCTTATGCAGCACGTTATGTTGCAAAGAACATCGTTGCAGCAGGACTGGCTGACAAGTGCGAGATCCAGCTTTCCTATGCGATCGGTGTAGCAAAACCGACTTCCATCAATGTAGAAACATTTGGAACAGGAAAACTTTCCAACACCAGACTTGTTGAGATCATCCGTGAGAACTTTGATCTCCGTCCGGCAGGAATCATCCGTATGCTCGACCTGAGAAGACCGATCTACAAACAGACAGCTGCTTACGGACATTTTGGACGTACAGATGTAGATCTTCCGTGGGAAAAACTGGATAAAGTTGACGATCTCAAGAAATATCTGTAAGACACGGTTTTTTCACCGTTTTTATAGAAAATTTAGAGATAGGAATATCGTGATATGATATAATGAACGCATATATAGCGGGTACAGACTCGTTATATGTGCGTTTATTTTTATACAGAGAAGCGGGGATGTGTTATGAAATTAAAACAGAGGATCATACTCGGTTTCCTGATGATCATATTAGTTCCAATGCTGCTGCTGGCGGCTACTTTATACGGGTTCAGCGAAGCGCAGCACAGGAGTACATCTAAGAATGAAGCAGTGCAGGAAGCAGATTATGATATTACGATCGGAGAGACCGGAGTTGACGGTTCGGGCTTACGGATCATGACGAAGGATCTTTTTTTTACGGCACTGGTCATCCTGATATTTACGAGTGTGTCCGTAGGATTGTGGATTTACAGAAGTGTTGCCACACCACTTGTTAAGCTGCGTAAGGCCACGCAGAATATCAAAGACGGAAATCTTGATTTTGTTCTTGATGTGGAAGGGGCGGATGAGTTTGCGGAACTTTGCCGTGATTTTGAGGAAATGAGGAGACGGCTCAAGGAATCCGCAGAAGAAAAACTTGTCCTGGACAAAGAAAACAAAGAACTGATCAGCAATATTTCTCATGATCTCAAGACCCCGATCACAGCCGTTAAGGGCTACGTTGAGGGTATCATGGACGGAGTGGCAGATACCCCGGAAAAGATGGATCGTTATGTCCGTACTATTTATAACAAAACAGTTGAGATGGATCATCTGATCAATGAGCTTACTTTTTATTCCAAGATCGATACAAACCGCATTCCATATACGTTCAGTAAACTGAATGTTGAGGACTATTTTTCAGACTGTGCAGAGGAAGTGGGACTGGAACTGGAAACGAGAGGAATACAGCTCTGCTATGCCAACTACGTAGACAGTGATGTGCAGGTGATCGCAGATGGAGAGCAGATCCGAAGGGTGATCCATAATATCATCAGCAATGCGATTAAATATATGGACAAGGGCAAGGGAATGAAGGGCATCATACAGATCCGTGTCAAGGATGTCGGTGATTTTGTCCAGGTTGAGATCGAAGATAATGGCAAGGGGATCGCAGCCAAAGATCTGCCATATATTTTTGACCGTTTTTACCGGACAGATGTTTCGCGAAATTCTGCCAAGGGAGGCAGTGGGATTGGTCTTTCCATCGTGCGTAAGATCCTGGAGGACCATGGAGGTAAAGTGTGGGCAACCAGCCGCGAGGACATCGGCACGATCATGTACTTTGTTTTGAGAAAATACCAGGAGGTACCTGTAAATGAGTAAAATACTGATTATTGAAGACGAAGAGGCAATTGCAGATCTGGAGAAAGATTATCTGGAACTGTCAGGATTTGATGTTGAGATCGCCACAAGAGGCGATGTAGGGCTTGAGAAGGCTCTGAAAGAAGAATACGACCTGATCATACTTGATCTGATGCTCCCTGAGGTAGATGGATTTGATATCTGCCGTCAGGTGCGCGAGGAGAAGAATATCCCGATCATCATGGTTTCGGCAAAGAAAGACGATATTGACAAGATCCGTGGACTGGGACTTGGGGCAGATGATTACATGACCAAGCCGTTCAGCCCAAGCGAACTTGTTGCCAGGGTAAAGGCACATATGGAAAGATATAACAGACTTGTAGGATCAAATGTTGTCAAGAATGATATTATCGAGATCCGTGGGATCAAGATCGACAAGACAGCGCGAAGAGTCTGGATCAATGGGGAGGAGAAGACATTTACGACCAAGGAATTTGATCTTCTTACATTCCTTGCGGAGAATCCGAACCGCGTATTTACCAAGGCGGAACTGTTCCGTCAGATCTGGGATATGGAATCTGTAGGCGACATTGCAACTGTTACCGTTCATATCAAGAAAATCCGTGAAAAGATTGAATTCAACACAGCCAAGCCGCAGTATATTGAAACCATCTGGGGTGTAGGTTACAGGTTTAAGGTATAAAAATTATGGAAAGATTATATAGAGCATTAGAAATTTACAGCCAGGAAGATTATTATCCATTTCATATGCCGGGGCACAAGAGAAATCCGGACACAGTCAATACAGACCTGCCGTTTGACAGGGATATCACAGAGATAGAGGGATTTGATAATCTTCATCATCCGGAAGGAATTCTGAAAAAAGCGCAGGAAACTGCTGCGAATGTGTATGGTACGAAGGAATGTTATTACAGCGTTAATGGCAGCACAGCGGCACTTCTTGCGGCTGTTTCGGCAGCGGTTCCGAGGAAGGGACAGATCCTTGTTGCGAGGAACTGCCACAAGGCTGTCTATCATGCTCTGTATCTGAGGAATCTGATCCCGACTTATGTCTATCCACAGATGGACCAAAAGTGGTGGATAAACGGAGGAATTTCACCGGATAAGGTGGAAAGAGCACTGGCGGAGAATCCGGAGATCAAGGCAGTGCTTCTCACATCGCCGACGTATGATGGGGTGGTATCAGATATTGAGAAGATCGCAGAGATCGTACACAGATATGAGATTCCGCTGATCGTGGATGAGGCACATGGAGCACATTTTCACTTTTCAAATTATTTCCCGACATCAGCAGCTGAACTGGGAGCGGATCTGGTTATCCAGAGTTTCCACAAGACACTTCCGTCGATGACGCAGACTGCGGTGCTCCATAACTGCAGTGACCGCGTGGACAGCAGACTGATCCGCAGATTTATGGGAATTTATCAGAGCAGCAGTCCGTCGTATATCCTTATGGCGAGTATGGATGCCTGCATGGAAAAAATGTCCTCCGACGGTAATGAGATGTTCCGTGAATTTACAAAGATCCTCGAAAAGACGAGACGCAGGCTTTCAGAATGCAAGTATATCCGCCTGGTTTCACCGGAGATCGGAACGGCCGGAGTTTTTGATTATGATCGTTCCAAATTACTTTTTTCTACACGCTATGCGTCAATGACGGGAAGTGAACTGGCACAGATCCTTCTGGAGAAATATCACATTCAGGTGGAGATGGAAACGGAGCATTATGTGCTTGCACTGGCAGCAGTTGGTGACAGTGAGGAAGGCTTTGAGAGACTTTGCCAGGCGATCGAGGAGATCGACCAGGAAGAAGCACAGAAGAAAAAAGAAAAAAGAGAAGCAGAAGAACCGAAGGCAGGAAGAACAGCATACACTTCATTGAGCCAGTTCATGTCGATCACGGAGGCAATGGAATCGGAGAGTGAAATCCGCAAACTGGAAGAAAGTGTCGGACGGATATCGGCAGAGTTTGGATATCTCTATCCGCCTGGAATCCCGCTGATCGTACCGGGAGAACAGATTACTGGACAATTTATCCGTAATATGAGAATATACATGGAAGAGGGATTGTATCTGCAGGGACTGGAGGACTATACCAATGAGACCATCCGTGTAGTAGCCCAGAATACTACGAAGGAGCAGGAAATCTGATATTTCATGGGAAAGATTTTTTATATTATGGGAAAAAGTGCCGCCGGTAAGGACCGGATCTATTCTTTACTGGCAGGCAATAAAGAACTGAACCTGAAGAAACTGGTACTGTATACGACCAGACCGATCCGCGCGGGAGAGCAGGATGGAGTTCAGTATTATTTTACAGATGACAGCAGACTTGAGGAATTTAAGAAATCAGGAAAGCTGATCGAAGCCAGAGCCTACCATACTGTTCATGGCATCTGGACATATTTTACAGCAGATGATGGACAGGTAGATCTCTCAGAGGGAAACTATCTTGGAATCGGCACACTGGAATCTTATCAGAAACTTAAGCAATATTACGGGGAAGAACATGTGATCCCGGTTTATATTGAAGTAGAGGACGGAGAGCGATTACAGAGGGCACTTCTTCGGGAGCGGGAGCAGGAGAAACCGAAATACGAAGAGATGTGCAGACGTTTTCTGGCAGATCAGGAGGACTTTTCGGAGAAAAACATCCGGGAGGCAGGAATTAAATTAAGATTTGCTAATGAGAATTTAGAATTGTGTGTCGAAAATATTATAAAATATATAAATTCCCTTTCATAGACAAAAATAGTTTTGAATGGGTAACAAAGTATGCTATAATGTAGGCATGGCGAACAAAGATTCGTATACAGAAACAAGAGAGGTGATTCTGAATGGTTAGTTTCAACAATATTATCGGGCACGAGGAGATTATCAGGCATTTGAAGAATGCCATGACGACAGGAAAGGTATCTCATTCCTATATTTTTACCGGAAGACCTGGATCAGGTAAGAAACTTCTTGCGACGACTTATGCAATGACTCTTCAGTGCGAGGCTGGGGGAACGGAGCCATGTCAGAAGTGTGATTCCTGTAAGAAAGCCCTGGGTAAGAATCATCCGGATATCATCATGGTAAACCATGAGAAGCCGGGAACTATTTCGATAGATGAGATTCGTGATCAGCTGATTCACGATGTAGCAATTAAACCATACTGCAGTCCGCACAAGATCTATATCGTTCCGGATGCGGAGATGATGACAGTACAGGCGCAGAATGCTCTTCTCAAGACAATTGAGGAGCCACCGGAATATGCAGTCATCATGCTGCTGACCAGCAATGCAGATGCACTTCTTCCGACGATCCAGTCCCGTTGTGTCAGACTGGATCTCAAGGTAGTAGATGACAATCTGGTTAAGAAATATCTTATGGAACGTCTTCATGTGCCGGATTATCAGGCAGAGATCGATGCATCTTTTGCACAGGGAAGCATCGGCAAGGCACAGGAGGCAGCAACATCCGAAGAGTTTGGCAAGATGACAGAGAATGCTCTCAGGATCCTGAAGTATGTAAGTACGATGCAGACTTATGAGCTGACTGATGTGATCCGCGAACTTTCCGATGAGAAACAGCATATAGGCGACTATCTGGATATTTTTCAGTTCTGGTTCCGTGATGTTCTGATGTTCAAAGCTACAAGGGAAATAGACAATCTGGTCTTCAAGCAGGAAATTAATTATATAAAGGAACAGGCGAGCCAGCGTTCATATGAAAATCTCGAAAAGATACTGGAAGCACTGGAGAAGGCCAAGGTACGTCTGCGTGCAAATGTAAACTTCGAGCTTGCTCTTGAACTTCTGTTCCTGACGATCAGGGAGAGATAGAATGACAAAAATAGTTGGAATCAGATTCAGAAATGTCGGCAAAATATATTATTTTGATCCGAAGAATTATAAAATGCAGGTGGGCGATCATGTGATCGTAGAGACCGCCCGCGGAGTAGAATTCGGCAGAGTTGTACTTGGACCGAAGGAAGTTGGAGAGGACGAGGTTGTTCATCCGCTCAAAGAAGTCTTGAGAGTAGCGACTCAGGCAGATGAGGACAGAGAGCAGCAGAACCGTATCAAGGAGAAGGATGCCTTCAAGATCTGCCAGAAGAAGATCCGTGAGCATGGTCTGGAGATGAAACTGATCGATGCAGAATATACATTTGATAACAACAAGGTATTGTTTTACTTTACAGCAGATGGAAGAATCGATTTCCGTCAGCTTGTCAAGGATCTGGCGGCAATCTTCAAGACAAGGATCGAGCTGAGACAGATCGGTGTCCGTGATGAGACCAAGATCCTCGGAGGAATCGGAATCTGCGGCAGAAGTCTCTGCTGCCACACGTATCTGTCAGAGTTTGCACCGGTATCTATCAAGATGGCGAAGGAACAGAACCTTTCACTGAACCAGACCAAGATTTCCGGCGTATGCGGCAGACTGATGTGCTGTCTCAAGAACGAACAGGAAACATACGAGGAACTGAATAAGAAACTTCCGGGAATCGGGGACACTGTCACACTTCCGGATGGAATTCAGGGAACTGTACAGAATGTAAATGTTCTTCGCCAGAGAGTCAAAGTCGTTGTCGAAGTAAACGACGAAAAGGAGATTCAGGAATTTCCGGTAAATGAACTGAAATTCCGTCCCCGTAAGAAAAAAGTCAAAGTTTCCGAGAAGGAAATGAGGGAACTGGAAAAACTCGAAGACAGAGAAGGAGATAAAAAATCTCATGGAAAGAAATCCGCAAACTGATCTGGTACATCCGGGAGAGCGGGTCGATGACCTGCAGAATGGATTTTATGTAATTCAGAATCCAGAGAAGTTCTGCTTCGGAATGGATGCGGTTCTTTTGTCCGGCTTTGCAAAGATCAGAAAGAATGCAAGGGTCCTGGATATGGGAACCGGCACAGGGATCATTCCGATCCTGCTCAAAGGCAGAGGCAAGGGAGAACATCTCACAGGACTGGAGATACAGGAAGAATGTGCAGATATGGCCGCACGCAGTGTTGCGTACAATAGTCTGGAATCTGCAATTGATATTGTATGCGGAGATATTAAGGAGGCTGCTGGAATTTTTGGAGCAGCTTCTTTTGATGTAGTAACAAGCAATCCTCCGTATATGATCGGAGAGCATGGACTGCGTAATCCGTATATGGCAAAAGCAATTGCGAGACATGAGGTGCTCTGCACATTGGAGGATGTTGTCAGCCAGGCGTCCAGAGTACTCAAGGACAGGGGACATTTTTTTATGGTGCACCGTCCGTTCCGTCTTGCTGAGATTTTTCAGGTGCTGATGAAATACAAGCTGGAGCCGAAACGCATGCAGCTTGTGTATCCGTACATAGACAGAGAACCAAATATGGTATTGATCGAGGCCTGCAAGGGTGGAAACTCCAGAATCACGGTAGAGCGTCCGCTGATCGTTTATGAGAAGCCGGGAGAGTATACAAAGGCGATCCTGGAAATCTACGGGATGGTCTGATGATTCGGATAAGAATTCAAGAAAGGAACCTGATTTATGAGCGGTAAATTATATCTGTGTGCAACACCTATCGGAAATCTGGAAGATATTACGCTGCGTGTTCTGCGTACTCTCAAAGAAGTAGACCTGATCGCGGCAGAAGATACGAGAAACAGTATCAAGCTTCTGAATCATTTCGAGATCAAAACGCCCATGACCAGTTATCATGAATACAACAAGATCGACAAAGCTTATACACTGATCGAGAAGATGCAGTCAGGAATGAACATTGCACTGATCACGGATGCAGGTACTCCTGGAATTTCAGATCCGGGAGAAGAACTTGCTGCCATGTGTTATGAAGCAGGGATCGAAGTGACCTCACTTCCGGGACCTGCTGCCTGTATTACAGCACTTACTCTGTCAGGGCTTCCGACCAGGAGATTTGCTTTCGAAGCTTTTCTTCCAATGGACAAAAAAGAACGCAGGGAAGTCCTGGATGAACTGGTCAATGAGACAAGGACGATCATTATGTATGAGGCACCACACAAGCTGGTCCGCACACTTAAGGATCTCAAAGAAACTCTTGGCAACCGCAGAATGACACTTTGTCGGGAACTGACGAAGAAACATGAGACTGCTTTTCATACGACGATCGATGAGCTGATCGCTCATTATGAGAACGAAAAGCCATTAGGGGAATGTGTCCTTGTGATCGAGGGCAAGAGCCGCCAGGAACTCAAGGAAGAAGCTGTAGCTTCCTGGGAGGAGATCTCCATCGAGGAACATATGGAAATCTACGAAAAACAGGGGCTTTCCAGGAAGGATGCCATGAAGCAGGTGGCGAAGGACCGAGGGGTATCCAAGAGAGAAATTTATCAATATCTGATCCAGTAAATACGAGAACTGTATTTCCAAAAAATGTGAAATACAGTTCCTTTTTTTATACATTGTTTTTACAGAAAACCGGGATTTTTAATGGAAAGAGAGTTGTTTTTGTGTTATAATAAATTAGTATACGTATGTCCAACAGAGGATATACAACCAGTAATTTTTATATAACATTGAATGACAGGAGGCAGCACATGGGCGGAGAAAATACGGAGTACGGAGCGGACCAGATTCAGATTTTGGAAGGGCTGGAAGCGGTTCGTAAAAGACCGGGTATGTATATTGGAAGTACATCCAGCCGGGGTCTGCATCATCTTGTATACGAAATTGTAGATAATGCGGTAGATGAAGCTCTGGCAGGATATTGTACAGAGATCCAGGTAAGCATCAACCCAGACAACTCCATTACAGTTGTAGATAATGGTCGGGGAATTCCGGTAGGTATCAACCACAAAGCAGGAATTCCGGCAGTTGAGGTTGTATTTACCATTCTGCATGCCGGCGGTAAGTTTGGCGGTGGAGGATATAAGGTATCCGGAGGTCTTCACGGCGTAGGAGCATCCGTTGTAAATGCTCTGTCCGAGTGGCTGGAAGTTACCATATATCACGAAGGCAGAGAATACAAGCAGCGTTATGAGAGAGGACATACAATGTATCCTCTCAAGGTTGTTGGAGAGTGTGATCCGGAGAAATCAGGAACAACTGTTACATTCCTGCCGGATAAGGAAATCTTTGAGGAAACTGTTTATGATTATGATATCCTGAAACAGCGTCTTCGTGAGATGGCTTTCCTTACCAAAGGACTTCGCATTGTCCTCAGAGATGAGAGAGAAGACTCCAAGAAAGAAAAAGTATTCCACTACGAGGGTGGTATCCGTGAATTTGTAACATATCTGAACAAGAGTAAAGAACCTCTGTATCCAGAGGTTATTTACTGTGAGGGAGAGAAGGACGGCGTTTCTGTTGAGGTTGCGATGCAGCACAACGACTCCTATACAGAGAACAGCTATGGATTTGTAAATAACATCAATACACCGGAGGGCGGTACACATATCGTTGGTTTCCGTAATGCACTTACCAAGACTTTTAACGATTATGCGAGAAAGAACAAACTTCTCAAGGACAGTGAACCGAACTTAAGCGGTGATGATATCCGTGAGGGTCTGACTGCGATCGTAAGTGTCAAGATCGAAGAACCACAGTTCGAAGGCCAGACAAAACAGAAACTTGGCAACAGTGAGGCGAGAGGCGCCGTAGACTCTGTTGTCAGCAAGCAGCTTGAAATTTTCCTTGAGCAGAATCCATCTGTAGCCAAGGCTACTGTTGAGAAATCTGTTCTTGCACAGAGAGCAAGAGAAGCAGCACGTAAAGCACGTGACCTTACCAGAAGGAAATCCGCACTCGATGGAATGTCACTTCCGGGTAAACTTGCGGACTGCTCAGACAAGGATCCGAAGAACTGCGAGATCTATATCGTAGAGGGAGATTCCGCAGGCGGTTCTGCCAAGACAGCGAGAAACCGTGCGACACAGGCAATCCTTCCGCTTCGAGGCAAGATCCTCAATGTTGAGAAGGCACGTCTTGACAGAATCTACGGAAATGCAGAGATCAAGGCAATGATCACAGCTTTTGGAACAGGTATCCATGAAGACTTTGATATCAGCAAACTGCGTTATCACAAGATCATCATTATGACCGATGCCGATGTCGATGGCGCACATATTGCGACACTTCTTCTGACTTTCCTTTACAGATTCATGCCGGAACTTATCAAGCAGGGCTATGTATATCTGGCACAGCCGCCGCTGTACAAGGTAGAAAAAAACAAGAAAGTCTGGTATGCCTACGATGATGCGGAACTGAACCGCATCCTTGAGGAGATCGGACGTGATAATAACAACAAGATCCAGCGTTACAAAGGTCTTGGAGAGATGGATGCAGAGCAGCTTTGGGAGACAACCATGGATCCGGAGAAACGAATCCTTCTCAAAGTAACAATGGACGAATCTGCTACATCTGAGATCGATCTGACTTTTACCACTCTTATGGGTGACAAAGTTGAACCAAGACGTGAATTTATTGAAGAAAATGCACGTTTTGTAGAAAATCTGGATATCTAGGAGAATAAAAAATGGAAGACAATATTTTTGACAAAATCCATGAGGTGGATCTGCAGAAGACCATGGAGAAATCTTATATAGATTACGCCATGAGCGTTATCGCCTCACGTGCTCTTCCGGATGTAAGAGATGGTCTGAAGCCGGTACAGAGAAGGGTTCTGTATTCCATGATCGAACTGAACAACGGTCCGGACAAGCCGCATCGTAAATGTGCCCGTATCGTCGGTGATACCATGGGTAAATATCACCCTCATGGAGACAGTTCTATCTATGGAGCACTTGTAAATATGGCACAGGACTGGTCTACCAGATATCCGCTGGTAGATGGTCATGGAAACTTCGGTTCCGTGGATGGTGACGGTGCTGCTGCGATGCGATACACAGAGGCTCGTCTGAGCAAGATCTCCATGGAGATGCTTGCTGATATCAACAAGAATACCGTTGATTTCCAGCCAAACTTTGATGAGACAGAACGGGAGCCGGTTGTACTTCCGTCCCGTTATCCGAACCTTCTTGTAAACGGTACTTCCGGTATCGCAGTTGGTATGGCGACAAATATCCCGCCACACAACTTAAGAGAGGTTATCAATGCAGTTGTCAAGATCATTGACAACATTATCGAGGAAGACAGAGAGACAACGATCGAGGAACTTCTTGAGATCGTCAAAGGACCGGATTTTCCGACAGGAGCAACGATCCTTGGAACAAGAGGAATTGAGGAAGCATATCGTACCGGTCGCGGCAAGATCCGTGTCCGTGCGGTGACAAATATCGAGACACTGCCAAATGGCAAATCACGTATTATCGTCACAGAACTTCCATACCTCGTAAATAAAGCCCGTCTGATCGAAAAGATCGCAGAACTTGTCCGCGACAAGAAGATTGACGGAATCACAGACCTGAATGATCACTCCAGCCGTGAGGGAATGCGAATCTGCATCGACCTCCGCAGGGATGCCAATGCAAATGTTGTCCTGAACCAGCTTTATAAGCATACACAGCTTCAGGATACTTTTGGCGTGATCATGCTTTGCCTTGTTTCCGTAAACGGAAGCCTTCAGCCGAAGGTACTGACTCTTCCGGAGATGCTTAAGCAGTATCTTGCACATCAGGAAGATGTAGTGACAAGAAGAACCAAATACGACCTGAACAAAGCACAGGAACGTGCTCACATTCTGGAAGGTCTGCTCAAAGCACTGGACAATATCGATGAAGTTATCCGTATCATCCGTGCCGCAAGAAACGTTCAGATCGCAAAACAGGAATTAATGGATCGCTTTGAACTGACAGATGTTCAGGCGCAGGCGATCGTAGATATGCGTCTCAGGGCTCTTACCGGTCTGGAAAGAGAGAAGCTGGAAGCAGAATATGCAGAATTAATGGAGAGGATCCGCAAATTACAGGCAATTCTTGCAGACAGAAATACGCTTCTCCGTGTCATCCGTGAGGAGATCCTTGCAATTGCTGAGAAATATGGCGATGACAGAAGAACTGCCATTGGATTTGATGCATATGACATCTCCATGGAGGATATGATCCCGAGAGAAAATACAGTTATCACAATGACCAAACTTGGTTATATTAAACGTATGACCGTAGACAACTTCCGCAGCCAGAACAGAGGCGGCAGAGGAATCAAGGGCATGCAGACACTGGACGATGACTATATCGAAGAACTGATGATGACGACCACGCATCATTATGTGATGTTCTTTACCAATACAGGCCGTGTATACCGTCTTAAAGCATACGAGATTCCGGAAGCAGGAAGAACTGCGAGAGGAACTGCGATTATCAATCTTCTGCAGTTGATGCCGGGAGAGCGCATTACAGCAGTTATCCCGATCAGCAAGTTCGAAGAGGGACATTACCTGATGATGGCAACCCGTAAGGGACTCGTCAAGAAAACTCCGATCCAGGATTATGCAAATGTCCGCAAAGTAGGTCTTGCAGCGATCGCACTTCGCGATGATGATGAACTGATCGAAGTAAAGGCAACGGATGATAAGAAGGACGTTATCCTGGTAACCAAATATGGCCAGTGCATCCGTTTCAAAGAAACAGATGTAAGAAGCACAGGCCGAGTTTCCATGGGGGTTCGCGGTATCAATCTGCTGGATGGTGATGAAGTTGTAGCTATGCAGCTTAACACGCAGGGATATTATCTCCTTGTTGTTTCTGAGAACGGTATGGGCAAGAGAACCTCCATCAGTGAGTTCACCTGCCAGAACAGAGGCGGTAAGGGCGTGAAGTGCTACAAGATCACTGAGAAGACAGGCAATGTTATCGGTGCAAAAGCTGTAAATGAAGAAAATGAGATCATGATGATCACCACAGAGGGAATTATTATCCGTCTGCAGTGCGCTGATATTTCTATTCTGGGAAGAATTACCTCAGGAGTAAAACTGATCAATCTTTCCAAAGGAGTGACCGTTGCAAGCTTTGCGAAAGTCAGAGAGAAAGAAGAAGACAAAGAGAATCAGCAGACAGCAAAAGAACCTGTAAACGAAGCAAATGATGAAGTACAGGAGAGCACGGAAGAATAAAGGGGACGTTAGATCATCATGGAGAAGGAATATGTCACATTAAACAGCGGCAGCAAAACTGCTGCCAGGAGCAGTAAGAATACCAAAAGCCGCCGAAAGACCGGACATTCAAAATCCAACATCAGAAGATCTGCACTCGAAACAAAAAGAACGGGAAGTTCAAGGACTGGCATGCGCAAGGTAAATGGCAGCAGTAAGTCAACCAGTCCCAGAACTTCCAGAAGCAAAAAGAAGAGCAGATCCAGAAAGATGGATATTCCCGTACAGTATATTGCGGGAGGCGCAGTGCTTGTAATTTTGCTCATAGCGATTATTTTTGCTGTGAGAAGCTGTGGTATCAGCCACAAAACACCGGAAAGAGTTGTCAAAGCCCTGATCGAATCCTACGAGAGCGGCAATGAAAATAAGATTAAGAAATGCTATGGAGTGACCAAGGCAGATGACAATCTTCAGGCAGAGATAGATGCAAATATCAAGTATTTTGCAGCGCATTCTCCGGAGAAGATCCAGATCAACAAGTGCGATAAGATATACCAGGATGGTAATTATGCATTTATATATATTACGTATGATCTGGTACTCAAGGACGGACAGAGCTATCCGTGCATCAGTACTTATATGACTCAGAAAAAAGATGACAATAAGTACTATATACTTGCACCATCAGATGTTACCAATGATATGAACAAACAGGCAGCAGAGAAATATGCGCTGTTCATGAAGACAGATGCATATCAGGAATACACCGTTGCCTACGATAAATTTATCAAGAAGAATCCAGGATACGAAGAAAAAATCGCTTCAAAATTAAGTTAAAAGGATCCTGGGGAGGTGTAGCATGAAAAGAATCATAATGATGGTATTACGAAATCTTTTCTTTGTGCCTTATGGATGGTTTATGCTGAACTGGTATGCGGGACATGTGGATGATTATCCGGAAGAAAAGCGTTATGCGCTGCTCAAGAAAATCGACTGCAAGGCGAATACAGGCGGAAACATTACGATCAAGTCCTACGGAGTAGAGAATATTCCGTCGGAGAATGGATTTATGTTTTATCCGAATCATCAGGGACTGTATGACGTTCTGGCGATCCTGGATGCCTGCCCAGTGCCGTTTTCTGTTGTAGCCAAGAAAGAAGTGGGCAATGTTCCATTTCTGAAGCAGGTATTTACCTGTATGAAGGCTTTTATCATGGACAGAGAGGATATCAGACAGTCCATGCAGGTAATCCTCAATGTCACGAAGGAAGTCAGGAGCGGTCGTAATTATCTTATCTTTGCGGAGGGGACCAGAAGCAAGAATGGAAACCATCCGCAGGAATTTAAGGGGGGAAGTTTCAAGGCAGCTATGAAAGCCAGATGCCCGATCGTTCCGGTAGCACTGATCGACACCTACAAGGCGTTTGACACAGGCTCAGCGGCTCCGCTGACCGTTCAGGTACATTTCCTGAAACCGATGTGCTATGACGAATACAAGGACATGAAATCAACAGAGATCGCAGCAGAGGTCAGAAGAAGAGTCGAAGAAACCATTCAGGAATATGGTGGATGGGATTAACTGAATATTTGAGAAACAGACAGCCGGGAGCAGTTAAGCTTCCGGCTGTTTTTGTGTAGTGTGTCCAGATCATTCTTTTTCCCTGGCAAGTGCCTGTTTCATGAGAGTGCAGTCTTTGCTGTATTGACAGACCCCGTATTCGCAGCTTGAATCAAGAAGACGAAGCCCCTCTGGAAACTGCTCGAATTCACAGATTACAGTCTGTGTCATGTCAAAATTCCGACAGTATCCGTTAAAAAATTCCTCAATGATCTCACCCATAAAAATCCCTCTTTTCTTTTATATAGATTTACTTTTTTTAAGATCCAGTCTATCATAGAATGCTTAAGTTTCCAACAGAAATCCGGGCTGCCCCTGCCTTGCGTGAACAGCTGTTTTTTGAACGTCAACTGTGTTTGACTTTAAGCGTGGACAGCCCGTATAGTTAAAGTAGAAAATATATGATGAAAACAAACAAGATTTGGAGGAATCGGGAATGAGCAAAAGTTATTGGATCTGGTATCCGGGAGATTTTGAATTATATCATGGAATGAAGCAGAATTTCAGCCGTGTGGAGAGAGGCTTTGGCTGGCCGGCTTTCTGGAAAAGCGAAGGATTCCGCAACCGTGTGGCTTTTCGCCGTACTTATCATTTGGAAAAAGAAACTTCCTTTACTGTATATTCCAATGCAATCGGGCATGTACTGGCAGGAGAAAAGAAATACCCATTTGGAAAAAAGATCACCTGTGGACCGGGAGAAGTTGCAATCGCTGTTCACGCAGGATGTATTGAGGCTTTTCCATGTATTTATGTAGAAGGTGATGTGATCTGTTCAGACAAAGGCTGGATAGCAGAAGATTATGATCAGGAACCGCAGCCGGCAGGAAGAAGCAGATATTTCACCAGACCGGAACAGAATCCGACAGTCTGGGAATACAGCGAGAAAATATATGAACCAGTCAACGTAACAGAATACAACGGCGGAACGCTCTATGAATTTGAGACAGAGCTGAATGCAGTTCTGGAAGCAGAGTTCAAAAACGGATATCAGCCGGTACTGATCTGCTGTGGCGAATCCAGAGAAGAGGCAATCGACCCTGTAAACTGCTACTATAGCTGGCAGCCGGACAAGGAGACTGGCAAATGTCCTTGCTGTGCAGTACATTTTGCATACATTCCGGATTGCAAACCGGGAGAGATCATACTGAAAGCAAATCATCAGTATGTCGACATTCCGGTGAAAGCTGCATTCCACTGCGGAGAGGAACGCCTGAACCAGATCTGGTCTGTGGCAGAGCATACATTCCGCCTCTGCAGCGGCATCTTTTTTATTGATGGTGCAAAACGTGACAAATGGATCTGGTCGGGAGATGCATACCAGAGCTTTTTTGTAAATCGTTATCTGATGGCAGATGCAGATATCGACCAGAGAACGATTCTGGCACTGCGCGGCAATGACCCGATGACGAGACATATCAATACGATCGTAGACTATTCTCTTCTGTGGCTTCTGGGGGTGAATTATCACAATGAAGGATACGGTGACAGGGATTTTCTGGAACTGGTTTATCCAAAGATGGTTTCCCTTATGGAATTCTGCAATGGAAGACGCGATGAACACGGTTTCCTGATCGGAAAGGAAAAAGACTGGATTTATATCGACTGGGCAGACATGGACAAAGATGGCCCGCTCTGTGCAGAACAGATGCTTTATGCGGCATGCTTCCGTGTGATGGCAGAGATCAGCGAAAAGCTTGGCAAGGACGGAAGTGCTTACAGACAGGAGTATGAGAAACTGGCTGCTGCCATTGAAGAGTTTTTTTGGGATGAGGAAAAAGGTGCGTACATCGATTCTTTTACTTCCGGGAAACGAAATGTGACAAGACATGCAAATATTTTTGCTGTATTATTTGCTATCGCAGATAAGGATAAGCAGGAAAAAATCCTCACAAACGTACTCGAAAATGATGAGATCCCGGCGATCACAACACCATATTTTAACTTCTTCGAACTGGATGTACTGTGCCAGATGGGAAAACTGACCGAAGTTTTGGACAAGATCCGTTCCTACTGGGGCGGCATGCTGGATCTTGGAGCAATTACCTTCTGGGAAGAGTACGATCCGTCTGTGCCGAAGGAAGAACAGTACGACATGTACGGTGATCATTTTGGCAAGAGCCTCTGTCATGCATGGGCAGCAAGCCCGATCTATTTCCTGGCAAAATATTTTGCCGGACTGGATCTCGTAAACAGAGAAGAGACGACTTATGTATTAAAACCACAGATGCAGTATTTTACAGAACTGGACTGCACACTCCCGGTGGGAAGCCATGGAACAGTCCGACTGCTCTGGGATGGAGAATATCTGGAAGTGACACCGGCTGCAGACGGTGGAGTTCTGGAACTCGGTGAACAAAAATTTTCTCTGGTCAGAGGAGAAACAAGAAGGGTAAAGATTTGATATGAAAAAAATAGATTTTAACAGAAATTGGACATGCAGATGCCTTACCAGAGATGAGGAACCGTATTCTGTGACACTTCCGCATGATGCGATGCGGAGTGAGCCGCGTACTGAGGAAAGTGTCAGTGAGGGAAACTCCGGCTGGTATCTGGGCGGCGATTACGAATATACGAAACATGTTTTTGTGCCATCAGAGTACAGCGGCAAAAAAGTTCTCATTGAATTCGAGAGTGTTTATCACAATGCGGAAGTTTATATTAATGGAACAAAAGCAGCATACAGACCGTATGGTTATACAAATTTTTATGTAGATACAGAAGGGCTTCTGAAATATGAGGCACAGAATGAGATCCGTGTGATCGCACGAAATTCTGATCAGCCAAACAGCCGCTGGTACTCCGGAACCGGCATCTATCGTCCGGTATATCTTTGGACAGGCGATAAGAAGTACATTCCGGTCAATGGAATCAAGATCCATACAGTAAGCTATGCCCCGGCAGTGATCGAAGTAGAAATCAAGACTTCCTGCCCGGGAATGGTGAAAGTTGAAATCCTGAACAAAGAGCAAAATGTTCTTACAAAAGAAATAGAAAATACTGGACACCCGTCGGTTTTCCGTATGGAGATCCCGAACGCAAAACTCTGGGACTGTAAGCATCCAAATCTTTATACTCTGCGTGCAACATTTGGAGAAGATGTTGTAGAGGAAACATTTGGAATCCGACTTCTTGAATGGAGCCCGGAAAAAGGCCTTACGATCAATGGTAAGAGAGAAATCCTCCGTGGTGCCTGTGTGCATCACGATAATGGTGTGCTGGGTGCCTGCACGTATCCGGAGGCAGAGGAGCGCAGAATCCGCATCCTCAAAGAGAATGGCTATAATGCGATCCGTTCGTCTCATTATCCATGCTCTAAGGATATGCTGGATGCCTGCGACCGTCTGGGAATGCTGGTGATGGATGAATATGTCGATGTCTGGTATATCCATAAGACAAAATATGATTATGTGAATTACCTTGCGAAATGGTGGCAGCAGGACCTCAAGGATATGGTGGAGAAAGATTACAACCATCCGTCTGTTATCATGTATTCTACAGGAAATGAAGTTGCAGAGACTGCACAGAAAAAAGGAATCGAACTCACCGGCAGAATGACTTCTTACCTTCATAAACTGGATCCGCACAGACCAGTAACCTGCGGGATCAACATTTTCTTTAACTTCTTAAGTTCTATGGGAATGGGCGTTTACAGTGATGATAAGGCAGAAAAAAGCGCCCAGTCTGCAAAGAAGGAAGCAGAGAAAAAAGAGAAGAAGAAACCAGTAGGAAGTGAATTTTATAATACCCTTGCCTGTCTGGTCGGAGATTACTTCATGAAGATCGGTGCGACCCTCCCGCCATGTGACTGGAAAACAAAGGATGCATATGCGAACATGGATATCGCAGGATACAACTACGGACTTTTCCGCTACAAACATGACCTGAAGAAATACCCGAAACGTCTGATCCTCGGTACAGAGACTTTCTGCAAGGATGCATACAGTTTCTGGGAAATTGCCAAGAAGAATAAGCGGATCCTGGGAGATTTTGTCTGGTCAGGATGGGAATATATCGGAGAGACCGGAGACGGTGCAGCTGAATACGAAGAATACAAAGGCAAGATGCCGCATACAAGAATGACTGGAAATAACGGAAGAATCGACCTTCTTGGAAAGCCGCGTGCAGAGGCAGCTTACACAAGAGTTGCTTTTGAACGGGAAACAGGTCCGTTTATCGCCGTGAAACCTGTTTATCAGAAAGAAAACCTGAACCTGACAGGATGGGCTCTGACCAAAGCACTGGAGAGCTGGTCATGGCGAGGATGTGCCGGAGAAAAAGCTGAAGTAGAAGTTTTTGCAAGGGCAGCAGAGGTGGAGCTTCTGGTCAATGGAAAGAAAGTTGCACGTGGCAAAGTAAAAAAATGCAGGACTAAATTCCACATTCCATATGAGGATGGCGAGATTACAGCAGTTTCCTATGATAAGAACGGACGTGAGATCAACCGCCAGACACTGATGACAGCAAATAAAGAAACCATGCTTCATATCAAACCGGAACAGGAAACTGTGGAAGCGGGCAGATTGCTGTTTGTTCCATTGCAGTACGGAGACTTTAACGGAATCTGGAAACCGATGGAAAAACATCACCTGAAAGTTACAGTAGAGAATGCTACGCTTGAAGGTCTGGGAAGTGCCTGCTCCTATGTGGAAGGTAACTATGCACAGGATACCGTCGATACTTATTATGGTGAGGCGATGGCTGTAGTCCGTGCCGGAGAAAGCGGATCCGTGAAGATCACGGTCTCTGATGAAGAAAAAACATATACATGTGAGATTCCGGTAACAACACAGAAATAAATTGCCATATAGACAATATAGACAAAAACAAATATCACAATTTGTGCAAGATTCCCTAAAAAATTTTACTTGTGAAAATTCAATAAAAAAACGCTCCCATTTACGGCTGAAAAAGTGCAGTCTGCGAAAAAAATGGGAGCGTTTTTGGGATTTATGTTAAATTTAGGTCATGGAAATTATGGAAGCACTTGAGCGATGAGGCTTACCCATATTTCATGGAAAGAAAGGAGATAAAATCATGAGCAGAAAAAATATCTGGCGTGGTATGACTACTCTTACAGCGTCTCTTCTGACCGTTTCTGTTGCGGCAGGACCTGTAGTAGACAGCTATCGTACAGACATCGACAAATTTCTTGGAACCAAGAGCAGTGCTATGGTAACAGACAGTACAGACGAGGATCTGTATACATATAAGTCTGACTATTCCAGCACTACAGAACTTCTGGAGTCCATCGAGGATCTCGGAGAACGTATGAGTGAGGAAGGAACTGTTCTGTTAAAGAACGAGAATAATGCACTTCCGCTGTCAAAAGATGAGACACAGAAGCTGTCCCTTCTTGGATTTTCCAGCTACTATCCGGTACAGGGCGGTGACATGGGAAGTTCCCTGACTGAAAATGAAGGAACAGATGCAGATACTGTAGACTTTGTTGAAGCATTAGCTGCAAAAGGATTCAGCATCAATGAAGACCTTCAGAATCTGTACAAGAGTCTGGAATCAGAGTTCAAGACAGAGGTTAATATGTGGGGAAATATCGTAGAATACTACCACATTACAGCACCTGCAACAGACGGCGTATTTGCAAGCGAAGAGCCTTCACAGGAAACAATGGACGGTGTAGACAGCCAGTGGAAAGAATCTATGGATGATTACAATGTCATGCTGGTAACGATCGGACGTTCCTCTACAGAGAACGGAACTTACCTTCCGGGTGTGGACGGCGTAGATGCATCTCAGGATCTGAACCAGACCGATCCGCTTGGATTAAGTGATGATGAGCGTGACCTGATCAATGCTGCAGTTGAAGCAAAAGAAAGCAACGGCGGTAAAGTCATCGTTATGCTGAACAATGCAAACGCAATGGAGATTGATGAGATCAAAAACAATGACGGCGTAGACGCTATCCTGGAAGTAGGTCTTCCGGGAGGCTATGGTTTCTATGGTGTTGCAGATATTCTTTCTGGAGAGGCAAACCCGTCCGGTCATCTGACAGATACCTATGCTGTAACAAATGCCAACTCACCGGCAGCACAGAACTTCGGAAATTATGAGTGGATCAATGCAGATCCGACTGTAAATATCAATGCAGAAGAAGTTGAAGCAGAAGGTATTTATACAGGATATAAATATTACGAAACCAGATATGCAGACACTGTACTTGGACAGGGAAATGCAGATGCAACCGTAGGAAGTTCTACAGGAAAAGCATGGGATTATGATAATGAAGTATCTTATCCATTTGGATATGGTCTTTCCTATACAACCTTCGAACAGACTCTCAAGAGTGTAGATGTAGACCTTGAGAACAGAACGGTAACTGCTGAGGTAGAGGTTAAGAATACCGGTGATGTTGCAGGTAAAGATGTTGTACAGCTTTATACTTCTGTTCCTTATACAGACTATGACATAGAGAACAAAGTAGAAAAATCAGCAGTTCAGCTTCTGGATTATGAAAAAACAGATATGATCGAGCCAGGAGAAAGCCAGACTGTTACCATCACAGCAGATGCACAGGATATGGCAAGCTGGGACAGCACCTGTGATAACGAAGCAGGTACAACCGGTAACTGGATCCTGGACAACGGAACTTATTACTTCACTGTTGGAAACGGTGCACATGAGGCTGTAAACAATGTCCTTGCCGCACAGGATCAGAAAGTTGACGGAAATAAAGACAACGTACAGACATGGGAACTTGGCGATTTTGATTCTTCTTCCTTCGCTGTAACCTTAAATGGTACACCAGTAGAAAATCAGCTCCAGGATGCAGATCTGAACAACTGGATGGAAGACACAGTTACTTATCTCAGCAGAAATGACTGGGAAGGAACCTGGCCGGAAACATACAAAGACCTGACAGCTACAAACGAAATGATCAGTACTATGGCTGATGACTACAGTGATATCGAAGCAAACGGAGATCCGTCTTCTGTAACCTTTGGTGCAGACAATGGAATGACTCTGGCTAACCTCAAAGGAGTAGACGATATTACAGATGAAAGATGGAGCACTCTGATGGATCAGATCACTCTGGAAGAATGCCTGATTCGTACAGGACTTGGCGGAACCAGTACAAAAACGATCGAATCTATCACTTCTCCGGAAGCTATCCAGAACGACGGACCGAACGGATTCAACTCCTATCCGCTGGGACAGTATGCAAACTCAGACGATTCCACAGGAGATCCATGCGTGATCGCAGAGGATGATCCGAACCGTGATTACAAAATGGGTGTTATGGCAGTTGAAACTGTAATTGGTCAGACATTCAGCAAACAGCTGGCAGAAGAATGGGGCAAAGTAATCGGTAACTATTCTCTGTGGGCAAACACAGCAATCTGGTGGGGCGTTGGAACAAACCTTCATCGTACACCTTACAATGCACGTAACCACGAGTACTTCTCTGAAGATGCAGTTCTGACAGCTGGTCAGGGTGCAGCAATCATCGAAGCCGGACATGAATATGGCGTACTGATCGCACCGAAACATCTGGCATTCAATGACACTGAAATCAACCGTACAGGTATTGCCGAGTTTATGACAGAGCAGGCTGCCCGTGAAAATGAACTGCGTGGTGTACAGTCCTGTATCGAAGATGCAAATGCGCTTGCTGTAATGACTGCATACAACCGTGTCGGCTGTGTGACAAGTAATGCACATACCGGACTGCTTCTGAACATCGTTCGTAAAGAATGGGGATTCAAGGGTCTGATGTCTGAGGACTTCATTCAGGATCCGACTTATACAAAGATCCGCATGGCAGTACATAATGGTGTAACCATGACATGTAACACCGGTGATAACACAATGGCAGCAGTAGAAGCAGTATGGCCATACTGGAGTGTAGAGAATGCAAGCAAGAGTGAAGAACTTCTGACAGACCTGAAACAGGCAATGCTGTATCAGAACTATGCACTTGCAAATTCCAATGCAATGGATGGCATGGCAACTACTACACATATTGAAAAACTGAATACATGGTACGATAACCTGATCACAGGTCTTCGCGTTGGATTCGGTGTACTGACTGTACTCTGTGCAGCAATGTATCTGCTTGGACTGAAAAAGAAAGAGCAGTAAGGAGGAAAACGAAACTATGGCTGAAAAGAAAAAAATGGGCGCAGGACTGGTCTTAAGTGTAATCACTGCTCTTGTGACTGTTGCAGGACTGGTTCTGTACATGATGAACTGCAAAACAAATTATTTTATAAACAGTGGCGTTAACAATGCGGTTGTAGCCTGCCTGGCTGCAGCTGCGATCCTTGAGATCGTTATGATCGCAGCTTCTATGAAAATGGGAGCAAAACCGGTTCTGGATATCCTTCCAGTGGCGTGTGGTGTACTGACAGCATATGCACTGATTCAGTTTATCAGCAGCAGGATCGCTGCGATCGGATCGATCATGACTTTTGAGAACAACGCTCAGAATATGGCGGATTTAAAGGGTGCAATCATTGGAATGATCGTGTGCGCGGCTGCTCTGATCTGTACAATTATTTCTTCCTTCTTCAAAGTAGTAAAGGATTGATTTTATGACCAAGACAAAGAAAGATTTCTGGAACGGTCCCCTGACCGGTTCCAGGATCAAATCAGATGATGTAAAACTTCCGGAGATGTTGATCGGATATTTTATCGGACCGTTCGGAGCACTTCTGGCTTCCGGTATCTTTACCAGTATCCTTCAGAACTATTTTACAGATGTCCTGAAACTGAACCTGACATTTCTGACAACCTTACAGCTGTTTTCGACCATCCTGATCGTAGCGGCAAACCTGATCGTAGGTCAGCTTATTGAACGCACGAGAACAATGGCAGGAAAGGCAAGACCGTGGATCCTTCTGTCCGCACTGACCCTGTCTATTGCCTCTGTTCTGATGTTTGTAGTTCCTTTTGAGGGAACTGCCAAGATGGTATGGATCGCGATCGCGTACAACCTGTTTTACGCAGTAGCTTATCCAATCTACAATACAGCAAACTCCACACTGATCCCTGTATCTACAAGAGACAGTAAGCAGCGAGGAGCACTGGCTTCCTTTACCAATGTGGCAGGACTTGCCGTTATGGGTGCTGGTTCCATGGTATTCCCGATCCTGGTTTCTTTTGCGCTGAAAGAAAATCAGCATCTGTGGTTTGTAGCTATGACTGCGATCGCCATTTTCTCTGCACTGACGATCTTCTTACAGTTCAAGTTTACACGTGAGCGTGTAACAGAAGAACAGATGTCTGAGGGAGCAACAGAGGAAGCAAAGGTTAAAACTGCTTCTCTGAAAGAACAGCTTTCTGCAGTTGCCAGTGAAAAAATGTGGTGGATCGTTATGCTGTTCTACATGGGATTCCAGTGGAGCGGCGCGATGAAAAATGGCTCCATGACTTATTTCTGTAAGTGGGTAATGGACAATACTTTCTTCGGTACAGCAGATGCATGGGGCGCTTCACAGTCACTCCTGAGCATCATGGGTGCGGTTCCGATGGCTGTGGCAGCAGTGGCGATCGTACCTCTCTGCAACAAATTTGGAAAACGTATCGTATGTATGGTCGGCATGCTTCTGGGATCTGTCGGCGGTGTAATCGCTATTATGGGTAACGGACAGATCGTTCCTGTAGCAATTGGCGTCGCGCTTAAATGTCTCGGATCCGCTCCGGCATGCTACATGATCCTTGCAATGCTTGCGGATGTTATCGACCATATCGAATACAAATCCGGAATCCGTACAGATGGACTGACAATGTCTATCTACAGCTCCATCATGGTAGCTGCAACTCCTGTATGCAACTCTATTTTCAGTGCGATCTTAAATGCCAGTGGATATGACCAGGCAGCAGATATCGCACTTGGTACTGCGGCACAGACAGCTGCAGCACAGACAGCAATCTCTGTCGGATATATCTGGGTAGAGACAATTGCTTATGTGATCTGTGCAGTTCTGATCTTCTTCTTTACAATAGAGAAGGATCTGCCGGAAGAGCAGAAAGCAATTGCAGCGAGAAAAAACAAATAAATAAAGAGCCTAAAAGGGCTGTTACAATGAGGCGGTCTTCTGGTATATATAAGGTTAGTAAGTGTGAAACTGTGCCTTGAATATGCCGGAAGACCGCCAGTCAGTTTAAGTCAGAAATGGAAGGAGGAATTTGATTCATGCGCAAAAGAAAATTGAAAATGGCATCTGGGATATTCCTTCTTCTGCTGATAGCAGGACTGTCCGGATGCGGTCAGAAAAACACGGGGAAAGAAAATCTCTGTCATATCGTTCTGGAAGCCGGAGAAGGCTACCATGTAACAGATCCTGCCAGAACAATAAAATCTGGAAGTGATGTGAGCTTTACGATCACGCTGGATGATAACTGGCAGTTTCTTGGCACGGATTATCATGGCGAGACCGAAATAACAAAAGAGGATGATGGAAAAACAGTAAATCTTGTTTTGCATGAAGTAAATTATTCAGAGAGTATCTGCATTCAGGCCGAAAAAGGAAAATATGAGATTGTCTATGATGCCAATGGCGGACAAAACATTTCAGGAGATTCAGACAGAGTAAGTATCTGTTACCGCGGTACACATCAGCAGATCAATACTTCGACCGGAACGGATCTTTTTGCCAGAGATGGATACACACTGCTTGGATGGAATACCAGAGCCGATGGAACCGGACAGGCAGTGGGGCTCGGAAGCCGGACCGAATGGAAAGAAGGACTTGTGCTGTATGCACAATGGATTCCCTGGACAGGCGAGGCAGATTTTGTATACAAAAAAGTGTCAGGCTTTGCAGTCATAACCAGCTATATCGGAAAGGCACAGCAGATCTGCGTTCCGTCCAGCCTTGGAGGTTTTCCAGTGCGAACCATCCGGGAACAGGCTTTTGCAGACACAGAGTGCAAAACCGTGATCCTTTCACCTGGGATTCATGAAGTTGAAAAGTGGGCATTCAGGAACAGTCGACTGGAACAGCTGTATATCTACGATGATCTGGAGAAAATCAGCGATTATGCATTTCAGGACTGCGATATGCTTCGTACCCTGCATATCAATTCGATCGAGGCTCCAGCTTACAGTGGAAATTATTTCGATACCTTTCAGGATAAATACGATCGTCTGTTGAGTCTGAAGGACAAAAAGAAGATTGTCCTGTTTTCCGGTTCTTCGACGAGGTTTGGATACGACAGTGCGATGCTCGATCAGGCTTTTCCTGATTATGAGGTGGTCAATATGGGAGTTTTTGCTTACTCACCGGCACTTCCGCAGCTTGAACTGATCCGGTCCTGCATGAAGGAGGGAGATATTCTTCTGGACTCTCCGGAATTTGATGCGGCAAACAGGCAGTTCTGCTATCAGAAGGAACTGGATTATGCGACATTTGCCATGATGGAATCCAATTATGATGCATTTGCCGATTTAGACCTCAGGGAATATGCACAGGTCTTTACAGCTTTTTCTGCATACCAGACAGCAAGACAGGATATGGAACGAAAAAATTACGATGTCTGTGCTTCAGATTATGATGAGGATGGAAATGAAGTGGAGGAACCAAGTTACAATGAGTATGGGGATTATGTCGTATATCGCCCGAATTCCACGAGTGAAAAACCGATTTACGGACTTCCGGTAAATTATACAGTAAACGCCTTTCCGAAAGAAACGTATATCGATTCTGCGAATGCAGAGTTTCAGAAATTTATGGATCAGGGAATAAAAGTTTATTTTACCTATTCACCCAGAAATAAATATGCACTTTCAAAAGACAGCACGCAGGAGGAAAGAGCCCGCCTGCATGAATATTTTAAGAGTCAGCTGCATGTTCCTGTTATTTCTGAACTTGAGGATTCTTTATATACAGGAATCTATCTGTATGGGACAGATAATCATTTATCTACAGAAGGGGCGCAGATCCGGACCGAAAAAGTGATCCATGATCTGAAAGAACAGCTTGCGAAGGAGGAGAAAAAATGAATTTTATATCGCTGACATTTGTTTTCCTTTTTCCAGTGGTGGTGCTCCTGTACTGGAAGATTCCGTGGAAACACAGAGAACTTTTTCTGCTGGCGGTGAGTTACTTTTTCTATATACGGGAAAGTTCCTGGGCGGGAGGGCTGCTTCTGCTTACAACGGCGGTTACTTATCTGGCGGGAATTGCTATCGAAAAAGGCAGACACAGAAGAACCTGGCTGATTTTTGCTGTGGCTGTGTGCCTGGGACTTCTGACCGGACTGAAATATTCGGTCCCGCCAGTGGGAATCTCATTTTATACTTTCCAGACAATGGCATACGTGATCGATGTATATCGGGGCGAGATTTCTGCGGAAAAAAATCCTGCAAGTTATGCTCTGTTTGTTTCATTCTTTCCACAGCTGGTGGCAGGCCCGATCGAGAGGGCGGGGAATCTCCTCGGACAGCTGAAGGAAAAACATACAAGGAGCCGGGTAGATCTGCTGAATGGTTTCTGGCTGATGCTCCGGGGATTTTACAAAAAAGTTGTCGTGGCAGATTATCTGGCTGTGTATGTTGACAGAGTGTATGCTGCACCGCAGGATGCCGGTGGGATTGGTGCGGTTCTGGGAACCGTGTTTTTTGCCGTTCAGATTTATTGTGATTTTTCCGGATATACAGATATTGCAAGAGGTGCGGCACGTATGATGGGGATACGGCTTATGGAAAATTTCAGGCATCCTTACCGTGCAGTAAGCATACAGGATTTCTGGAAAAGATGGCACATCAGTCTGACGCGCTGGTTTACGGATTATGTATATATTCCACTTGGAGGAAACCGCAGAGGATTTGCGAAGAGATGCCGGAATGTGCTGATCGTTTTCTTGTTGAGTGGATTCTGGCATGGCGCGTCCTGGAATTTTGTTGTGTGGGGACTGATTCATGGAATCTATATGGTTGTGGCTATGTGCTTCTCGCGGATAAGGAAAGATAAAAAGAGGATTCTGCATCCGGCGGCTGGATGGGTTATGACGATGCTTCTTGTGAATATTGCCTGGGTGTTTTTCCGGGCGCCTTCGCTTTTCGGTGCGTGGCAGATTTTGTTGCAGCCGTTTGTGAATCCGCTGGGCAGTGGAATCTCGGAGACGATGAGTTTTCTTGGCATTCAGGGCCTGGCGATTCTGCGGCTGCTTGCGACAGGAATTACCTGGGTGCTTCTGGAACGGATTCCCGAGGAAATTGATAAGTACTGCCAGACCAGGAAGGGACTTTGCCTGGCGGCAGCAGGTTTTGTTGTGATAGTGACTGTAATTGAATTTTCATGGCTTGGCATGATGGCATCCGGCGGTGAAAATGCATTTATTTATTTCAGGTTTTAAATATGGATAAAAAAACAGTAAGACGTGTTGTCATAATTGCGCTGGCAGTGCTTCTGGTGGAGCAGATTTTTTTCCTGATCTGTGGGTTTGGACTGCCTGCACAGTATGGGGATACGTTTATGGGAGAACTGAAAAGTAAACATGAGAGATTAAAGGAAACTCCGGGACAGAGAATCGTACTTGCTGGCGGCAGCGGCGTTGCTTTTGACTGTGACAGCGAGATGATCGACGAAATTTTTCCTTCGTATGAGGTTGTCAACTTTGGCATGTATGCAGGACTTGGGACGAAGGCGGTTATGGATCTTTCCGAAGCGTATATTCGTGAAGGGGATATTGTGATCCTTTCCCCGGAACAGAGTGAGCAGACGCTTTCAGATTATTTTAATGGAGAATATATGTGGCAGGCTGCTGACGGAGCTTTTGGGATGCTGCGCCATATAAAGAGTGAAAATTTTGAAGTGATGCTGGGAAATTTCCCGGGATTTGCTCTGGAAAAACTGAACTATGTATGGAAGGGAAAAAATCCTCCGACAGACAGCGTATATCAGAAAAAATCCTTTAATACCTATGGAGATATCAATCTGGATACGTGCAGAGAGAATATACTTCCGGGCGGTTATGATGTGAACCAGAAAGTAAGATTTACAGAAGATGTGGTACAGCCGGAATTTCTGGAGTATATGAATGTCTGGGCAGAGCGTCTTGAGAAAAAAGGCGCAGCCGTCTGGTACAGATATTGCCCGGTAAACGAGCTGGCAGTGGAAGACGCAGATGATCTGAAATCATATGATGTGTTCCTGCGTCAGAAACTGGATTTTCCGGTTATAGGAAATCCGAAAAACAGCCTGATGGAAGCGGAATGGTTTTTTGACACCAATTTTCATCTGAATCAGGCGGGAAAAGAAGTAAATACTGTGCAGCTGATCCGGGATATCAAAGCGATGCTTGGCGATGACAGGACTGTAAATGTGGAACTTCCGGAGAAACCTCACAGGACATGGGAAGATATATCTACAGAGACAAGGATATGGACTGCAAGAGACAGCGAGGCATATCAGGGCGAAGAAACGATCGTGATTCCGGAGAATGTGACGCAGATCGGGGATTATGCTTTTTCGGGCTGCACAGGTCTTAAGGCAATCGTACTTGAACAGAAAGATCCTTCGAAATGTATCGTGGGTCAGCACCTTCTGGATGGCACCAGTGCGGAGATTCTTGTTCCACAGATGTCCGCGGACAGTTATAAACGAAACTATTTCTGGTCAACATATGCGGGACAGATTCGGGAAAACACAGATCACGCAGAAAAATAAACCAACCACGTTCAAAAGAAATCCGATACGGAAAATCATGATACAATGCAGATACGATAAAAGTGAGACTATAAATTTTGAGTTACGAAATCAGAATTGTGAAATTGAAAATGTGAAATTGGAGGGAAAATATGAAAACAAAACAGGCTGTAAATCCATACATGCCAAGCTGGGAATATGTTCCGGATGCAGAACCACATGTTGTAGGAGACCGTGTGTACGTTTACGGTTCTCATGATATCTTCAACGGACTGAATTTCTGTCTGGGCGATTATGTCTGCTGGTCCGCACCGATAGATGACCTGGGTAACTGGCGTTACGAAGGATGTATTTATAAAAGAGAACAGGATCCGGCGGCACCGAGGATCCGTCTGACAAATGGCCTTGCTGCCCCAGATATGGTACAGGGATCGGATGGGAGATTTTATCTGTACTATTTTATGGGTGGTACAAAGATGATATCCGTAGCTGTATGTGACGAGCCGGCAGGAAAATACGAATTCTACGGATACGTAAAATACAGCGATGGCGTTGCAATCGGTAAGAAGAATGAGCCGTTCCAGTTTGACCCGGGCATCTTTATGGATGACGACGGGAAACTGTATCTGTACACAGGCTTTGCACTGGCAGGAAACCCGATCCTTCTGGATGGCTCCAAACCAACAGAGCATGGACCGATGTGTTTTGAACTCGATCCTTCTGATATGCTGACCGTATTGAACGGACCATCATACATTGGCATTGCAGGTGAAAAGGAGTCTGTCGGAACACCTTATGAGGGTCATTCTTTTCTTGAGGCAAGTTCCATGCGTAAATTCGATGGTACATATTACTTTATTTACAGTACAATGAATAGCCATGAACTCTGCTATGCGACAAGTGACAGTCCGGTAAAGGGATTCCAGTATGGCGGCATTCTGGTAAGTAACGGTGATGTGGGCCTTGAAGGTGTGCCGGATGTGAAGCATGCAAGATTTGATACTGGAAATACACATGGCAGTATCATTGAGCTGAATGGAAAATATTTTGTTTTCTATCACAGACACAGTAACCGCAAACAGTCCTCCCGTCAGGCGATGGCAGAAGAGATCTGTTTCGAAGACGGAAAATTTTATCAGGCAGAGATGACCTCCTGCGGTTTAAATGGCGGACCGCTGGAAGGGAAAGGAACTTACCCGTCCTATATTGTCTGCAACCTTTATGGAAAAAAGGGAACACGTTTCTTAAGCATGATCAAGCATCCGAAGAAAGACTGTCCATATCTGACTCAGGATGGAAAAGACAGAGAGTCCGGACCGGATCAGTACATTGCAAATATGTGCGACGGTGCCCTGGCAGGCTTTAAGTATTTTGACCTCAGGGCAACAAAAGAGATCAGTGTGGCTGTAAAAGGACGCGCAGAAGGAACTCTGTATGTTCGTACCAGTGAGAATGGAAAAGCTGTGGCATCAATTTCTGTCAGTCCGTGCAGAGAAGTCAAAGAATTTAAAGCTCCTCTTAAGGTTTCTGGAAGCAGAGAAGCACTGTTCTTTACCTTTGAAGGAAAAGGAAGTTTTGACTTTATTTCCTTTACTCTGAAATAAAAATATGGAATAAAAAATGCATTGTTTCCTGTGCTTTTTCTTGTTATACTACAAGTATCATTAGAGAAGGCCGGGGGATGAAAATGCTTCGTATTGCAACAGTGGAAGATGATACGAACGATCTGGAAGCGTTACGAACTCACCTGAAACGATACGAGAAGGAAAACGGACTGAAATTTCTGATCACAGAGTTTCGGGACGGAGAAGATATCGTGACGGATTATTCTGCGGATTACGATCTTATTCTCATGGATATTGAGATGGCTTTTCTGAACGGAATGAAAGCCGCCGAAAAAATCCGCGAACTGGACAAGGATGTCGTCATTATATTTATAACAAATATGCCTCAGTATGCAATTCAGGGATATAAGGTAAATGCTCTGGACTACATGCTGAAGCCTATTTCGTATTTCTCTTTTTCGGAAAGTATGGGGAGAGCGCTTCACAGAGTAAAAGTACAGGAAAAAGAATTTATCACCATATCGCTGAAAGGCGGCAAAAAGAAACTGGATATTGCACAGATCTGTTATGTGGAGGTACAGGATCATCTTCTGATCTATCATACAACAGAGGGAAGTTTTGTGACCAAAGGCACGATCCGTGACGCGGAAGGTCAGCTGGACGCAAAGCGCTTTTTCCGGTGCAACAGATGCTATCTGGTAAACCTGGAGTACGTGGACAATTATATGGGAAGTGATGTCAGCGTCAATGGAGATACCATACAGGTAAGCAGGAGCAGGCGCAAACCGTTTCTGGATGCATTAAATGAATATTTGAATGAGGTGGGCAAATGAACACAACAGAGGTGCTAAATACACCAGGGTATTACTATGCCATAGCTTATGCTTTATCCGTACTTGTGATCACGTGTACGAATGAAAGGAAAATCGGGAGATGGAAGCTGGCTGCAGTAAGCTGTGTTCAGTTTGCCCTCCTTTTATTTTTTATGACAGCAACAGATGGAGTACGGAGGGAACTGTTTCTTCCATCAATGGTCGTTATCGTAGGGCTTATTCTGGGAGGCATTTATATCTGCAATGATTTTTCGCCCAGAGAGGCAGGCTTTTATTGCGTAAAGGCTTTTATTAACGGAGAGTTTGCAGCTTCTCTGTGCTGGCAGATCTACTATTATATGACGAATGCAAGAGGAATGCATGGAGAATTCTGGAGATGGGCGGAACTGATAGTTGTCTATGCAGTGATCTTTACGATACTGGCATTGATAGAACTCAGTCTCAAAAAAGATCTCGAAGAGATCCATATTACAAGAAGAGAGTTACTGGTGGTCATCATCATTGCGACATCTGTATTTGCGATGAGTAATCTGAGTTATCTTGACCAGGATGGACTGTTCAGTGGAAGTTTTGTCATGGATATCTTTATTATCCGTACACTTGTGGATTTAAGTGGAATTGCTGTGCTGTATGCATATCATGTCCAGGTTAAGGAGATACAGATCCGTTTTGAGAAAGATACCCTTCGGAATATCATGGAGATGCAGTACAAAAATTACCAGTTATCAAAAGAAAATATTGATATGGTAAATCAGAAGTATCATGATCTGAAACACCAGATCAACCTCCTCAAGACGCAGTCCTATGCTCAGGCAGGAAAGTCCACGAGCTATCTGGAGAAGATGGAACGTGAGATCAGAGTATACGAGACACAGAACAAGACCGGAAATCCGATCCTGGATGCTGTGCTGACGAATAAGGCGCTGCTTTGTCAGAATAAAGAAATCGAACTGAAATTTATCGTAGACGGGGGCGCGCTGTCTTTTATGGAAGATATGGATGTGAGTGCATTATTTGGTAATATGCTGGATAATGCCATTGAGAGCGCACAAAAGCAGCAGGAAAAACAAAAACGGTTGATCTGGCTCTATGTAACAAGAGAGAAGCAGTTTGTCCGCATCCGTACAGAGAATTACTGTGACGAAAAGATCCAGTTCAAAAACGGCATGCCGGTAACGACAAAGAAAGACAGGCGGCTTCATGGATATGGTATGAAGAGTATAAAGAGCACCGTAGAAAAATACAATGGATCCGTTGTGGCAGCACAGGAAAACAACTGGTTTGAGCTCAAAATCCTGCTCCCTGCAGCCATGTAAAAACCATATGAAAAAAAGTTAAAATAAATACAAAAAAAGTGTTGACAATGTAAAATGAGTTATGTATAATTAACCATGCGTTTCGGAAAGAAATGCACTTCAAATTGCATAAAGTATTATGAATTCGGAGTCAGGAGAAGTACTCAAGAGGCCGAAGAGGTGCCCCTGCTAAGGGTATAGGTCGGGTAACCGGCGCGAGGGTTCAAATCCCTCCTTCTCCGTTTTGAAGTTAATAACTTCTGAAAAGAAATTAAAAAACTTCAAAAAAGTGCTTGACATTCAGAAATGAATGTGGTAAAGTAAACGAGTTGCTGATGAGCAACGAGATTACAAAAGAGTTCGAAAAAAGTTTTGAAAAAACTTAAAAAAGTTCTTGACAAACAAAAACGAACGTGATAAACTAAATGAGCTGTCGCAAGAGAGCAAAAAGCACAAAAGAACCTTGATAACTAAACAGTGAAACACATACGATTCTCGAAAATTCTTTAAGAATCATCATTCAATAGAATGAACTTTTTATAAACAGTAATGACGAGAGATAACTAAGCTAGTTGGTTGTCTTGAGTAATCAAACACTTTATCAGAGAGTTTGATCCTGGCTCAGGATGAACGCTGGCGGCGTGCTTAACACATGCAAGTCGAACGGGAAACCTATTATTGAAACTTCGGTCGATTTAATTTGTTTCTAGTGGCGGACGGGTGAGTAACGCGTGGGTAACCTGCCCTATACAGGGGGATAACAACCAGAAATGGTTGCTAATACCGCATAAGCGCACGGGACCGCATGGTCCAGTGTGAAAAACTCCGGTGGTATAGGATGGACCCGCGTTGGATTAGCTAGTTGGTGGGGTAACGGCCCACCAAGGCGACGATCCATAG
>NZ_QTWS01000014.1 GCF_003461245.1 Blautia sp. AF19-10LB
GGGTTCCCAAAATGCCCGCACACCGCCTTTGGATGAAAAGCGGCGCTTCTGGACGCGCGGTAAATTTCTATCATTCTGCCGTACAGGATAACCGTGATAAGCACCGACATGATTTTCATGCAAAGGCTCACAAGGCTTGTTTCCATAACGAGCATAAGCAGTTCGGGGATTTCCATAGCGTCAAGTCCGGCTTGCATGGACGAGAGGGCGGCGTCAACGTCGATATTCGTATCGCCGCCGATCACGCCCGCCGCGCCGGAAACAACGTGCTGCGCCATATCGAACACCGCCATAGTGATAGTAAAGGTGTGGGTAACGAGATACACCGCTACCCACGCCTTGAAAAACCACTTAAAGAACATGAACGTGTCAATATCGTGCATATTGTTCTTTTCCGTTACCATGCTGATAAGCTCCACGCATAGAACGTAGGTAATAACAAGCCCCGCAATGGGTACAATCACATTTTCCGACAAGCTCTGTATCATGGAAAATATGCCTGCGTTCCACCCCTGCGGGGTTTGTCCTACCTCTGCGGCGATAGTTCCGACTTTTTCGTTTACGTCCCCGAACATAGTTGACAGATTACCGTTAATGGCTCCAATGAGGATTTCCTTTATCCATTCGTTAATCGCGTCAAGTATGCTCTGCATAGGCTAACCCCGCCGCTTAACCGAACAGTCCGGCAAGCAGAGGTACGAGGGTGCCGCCGATAAGGGCAACGCCGCCGCCCGCCATGAGCTGTTTCATGCCCTGGCTTTTTGCTTATGTGTGATAAAGAAGTAATAGAAGTGTAAAAAATTTTGCCGTTCCTATCCGGCACATGAGGTATGTCGGATAGGTCGGGCGGTTAGGTGTCGGGCAGTTCTACCTTGCCGACAAAAGAATAATAGATTTCGATTTCCTGTCTGCGTAACTTGCCCCGGCGTTTCCCGTCAAGGGCAACGCTTTCATGGACAACGATTTTCTCCACAAACTCCCGCAGCAGAGTAGGGGTAAGTTCTTCAATGGTAGTGTGCCTGCGTACCACATTCATAAACTTTTCAGCGTTTGCGGTGGCTTCCTGCGCTTTGGAAAGTTCTTCCCGCAGTCTGGCGGCACGTTCTTTCAGTTCTTTCTGCTCGGCTTCATAGTCTGCCGACAGCTCTGTGAAACGCTCGTCCGATATGCGCCCGGTTACGCTGTCCTCATACAGCCGCTTGAAGATAGCAGATAACTCGGCTATGCGTTTCTCGGCGGCTTCCAGCTCCTTTTTCTTGGCGGCGTTCCTGCGTCTGTCCCCGTCCTCATTCTGCTCGATTAAAAGCTTCATAAACCGGGCTTCATGCTTTGCCGCATAGCTGGTAACTTTCCGCAGATTGGAGAGTACGCCAGCGGTCAAGAGGTCAGTGCGGATAAAGTGCGCTGTGCAGTCGGCGGTGCGTTTCTTGTAGCTTCCGCAGATATAACAGTCCTGCTTGCGCTTGTCCGTCTGGTATCGCTGCTGGTACATGACGCTGCCGCAGTCGGCACAAAAGAGTATGCCGGAGAACAAGCCCACTTCGTCATAACGGTTGGGGCGTTTGCGCTGCTTGCGTAACTCCTGCACCCGTTCCCACGTTTCCCGGTCAATGATAGGCTCATGGTGGTTCTCAAAAACCGCCTGCTTTTCCGGGGGATTTTCTATGCTGTGTTTCAGCTTGTAGGACGGCTTCTCGGTCTTAAAGTTTACCAGACAGCCCGTATATTCCCGGTTTTCCAGCAGATGAACCACGGTATTGGTCGCCCACTTGCACTCATAGCCGGGGTGGTAGCGGCGGGTGCTGCCCGTCCTGCGGTATTCCAGCGTCCCCGGCGTGGGGATTTGCTGCTCGGTCAGCATACGGGCTATCTTGGTCGGACCGTTCCCGGCAAGGCAAAGGCTGTAAATCTGCCGTACCACCGGGGCGGCTTCCTCGTCAATGATAAAGTTTTCGTCCTCGTCCATGAGGTAGCCATAGACGGGCTTGCTTGTGATGGGCTTTCCGCTCATGCCCTTAGAGCGTTTTACTGCCTTGATTTTCTTGCTCGTATCTCTCACCAGCCATTCGTTAAAAATGTTCCGCAGCGGGGCAAAATCATTTTCCCCCTGTGCGCTGTCCACTCCGTCATTGATAGCGATGAAGCGGACACCTTTCTGTGGGAAAATCATTTCTGTGTACATTCCCACCTGTAAGTAGTTTCGCCCTAACCTCGACATATCCTTGACGATAACTGTCCCGACTTTCCCTGCTTCAATGTCTGCAAGCATGGCTTGAAATCCGGGTCTTTGAAAGTTCGCACCGGAATAACCGTCGTCGGTGTACCAGCGCAGATTAGAAAATCCATTCTGTTTGGCATAGGTTTCCAAAATCCTCTTTTGGTTGGAAATGGAATTGCTCTCGCCTTGCAGCTCGTCCTCATGGGACAGTCTTGGGTAAAGGGCGGTAATGAGTTGCTGGGTGGTCTGTCTTAACATAAATTCCTCCGTTTCCGACAGCCAGCCCCACTATTCCGTACCTTGATTGTACCACATGGGGCGGCTGTCTGTATAGCGGCAAAAGCGTCAAATCTGCTTCTTTACGGTCGGTAAAAATGACGGTTTTTCAATCAGGCTTATCACAGGTCAAATATCCGGCGGCGGCTTCTGCTTCCAGCACTTTCATCATCTTGTCAGCGGCGGTGTCGGTCGCCCCCTCCTTGAAAAAGCCAGACACCACAAGGATTGTGTTGCCTATCCTCGTTTCGGTCACGCAGTCCGGGCGGCGGGCAGGGCGTTTGTTTCTCTGGGTGTCGGTCATAGGCAAATCTCCTTTCCGGCAAGCAGCCGTTTCAGCTGTTCCATTTTTCCCTGTGCGGCGGCTTTCCTCAAATTCTCCCCGGTAAAGCAGAGAGGGGAACACATTTCAAGCAGGCGGTCATAAATCCGGGCGTGGGCGGTGTCCTCCGGGTGCTGCAATTCCTCCAGCGTGAGGTTGGTCGTCACAATCAGCGGCTTCCTGCTCCGGTAGCGGCTGTCAATCACATTGTAGACCTGTTCCAGACCGTATTCTGTGCCACGCTCCATTCCAAAATCGTCAATGATGAGCAGGGGGAAGCTGCAAAGGCGGGAAATATATTCGTTCCTGCCCGCAAAGCTGGCGGCAAGGTCGTTTAATATTGCTGCAAAGTTTGTCATGCACACCGGGACTTCCTGCTCCATGAGGGCGTTTGCAATACACCCGGCAAAATAGCTTTTCCCAGTGCCTACCCTGCCCCACAAGAGCAGCCCGTAGTTCCCGTCCTTTATCTGTTCCCAGCGTGCCACATATCCGGCGGCGTTCTTCATCTGCGGGCAGCTGCCGTTATCGTTGGCAAATGTCCAGTCCTGCATGGTCTTGTCTGTAAAGCCCTGCCGTTTCAGCCGTTCCACCGTTTCAAGGTGGCTGCGCCGCTTCTCGGCGGCTTCCCGTTCCTTACGGGCTGCCCGCTGGCAGTCGCACTCTGACGGGTGGCGGTCACGCCCGAAAAAGGTCTTGCCCTCCGGGAAATAGGCTTCTTTGGGTTTCCGGCATTTGCCGCAGTATAAAAGCCCGTCCTCCCCGGTGTAATCCTCCGGCTCGGCTGTGGTGTCGGTCATAGGCAGTATGGTGTTGTGGATTGTATCGGTCATAGGCTTTCTCCCTCCTTGAATGAATAGTCCGGTATGCCTTTCTTTGGCTTCTCTTTGGCAGCGTCCTCCTGCGCCCACTTGTAAATGGTGGCTGCATGGCTCTGGTACTGCTTCCCGGTGGAAGCGATGTGGCAGGAAAGGCGGTCAAGGTAATACTCCCACTTGCCGGGGAAGTCCTGTTCCAGCTCCAAAAGTTCTGTGTCAGAAAGAAATACATTTTTATATCTGCCATAAGCGGCGGGGGGCTGCCCCTCACTCGCTCCTTTTGTTTGGCTCTCTATTAGGTTGTTTATATTAGTTTGGTTAGGGGACGGTTTTCCGACCGTCATAAGGTCAGTTTTCCGGCTGTCAGTTGGTCGGTTTCCCGCCCTTATGAGGGGCGGTTTTCCGTCCGTCAGTTGGTCGGAAAACTGTACCACTGGGATAGGCGGCACTTTCACATACAGACGGTTGGCGGCAGAAAAGCCCGTCCGTCTGCGTTCCAGCAGCCCGGCAGCGTCCAGTTCGTTCAGTGCGCCCTTTATGGTGGTGCAGCCTTTATCCAGCATTTCCGCTATCTCTGCTATGGGGTAGACAATGTATGTCCGTCCCTCGCTGTCCTGCCAGCCGTTCTTCTGCGAAAGGGTGGAACGGTCTAACAGCAGCGCATATAACTCTCTTGCGGTGTGGGATAGGTCTGTTTCCAGCAGGAAACGGGGGTAAGGCAGGTAAGCGGGCAGCTCCGTTCCTGCGGTCATATAATCAGCGATAGGGTTCACCTCCTTGTGGTGTCTGTCTGTGGGTTCTGTTACGCTTTTAGGGGGCGTTTTTAAGGGAAAAGGATAAATGTATCACGCACCCTTTGACACCCTCCAAAAAAGCCTTGATTTATGCGGGTTTGAAATGCCCTAAAGCGTGACATTTCTCCCTTTGTTTCCGCTTCCGTTTGGCGGCGTTTATCCGCTTCATGCGTCCGGCGCAGTCCGGGCAGTATTTCCCCCGGTTGGATTTTGGGAAGAAGAACGCCCCGCAGACAGCGCAGCGTTTCCGGCTTCCCCGGCGCAAGAGGGCGGCTTCCAGTGCTTCATCAAGGGGCAGGACAGCGGCGGTAAACCAGCGGCAGAGCAGCGAATAGCTGATACTCTGTACACACACGCAAGGCTCGCCGTCCTCCAACAGCAGGCAGTTCCCGCTGTCATAGTTGCAGCACTCATGCACAAGGCGGCGGGCTGCCCGGTACTGGCGGTAGTCCATGCGGGGGATATTACCGTTCATGGCTCTGCTCCTTTCTGCGCTGCGGCTCGCTCCGGCGTAAAATCTGGTCGATATTGCCCTTGACAGTCTGCAAGCGGCGGTACTCCTCCCGTTTTGCCCGGTAATCGTTGTAGCCGCTGTTTTTCTCTTTGATAAGGCTTTCAATCTCTGCTTGCAGGGATTTATAGCTCGGCAGCTTGGAAATGCCGTTCTCCCTGAAATAGCGGGCGGCTGCGTCTGCTATGATAAAGTCACTTTCATGCTTCTGACGGTAGGCTGCTTTTGCTTTGGCGTTTTTCTGCTGTTTCAGCCCGTCCCGGACAGGGCGGGTCTTGGAATAGGCAAGCACCTGCCGTTGCAGCTCCTTTTTCCCGTTCAGCGTCTTTTCCACCTGCTTCAACCACGCAAGGCTTTCCTGCATGGCGGCATAGGCGGCAGAACAGGCTTCGTCCAGTTCCTCCGGGGAGGAAAAGCCGTACTGCTGATAGGCGGTAACGGTAGCTGCCATTTGCTTTAGGTTGTGCTTTGCCGCCCAGCGGTCATAGCCCACGCCCTTGCCCTCGGCTCGCTTGGCTTCCCGGTCAACCATGCGCTGCAAGGTGTTGTCTGCCGGGGTGGTTTTTGCAGCTTTTTCCCCTTGTAACGGCTTTTTAACTGCGGCAGGGTATTCGGGTATGGCTTTGGTCTGTTCGGCAGCTCTGTGGGCGTTCTGCGTGAGCAGGGCAAGGACAGCAGCCTTGTCAAAATCGTCCCCCAGCTTTCGGGCTGTGATAGGCTTTGTCCTGTCCGGCGTGAGGTAGGAAAGCCGCCCCCGGCTCTCCTTGACGGTCACACCCTCCCGCAGCAAAAGGGAAGAAAACTCGTCAAAGCTGCCAGCTTGGGAAAGTGCCTGCCGTATCGTCCGGCGCAGCTTCGCCTTGTCCGTTTCAAACTTGGTGGGCTTGGTCGGCTGTCCGGCGGCTTCTCTGGCGGCGTTCTCTTTGTCAAGGGCAAGCTGCCCTTTCTTTGCCGCCCAGTATTCCCGTTCGGTTATCCGTTCCTTGCTGCCGTTCAAGAGGTCGATTTGGTAAAGCCCCTCCCGGTGGCACATTTCCATGACTTCGCTCTTGAAATATTCCATAGCGGCGTTGGTGCAGCGGTGCTTGCAGCCCTCCAGCGTGTCGGCTGGTCTGTCCATGTAGGGCAGAAGCGGGACTTCGTAAATCCGCAGGGAGTTGATGACGATATGCACATGGATATTCCCGCTGTGGTTATGCCCGTCCGGGTGGGTGCAGATTAGGGCTTGGTGTCCGGGGAAATGCTCCTTGCAGAACTGCTCGCCCAGCTCCTGCGCCCGGTCTACGGTCAAGCCGTTGTCTGTCCCGTCCCGTGGGTCAAAGCTGATGATATAGTGGTGGCTTTTCACATCTTCCCGTTTTTGGTTTTTCTCATAGCGGAGATTGGCTCGCATACAGGCAACAGCGAAATCCTCGCCCCCGCAGTTGAGGGAAGAAATGCGGTAATCCTCCCTCGGTATCAGCCGCCCGTTTTCATCAAGGGTGGCTTTCATGGTAAACTCGTCATGCTCAAATGTGAGATAGGCTTCCGCTGCGCCATAGTCGGCGTTTTTAGAGCTGATATGTTTGAATGTTGCCAACAGCGTCACCCACTTTCTGCAAGACTTCAAACTTTAGGGCAGCAAGGTCGGAAACCGCCGCCCGTACCTCCCCGGCAAGCTGCGGATAGGGACTGTGCCACTCGTTCAGCGTCCGGGCTATCTGGTTTAAGTTGCCGCCGATCCTCCCGTATTCGGCGGTCAGCTTCCCGACAGCGGCAAGCAGCTCGTCATTGATGGGGGAAACGGTTATGATGGGGCGTATGGCTGCCCCGGTTATGGCTTGCCGGATAAACTCGGCTTGGCTCATGTGGTAAGCAGAAAGCCGCTGGGCAAACTCGGCGTATTCTTCCTCGGTCATGCGTGTTTTGACTACCCGGCTGCGGTGCGGCGTGTTGTATCGTTTCATAGGTGGTTGACCTCCTTTCTGTGCGTGGTGTCCTCTCACTAATAGGAGAAAAACAGGGTGTGAAGCGGAACTGTTTTTGAAAAATCCGAAAAATATTTTGAGGGGTTTTTCAGCGGCGCAAGCCGCATAAGCAGGGTTTGGGGAAGGCACTCCCCAACAAGATTCCCGCAGGGGCAAAATGAGCGATAAGCGAATTTTGGCACCTCGGTAGAATCTTGCTCTAAGAAACTGCCGGCCTGCCGTTCACTTGCTACTGCCACTTTTTCAGAAAATCTATAACCAGCTTTTTTTATAAAAGGCTGCGGGCTGGCGTTTTTCCCTTACTCCCTACAAACCACAAAAGAGCAGAATGGACGGACTTTCCGGCAAGAACTTTTCCGGCGGCTCGGTCTTTCCCGACAATAAGGCGTTTCGGAAGCTGCGTTTTGCCCGCTGTCTGAAAAAAATGGCAGCCTTTTTTGGTTTCACTGTCTAATACGGAACTTTTGGAAATTTGCCAAAAATGGACGCAAAAAAAGCAGCAAATCTTTTTCGGATTTACTGCTTCATGTGCCGCTGCGGTGCGGCGGGATGGATATTCAGTTGAAATAAAAGAGGATGGTGGTACTTTAGTCTATCGACTCTTTACTAACTATTAGGTAATCTTGAAAGATTTTCCTTGAATTTATCTAAAGAATGTTCATTGTTTCCCGCAAAAATAAGTGGAATTGTATATTCATATGATATGCCATTTTCATAGTCCGATAATTGTATTTTTATAGTATCATCCCTCTCATCTTTAGGTGCTATATATATGAATGAATTTTTATTTATATCAGATATTTTCCCTTTTTCAGAAGAAACAGTATAACCCCAGTCTGTTAAATTTGTCTTTATTGTAACTTCTGTTTCTGTTTCTTTTCTAGTCTGCAATGCTGTTTTATCGATTTGGATATCAAAAGGAGTCGAACCTAACAATTCACTGTTTATATTTACAAGTTCTTCTCCATTTGTTTTAGAAATATTAGATTCATCTTCATAATTTTGTTGAGATTCATCTTTTGGTGTTTCTCTGTTACATCCTAATAAAAAGCATAAAATAATTAGTACTAATACAGAAAGTTGTTTTTTTTGCATTTATTTCTCCTTTCATATTATCAAAGAAAGCACTGAGAGTACTTTCAAGAAATTATGAAATATTCTCAATGCTTTCTATTTTTTGATTATAAACTTGCCGGTAATGATACTATGTTAATTTATCTCTTTCGCGTAACCTTTGTTGCAATATACACATGCACCATTCACCCATTTGTGAGACATTTCAATCGTCTCAACTTCATAAATGCTTACTTCTCCACAAATTAAACATTGTTTGTAATTATATACATGACGTGTCGCACATTTATCCCAGTCATCATATATACCAGGCATTTCATCTTCATATCCATAGTACTGGGGAGAACCCCAACTATGAGTATGAGCGGCAAATACAGTCATTGGAGCAGCTACAATTCCAGCTACTACTGAAAGTGCTAAAATAGATTTTCTTAAATTCATAAGTTCCTCCCTTTCCTTAAAAATACATAGCTCTTTGTTACATTGTCATTTTAACATAATAATTGGTAAAATGCAATAATTTATTTTCTATTTACGAGAAAATACTGTGCATATTATCTTATTTAGGAATAGTTAAGGCGGCTACCTAAATCTTTTTATTACTTTACCGCACATGAGCATTCGCGCCCGGATTGTCGTTTCCGTAGCCCTCCAAGAGGTTGATAACGCCCCAAATGCCAAGACCTGCTCCGAGAGCGATAACGAGTGTCTGCAAAACGCCTACTGCGCTGTTGAAAAATGCCATAATATAACTCCTTTCTGCCGCTGTGCGGCTGCCCGAAAAAGGGCATAAAAAACGGCGGTCAGTTTTCGATAACTGCCGCGGTCATAAGTCCCCGCGCTGCGTTTGTTGCTGCTGCGCGGCGGTATTCAGTTGTAGGGTGCGGCTTCCTGCCGCGATACGCGCAAGGAGTAGGGGCGCGTACCATGTAGCCCGTGTTTATTATTTTTACTTTAAGCTCCCTCCTTTTCAAAAAGCGGTGTGTAGACAGGCTTAATGCCGTACTGCCGTTCCCGGACAGCTTCGATATACTTGATATAGGAAATACCTGCCTGTCTTGTCCTGCGTTCCTGTTCCCGCTGCATTTCCTCGGCAGCTTCCACAAGCCCGCTGATAGCCCGGATTAGCTGCTGTTTTGCCTTTTTCTTTCTGATACGCTTATTCATTTTCTGTGTCCTCCTGCAAATCTGCTTCGTCAACTTCGTAATAGTCAAATACCTCGTCCGGCTTTACGATTGCAGGACGGCGGCGCAAGTGCTTTTCCATGTCAAAGGCATTTTTCTTGTCAAAGTCGGAAAGGTACTTGTACTTCGGGTGTTTGGTAATATCGTATTTTTCGGAGAAGAACGGACGCACCCCGCGTAGTTGCAAGATACATTTCCCGCCGTCCATGACCGCAATTTCATCTTCGCTCATAAGCTGCTTGCCTAACTTCTGATAGTTCAGCCCGTGGGAAAGCTCCCGTCCTCTTGTTTCGGAAGTGTTGAAGCTGTCAATGGTTTCTTTCCCCAAGATTTCCGACATTTCTTTAAGGGTCGTTTTCTCCTTGCCGCCCAAGAACAGGGTCGTATCGCAGTTGCCGACAATGGTATCGGCGTTGTCCTTGTAGATAGCCTTTAGCTGCGACTGGCTCTGCAAGATGATGGACGCGGAGATTTCGCGGCTCCTTATCGTGGCAATGAGTTTTTCAAACTTCGGTATCTGCCCGATATTTGCAAACTCGTCAAGCAGACAGCGCACATGAACAGGTAGCCGCCCGCCGTACACATCATCTGCCTTGTCACAAAGCAGATTGAAAAGCTGTGTGTAAAGGATTGATACAACAAAGTTAAAGGTGTCGTCGGTGTCGGAGATAATAACAAAAAGCGCGGTCTTTCGGTCGCCTAAGGTGTCAAGCTCCATTTCGTCGGTTTCCATCAGCTCGCGCAGTTCCCGAATGTCAAAGGGGGCAAGACGCGCACCGCAGGAAATGAGGATAGAGCTTCTTGTTTTTCCGGCAGACAGCAAAAACTTCTTGTACTGGCGCACCGCAAAATGTTCCGGGTCTTTTTCCTCCAAGCGTTCAAACATGAGGTCAACGGGGGATTGAAATTCCGGGTCGTCCTCGCGGGCTTCCGACGCATTTATCATTTCAAGCAGCGTCGTAAAGTTTTTCTCATTCTCCGGGGCTTCGTACCAGATGTAGCCGATAAGGGCGCAGTAAAAAAGCCGTTCCGATTTCACCCAAAAATCCTCGCCGGATTTTTCCCCGTCGCCTTTGGTGTTGGCGATAATGGTATTTACCAGTTTCAAAATATCCTTTTCGCTGCGCAGATAGGCGAAGGGATTGTACCGCATGGATTTCTTGAAATTGATGGTGTTTAGCACCTTGATTTTGTACCCGCCCCGCTGCAAGAGCTTTCCACACTCGATTAAAACCGTTCCTTTCGGGTCTGTGACAACATAGCTGCTGTGCATTTGCATTAAGTTGGGCTTTACAAAAAACCTTGTTTTGCCGCTGCCGGAGCCGCCGATGACAAGCACGTTTTTGTTTCTTGCATACTTCGGGTGCTTCGGGCGGCTGCTCATCATCAGCCTTTCGGTCTGCGTCAGCAGCACGTTATTTTCAAACATGGGGTCGATATATGGCTTTATATCCTCGGCATTGCCCCAACGTGCAGAGCCGTACTCCATGCCCTTACGGTATTTCTTTGCGTTCTTGCCTTTCACATAGACCGCAAGCCGGATAACGACAGCCCCGACAATGCCGATAAGCAAATCCATAGGGTTAAAACTCGGCAGGGCATTTGAAAAGGCAGCGGAAAAGCCGCTGCCAATGGAAACCAGCTTGCCGGAGAGGTCAGCCCCCGGCGAGAGCCGCACCGCCTGTCCGACTTTATCAAAGAGATACACAAAGAGCAGATAGGGGGCGTTTAGGATAAGCAGCTTCTTGATATTCGGCTTCATAGCGATACCTCCCTGTCCTTGTATTTTGTCTTTTGACGGTTCGCGTTAAGCTGCTTTGCTGCTTCCCGGAATGTGGCAAGTGCCTTTCGGATAGAGGGCTTTTGCTCCTGTGTCAGCTTCTTTGCGGAAAACTCCTTAAAGGCTGCGGTCAGAGCGTCCGCGTCCCGCCCCTTGAAAAAGACGAGATAACGGGGCGGCGTTTCGGTGCTGTCTTTCTTTAGGGCAAAGTCGATACCGTATTTTTTTGCCGTCTGCTCAAAGGCTTTGATATTGCCCTCGGTTATCTCAATGTTGGATAGCCCCGCGTTCTGCTTCGCAAGCTGCTTTAGGGTCTGCTTCCCGTGGGGCTGTTTTTCCTGCTGCTTTTTTGCCTGTGCAAGCATGGCTTTGATTGCCTTTTGCAGCGTTTCAGCGGTCAGCTTCGCTCCCTTGACAGAGAGCGCAACCACTTTTTCGTTGATTTCATCTTGCAATGTTTACCGTCCTCCTTTCCCGGTAGTAGTGATAGTGTTAAGGTGGTACGCCGCTTTTGGGCGTGAAAAAAGGGCGTCCGTTCTTCACGCCGCCCCGTTAAATCCGCACCCGCAGCCCGTTCAAGTCCTCGGCGCGGATACCTACAAGATACCAGTTGTCCCCGTACTCAATCCGGGTCGGCTTCCATTTGCCGCCTGTGAATACGTCCATGCACTCGCCGCAATGCAAGCCGCCGTAATAGTCGGCAATATCAAAGCGAATATCGTAGCGGTCAGCGGTTTCGTCAAAAATTAAAGCTCCTGTTTTCTGTGCCATGTGGTAAATCCTCCTTTTTTCGTTTACAGGCTTTCGCCCTCGTTGTAGGTGTAGTAGTCCGGGTCGCCGTATTTAGGCTTGCCGGATAATGCGCCGCTTGCCATGTCGTGAGCGACAAGGGAAGTATAGTAGCTGTCAATGGTAGACGGGGCATTGAAAAGCACCGCCTTTAGGTACTGCTTGATGTTGCGGATTTTCGTGGTGTTCTCCTGCATACAGTCAAGCACAAAGCGGATATGTTCGCTGTTCAGCTTCATAAACTTTGACTTCACAAGCTCGGCGGGGTAATCGTCCCCGGCAATACGGATTTTCTTTCTTGCCGTACAGACGGTTTCAAGCATGAGGTCAACAATTTCATTCAGACGGTCGCGGTCAAGGCTTCTGTCCTGTAAGAGAATGTCATAGGCGATATTGTCTTTGATAATTTCCTCATACACTCTGTAAGCGTCGTTCCTTTCCGTTCTTTTCCGTTCCGGCGGCTGTGCCGTTTCGTCCTCGCCATAAGGCAAGGGATTTAGGGAATGGATAGGAATGGAATGGGTACTTGATAAATCCGTATTTGATTTTTCTTTTTTTGGTAAGTTAGTTCTTTGTATATCTTTATTTAATTGCGTTGGATTTTCCAACGTAGGTTTTTCCTGCGTAGGTTTTTCCAACGTTGGATTATCCAATGTTGGATTTTCCAATGTAGGTAAATCCGATACAGGCGGGGTCTGCGGCTGCTCAAAGATTACATAGTCTGTGCCGCGCAAGCGTCCTTTCTCGTCGCGCTCCCTTGAACGGACGATATACCCGGCGCGTTCCAGTTCCTTAACGGCTTCCCGGATAGCGTCGATTTTCTCCCGGTTGATAAAGGACAGCCCCGCAAGGGTATAGTCCCAATCCTCCGGCAAGGACAGCATTTGCGATAACAGCCCTTTTGCCTTTAGGGATAGCTCCTTATTGCGTAAGTGGTGGTTGCTCATAACCGTATAGCCCTTGTTGCGCTCCACTCTGAAAACTGCCATAGCTTCATCACTCCTTTGCTGCATACCTGTTACGCAATAGAAACGCGATTTTGAGGGTTTAGGTATCAATCCCTTATCCGCTGAAAACCGCGCCCGCAAAGCCGCATAAATCAAGGGCTTTTTCCTGCCTACTGCGTAACAAAGGGCATGAAAAAAGCGGCGTTCCTGTTCTTCCTTGTGGGAAGTGAGAAACGCCGCCTGTGCGGTGCGTTATTCTGCTTCTTCGGCTATGAGGTCTTGTATGACTTCGCCAAAGTCTGCCGTAAAGGAAAAAATGAAGTATTCCAAAACGGCGGGGTCTGCGTCCATAGGCTCGGCTTCTTCGGAAAAGGGCAAGCCCATAAGCCCATAGAGCATTTTTATGATTTTGAACAGCTTCCCCCGGTCGGCGGGGGTGTTCATGGTAACAAGTACGTCGGTCAAGCGGTTTACGGTTTCCATGTCGCCGCCTGTCGTTACCCATACCATTTCTGCGAATGACTGCGTGATTGCCCCGGCGACAAGGTTTACCTTATCCTTGCTGATTTCGCCGGACGGGAGTATAATACCCTTGTCTAAAAGTACGTTTTTCATGTCGTCCTCCTATAATCTGTGGTGCCAAAATGGTGCCCGGTCTTACAAAATCATCTTATACGGAGATACGGCAAGATAAATGACGATACGCGGAAAACCTTGATTTTAAGCCATTTTCGCAAGGTTTTATAAACACTTGCGCGGGCTTATAAGAAGATTTCCGTCTATCAAATCAATAAAAAATTTGTCGAAAAGAATTGAACTTCTGCGAAGAATAGAGTATCATAAATATAATTTTACAAAAACGAGAATTTTAGTCAAAGGAGATATAACATGCAGCTTTTAAAAGACCGTATACTGAAAGATGGAATCGTGAAACCAGGAAATATTTTGAAAGTAGACAGTTTTTTGAATCACCAGATGGACATTACTCTGATCAATGAGATCGGCAAAGAATTCAAGAGACGTTTTGCTGACTGCCCGATTACCAAGATCCTTACGATCGAAGCATCTGGAATCGGAATTGCCTGTATCGCAGCACAGTATTTTGATGTTCCTGTAGTTTTTGCCAAGAAGGCACAGAGCCTGAATCTGGATGGTGAGATGTACTGTTCCAAGGTAGAATCTTTCACCCACAAGAAAGTTTATGACGTGATCTTATCCAAGAAATTTCTCGGACCGGAAGACCATGTTCTCCTGATCGATGATTTCCTTGCCAACGGATGTGCACTGCTCGGCCTGATCGAGATCGTCAAAGAATCCGGAGCTACCCTTGAAGGTGCCGGAATCGTGATCGAGAAAGGTTTCCAGAACGGCGGACAGAAGATCCGTGACATGGGTGTTCGTCTGGAATCTCTTGCGATCGTTGACTCTATGACTGATGATTCTCTGACATTCCGCGAGTAATTTTTTACCGTCCACAGTAAAATTTATCGCAAAGCGCACAAAACAACAGCCGGAACAAAGTCTTAATGCTCTGTTCCGGCTGTATTTTTGTATCTTTACTTATTATTTCTTTGCCTTTTCGGTCGGTGTTGGTGTCTCCGTAGCGGTTGGCTTCGGCGTAGAAGTCGGCTTCTTTGTCGGCTCCGCCTTTTCCGTTGGAGTTGGTGTTTCTGTCTCAGCTGGTGTCGGGGAAACTTCCTCCGGTGTTTCCGTTGGAGTCACCGTCGGCTCTGCTGCCTCAGTCGGTGTGACCGGCTCCGGTGTCTCTGTCGGGTCCGGCTCTACTTCCTTCTCTGAATAATATCCATTGTCGATCAGGATCTCATAGTTATCCCTGTCGATCATCTGCGACTCACAGAGATAAGTTCCTATGATCTTGACGCCATTGTCATACTGCTCGTAATCATTGACTTCCGGATCATCCTCTCCGTGGAGATATACATTTACCATCTCCTCGCACTGATCCGCAAGTTCTCTGAAATCCATAAATACACTGAATGCCTGTGTGCCGGATGCTATACGCTTCACTGCATCCTCCTTGCAGCCATTTCCCGTGATCATCGGCCAGATATCTGTTCCCGGAACTACACCAGCCTCCTGAAGTGCTTCCTGCACGGCTCCTGCTGCATCGTCAAATCCTGTACAGATGATATCCGGTGCCGCTCCATCTGGATAAAACTGCTCCAGGATCTCTGCTGCACGTGATTTTGCAGTGTTTTTGCTCCATCTCAGGATTCCTGTGTCATCAAAAGAAAGTTTGCCTGATTTGCATACAAGAGTTCCGTCATCCAGATATTCCTGCAGCGTCTCCATCAGACCGTTATACAGAAACAGCGCCTGCGTATCATCCAGAGATCCCATAAAAAATTCGATTGTCCTGGATTCTTTTGCCTCACGGACCTTGTCCAGTTCTTCGCTCTCAATGATCTTCTTGCCGATCATCTGACCGATCTGGCGGCCGCCAAATGTGACATAATATTTGACTGCATTCGTATCCATGATCAGATCATCGTAGGAAAATACCGGAATTTCCGCTTCCTTCACGCTCTCAAGGACACTCTTGAGCCCATAAGGATCCACCGGTGCAATGACGAACGCAGAAACCTCTTCTGCTGTCAGTTCCTGGATCTGGGAAACCTGTCTGGAAACATCGTTCTCGGCATACTCGATCACCGGTTCATATCCATCGTCCTCAAGTGTGCTTTTGAACTCATCTGCATCTCTGGTCCATTTCTCCTCGTTTGGAAGAAGAACGGCGATCTTCTCTCTGGAAGCTTCCGTTGTCTCCTCCGTCTTGTCCTCATTGTCAGAATCTGAGGTTTCTGTTTCCTTTGATGATTTCTGTTTATTTGTTTCTTTATCTGATTTTGCTTCCGGAGTCGGAGTCTCTGTCAGTTCATCCTCTCCTGCTCCCTCTTTTTCTGTCTGTGCACTTTCACTGGCAGCTTCTGTTGCCTCATTCTTGCCACATCCGCCAAGTACAGTCGTTGTCAGAAAAATGCCTAATAAAAGATATGCTGTCTTTTTTTTCATGTTAAATTCCTTTATATTCCTTTGCGAGAAGTTTCAGATAGTCTCTATAGGCTGCCGCTGTCTTCTTTGGCTTGACGATCGTAACGTCCCTTCCCATTGCAGTCAGCCATCCAAAAAACTGCGGACCGGATATCTGTGGTACTGTAACGGATATGTATCCGGCTTCTTTTGTCTTGTAATTTCCATGAGTGCCAAAATATTCCTGAACTTCTTTTTCTCTTGTCTCCCTGCACAGAAGTTTCATAGGTTTCTCTGTATCCTGGATCTCGCTCTCGTCCAGAACAAAATGCTTTACCAGTACTTCTTTAACAACCGGCTGTACTTTCTCTTTGTTCTGTCTGACTGCAGGTTTCAGCACTGTTTCCTTCTTTTCTTCTGCATTCCGACCTGCAAGATAATAGCCGCCCGGTCTTCCTCGTTTATATTTTATGTCCAGTCCAAACTCTCTCAGCGCGTCTAAATCATCATAAATACTTTTACGCTCCGCATTGACTCCACATTCTGTCAGTTTCTCAAGGATCTCCTGCATAGTTACTGCACGGTTCTCCCCGGTCTCCCCAAGCAGATGTTCCAAAACCAGTATTTTTGCTTTCTGATTACGTGATTTCGCCATTTTTGTCCCCTTGTTTGCCCTTTTATGATTATGATTGTCTTTTGCAAAAAGAAGGTGTCAAAAGCATTTGGCTCTCAGCACCTTCGTGACCTTTTATATTTGAATTATATCCTCACCATATTTTGAATGCAAGTACTATTTGAGGAATCTGTGACAGATATAATCGTTGGCTTCTTTTTCCTGGCTGTCGTCAAGCGGGGTAAGCTCTGTCTGCTCTCCGTATTTCTTCTGCAGTGCGTGCAGGATCAGCCAGTCCGCAAGCTGCGGGTTCTTCGGAAGCAGCGGTCCATGGAGGTAGGTTCCGATCACATTCTTGTACACAACACCTTCATAACCGGATTTACCGTCATTTCCAGAACCATAGAGAACTTTGCCAAGCGGTTTGTTATCGTTGATACATGTCCTTCCACCGTGGTTCTCAAAACCGACGACCGGCATCTCAAACAGGTCGCTCTGAAGGACGATGTTGCTGATGAGACGGCCCTCCTCCTGCTCTGTATACATATCTACAAGTTCCAGCCCCTTGATCGTTCCCTGGTCCGTCTTGTAGTAATTTCCAAGGAGCTGATAACCGCCGCAGATAGCGATAACGACTCCATTATCCTCTACATATGCCTTGAAATCCTTCTGGATCTCCTTGAGTTTCTCACAGACAAGCATCTGCTCCCTGTCGGAACCGCCTCCCAGAAGCACGATATCAAGTTTGGAAAAATCAATCTTGTCATCGATCTCGTAGGCGATGGTTTCTGCCTCGATTCCTCTCCACTGGCATCTCTTCATCAGGCACTGGATATTGCCTCTGTCCCCGTAAAGATTCAGGAGATCCGGATATAAATGTCCTATCGTAAGTTTCATTTCTGCTCTCCCTCCAGCTTCTTGAGTATATTTCTGGTACTGAACAGTGCTGTATAGTTTACAAGCACATACAGATTTCCGGTTCCGTCAGCCACGCGGCTGCGGATCGCCTTCTCGACATCAGCTTCCAGCATGGTCGGAATATCTACGTATTTCATTCGAAGACGCATATCCTGGCATCGGATACCGCTGACTGTGATGGAGCGGATGCTCTCCTCCTGGAAGCGGTCAAAATCCACATCCCATAGCCAGGAAATATCGATTCCATCCTGTGCATTGTCGTTGATCGCGATGAGCACATCCTTCGGCATGCTGTCCTGCATCACGGCAGAAATATTCTGGTTAAAACCTGCCGGGTTCTTTGCAAGGTTCAGTGTCACACTGGTTCCCTGGATACGGAACTGTTCCATACGACCGTTCTCCGGATTGAATTTCTTAAGCATATCCTGGAAATGTTCCGCCTTAAATCCGGCCGTGCGGATTCCCGCATAGGCAGCCAGAATATTGTATACGTTATAAAATCCCTTGTAATTTGCAGTGATCTTATGATCTTCCACACGGAAAGAAAGCTGGTCTCCTACCTGTACATCAGAAGCATCATATTCTGGAACCGGTCTATGGAAACCGCATTTCGGGCATTTGTAATCACCAAGCTGGCTATAATGATAAAAACTGTACTGTAATCTCTCGCCGCAGCGTTTGCAGAAACGACCCTCCCGGATCTCATTTGTCTTGCTCTTCATGACAGCTTTGCTGATTCCGTAGTACGTACAGGCATTTCCGCTGTCCATTGCAAGATAAGCAGACAATGCATCATCTCCGTTTACCACAAGTTTCATCTTTGGCACTTTGCGGATCATTTCTTCGAGAATATTCATGGTGATATCGATCTCACCATAGCGGTCAAGCTGATCGCGGAAAAGGTTCGTCATAACCATATAATCCGGCTTGATCTGCGGAAAAATATATCTCGTGGATGCCTCATCTACTTCAATGCAGGCATAATCTGCCTTGATATGTCCGTTCAGTCCTGCCCCAAGTACAAATGCCGCCACAACACCATTCAACATATTGGAGCCGGTATGGTTACAGATGACTTTCTGTCCCTCTGCCTCCAGTGCTGCACAGAGCATGTTGTTGGTCGTAGTCTTACCATTGGTACCGCATACTACAAAAATGTCTTTTTTGACTTCCCCTGCCAGTTCTTTCAGTACAGGCGGATATATCTTAAGTGCGATCTTGCCTGCCCATGTCACACCCTGGCGTCCCATCTTCTTGCAGGCAAAGCCAGTTGCCTTGGCAGCCCAGACTGCCAGTATTCTTCTAATATTCATGTGTTCTGTTCCTTTTATTTTAACTTTATAGTTCCTACTGATTTTACGACAATTTTCCTGATTTAGCAACTGTCTTCGAAAAGTTAGCAAAAAAAGGCAGACACCTGTATCTGATTTATTTGGTAAAAAGTTCTTTTTCGTTCAGATAATTACGATATTGTTTTTGCGCTTCCTTCATATATGTTCTGGAAACAGGCACTACAATGTCTCTCATAATAAAGCCATCAGCCTTCATTCCCATTGTCTTGTTCATATTGACAAAAAAGCTCTGGTGACAGCGAAGAAAAGAACTGCCTTTCAGCTGATCCTCAAAATCACAGAGTTTTCCTCTGCAATGGATAATTCCTCCATCTTCCATATGAAAATTTACTGTGTGAAGACTGCTTGAAATATACTGGATCTCACTGTGTCTGATCGTATAAAACCGGGAACGATAGCGAAAACAGACACTTCTCTCTTCCATAGATCTATCACTGTATCTCTGCACATTGCTATCCAGAAAATAAAAAATTTTTTCAATTTTTTCATACGTCAGTGGTTTAAGAAGATACTGAAGTGCAAACACCTCAAATGCCTGTCTGTAATATTTCTCACTCTTTGTCATAAATATGATTCCAACTTTTTTGTTGACTTTCCGTATTTCCTGTGCAACCCATATTCCATTTTCCTCTTCAAACTCAATCTCCATGAAAATAAGCTGAAACTGATTTGGATTCTCGGTCATACGATTGAGCAGCTGGTGACTTTTTGTAAGTTTTGTGATTTCAGCATCTGGAAGTAACTTTCGTACATATTCTTCAAGAACTCCTGCATCCCTGGAATTCCCATCACAAATAGCAATTGTAATTGGTTTCATTAAATTCTCTCTTTCTAAAATATTTCTCTTTTGCATACGCCAATTATATCATATTTCTGAATTCACTTTTACCCCCCCCCTAATTTTTTTGACGTTTTTGCTGTTAAATATGACGTTCTTGCAAAATATGACGTTTTCTCATAGCAAATTTAAAATTCCTGTACATTTCCTGTCACATTTTCATAGAAAAAGGACATCTATTCCTTTTGATAAAAAAAAGAGAAGATATCCTGCTATGAATATCTTCTCCTGATTTCTGTCAAATTATACTAACTCGATCAGAACTTCCATTGCTGCGTCACCTTTACGCGGTCCGATCTTAACGATTCTTGTGTAACCACCGTTACGATCTGCATATTTCGGTGCGATCTCTTCGAACATCTTCTTGGTCATGTCGATGTCTTTTGTGTTTTTCTTCTTTCCAGCAGCTTTGGTCGGAACTTCTTTTACCGGGTAGAATACTTTAGCCATCTGACGACGAGCGTGCAGTCTGGATGGAGCATCTTTGGTAATTTCTTTCTGTACTTCGTCATATACGGTTACTTTCTTTCCGTCTACAACTTCTTTTACTCTCTTACCGTCAGCATCTTTACGAGCAACTTTTGCAGTTACAGTAACTGTCTCGAAGTTGTCTTTCTCGCGAACTGCCATAGCGATAAGGCTTTCAGCGATCTTGCGGATCTCTTTAGCTTTAGCTTCAGTGGTAACGATTTTTCCGTTGTACAGAAGGTTTGTTACCTGGTTTCTTAACAGAGCTTTTCTCTGATCAGAAGTTCTGCTTAATTTTCTATATTTTGCCATGTTATTTTCCTCCATCTGCGGGACATCCATACATGCTAGTTCGGTCTTACTGCATGAATGCTTAGGCATCCCCGCTCAAATTATTAAGAAGTGCTTATTCTTCAGTTGGCTGAAGCTGTAAGCCCAGTTCTTTCAGTTTAGCAAGTACTTCTTCTAATGACTTACGACCAAGGTTACGAACCTTCATCATATCATCAGAAGTTCTGTTGCAAAGTTCTTCAACTGTGTTGATTCCGGCTCTCTTCAGGCAGTTATAAGAACGAACGGAAAGTTCGAGCTCATCAATGCTCATCTCCAGAACCTTTTCTTTCTCATTGTCTTCTTTCTCGATCATGACTTCTGCAGTCTTTGCATTCTCAGAAAGATCAATGAACAGGCTCAGATGTTCACTCAGTACCTTCGCAGCGAGGCTGACAGCCTCATCCGGATCCAGTGTTCCATTGGTATATACATCCAATGTAAGTTTATCGAAATCAGTAACCTGACCAACACGGGTGTTCTCTACAACCATGTTTACACGGTCAACCGGTGTGTAGATTGCATCAACTGCAATTACGCCGATCGGCATGTCGTCAGTTTTGGCTTTATCAGCACCGATGTAACCACGGCCACGGGTAATTGTAAGCTCCATAGCCAGTCTGCAGTCCTTGCCTCCGTTAAGAGTAGCAATGATCTGATCTGGATTCATGATTTCGATATCCTGATCTGCCTGGATGTCAGCTGCTGTTACAACACCAGATCCCTCACACTCGATATATGCGGTCTTTGGCTCATTGTCTGTGCTGGTATTTTTGATAGCAAGGCTTTTCAGATTCATGATGATCTCTGAAACGTCTTCTTTTACGCCCGGAATAGAGCTGAATTCATGAAGAACTCCATCGATCTTAACCTGGCTTACTGCTGCTCCCGGGAGGGAGGACAGCATAATTCTTCTGAGAGAATTACCAAGTGTAGTACCATATCCTCTTTCCAGAGGCTCTACTACGAATCTGCCAAACTTTTTATCTTCGGAAATTTCCGTAATTTCGATTTTTGGTTTATTAAAATCAAACACTATATGGTTCCCTCCTTCTGGGTATTCAACATTTGAGGGTATTAACGAATGCTGTAACTGTGAAGAAAACTCCCCACAGTTACTCGTGTTCTAATTATTATTTAGAATACAGCTCGACGATAAGCATTTCGTTTACCGGAACATCAATTGCTTCTCTTCTTGGAAGTTCTTTTACAGTTCCGCTTAAAGCTTCCTGATTAACATCGATCCATTCCGGAACAAGTCTTCCACCTGTTACTTCCAGAATTCCTTTGTATCTCTCAGAACCTTTGCATTTTTCTTTGATTTCAACTGTGTCACCAGCTTTTACAAGGTAAGACGGAATGTTTACACATTTTCCGTTTACAAGTACGTGTTTGTGGTCAACGATCTGACGAGCTTCACGTCTTGTTCTTGCAAATCCCATACGGAATACTACGTTGTCAAGTCTGCTCTCAAGAAGGACCATAAGGTTTTCACCAGTCTGTCCCGGCATTCTGTCAGCTTTGTTGTAGTAGTTGTGGAAAGGTTTTTCCAGAACTCCGTAGATGAATTTTGCTTTCTGTTTTTCTCTTAACTGTAAACCGTACTCAGACATTTTTCTGTTTGCACGTTTTAACTGTCTTGTGGATTTTTTATCAATTCCTAAATAAATCGGATCCAGGCCAAGGGATCTGCATCTTTTCAGAACAGGAACTCTATTTACTGCCATTTCAAGCTACCTCCTAAATTAGACTCTTCTACGTTTTGGTGGACGGCATCCGTTGTGCGGAACCGGTGTTACGTCACGGATACTTGTTACTTCAAGGCCGCAAGCCTGAAGTGCACGAATTGCAGCTTCACGTCCTGATCCTGGTCCTTTAACCATAACATCAACAGTTTTTAATCCATGAATCAGAGCAGCTTTTGTTGCAGTCTCTGCTGCCATCTGTGCTGCATAAGGGGTAGATTTTCTTGAACCTCTAAATCCCAGACCGCCGGCACTTGCCCATGAAAGAGCGTTTCCTTCGTTGTCAGTCAGAGTAACAATTGTATTGTTAAAGGATGACTGGATATGTGCCTGTCCGTGTTCAACGTTTTTCTTAACACGACGTTTAGTAGTCGCTTTTCTGGTTGTCTTTGCCATTTTAAAACTAACCTACACTTTCCTATATATAATCAATTATTTGTTACGAATTATTTCTTCTTATTAGCAACAGTTCTCTTAGGACCCTTGCGAGTTCTAGCGTTTGTTTTGGTCTTCTGGCCACGAACCGGAAGTCCTTTACGATGACGGATACCACGGTAGCATCCGATTTCCTGCAGTCTCTTGATATTCATAGCGATTTCACGACGAAGATCACCTTCAACTGTCATTGTTTCATCAATAACAGCACTGATTTTCTTTACATCATCGTCTGTCAGATCTCTGACACGGATGTCAGGATTTACTCCTGCCTGTGCAAGAATCTTGTCTGCACTTGTTCTGCCGATACCATAGATATAGGTAAGGCCGATTTCGATACGTTTGTCTCTTGGTAAATCTACACCAGCTATACGAGCCATGTACTGTTTCCTCCATTTTCTTTTTGAAAGTCGTCTGAACCGTACCACTTGCAATCTCGCAAGGTGAAATAGGGTACATCTTCAAAAACTCTCGATTTTTCTAGTTTCCTAATTGGGGTGCCTCGGTAAAACACCCAGCCGCCTTTGGCGAAAAGCGACCTTTCCGAAATTTTGTTGCCTCTCGGTATTAGGCAATACATGCTTCTTTAATAAAATATTAAAACAGTCCGAACAACCCTTCCGGGTGTATCAAACTGCAGCCGCACGTTTCACAAATCAGTCAATCAACCCTGACGCTGTTTGTGTTTTGGATTTTCACAGATTACTCTGATAGATCCTTTTCTTTTGATGATCTTGCATTTCTCGCAGATCGGCTTTACAGATGATCTTACTTTCACTGGAAATCCTCCTTTTCCGTAATATAGGCTTGAATCTGCAGTTCATACACGCCTCAGCGCGTACAACCAGTATAATAACATTCTATTCCAAGAATTGCAAGCCCTAAATCAAATTTTTTTCATGTTTTTCAGAGGAAACAAAAAAACACCACGCCGTGGTGTTTTTTGCATTTCCTCATCACTATACCCACACACTCCCCCACACCACAACGCGCGTGGCCAACAGGGGGTGTGTGAGGGGGACACGCGGCCTTCGCGGAACTCTGAGCCTGTCCCCCTCACGGTTTTATTTATCTCGCCAGATAATCCGGCCTTTTGAAAGATCATATGGAGAAAGTTCAATAGTAACTTTATCTCCAGGAAGAATACGGATGAAGTTCATACGCAGCTTTCCGCTGATATGAGCCAATACCACATGCTTATTTTCCAGTTCTACTTTGAACATTGCATTAGGCAGCTTCTCCAGTACAGTACCTTCCACTTCAATTACATCTGCTTTTGACATTAAAAACCTCCTGTGTCATCTGTCATTTTGTAAGAGTCAGAATTTCCGGTTCTCCATCCGTGATCAGAATCGTATTTTCGTAATGTGCAGAAAGAGATCCGTCCATAGTTACAACTGTCCACTCATCATCCTCCCATGCAACATCTGCACGGCCAAGGTTGATCATCGGTTCAATCGCAAGTGTCATACCCGGCATCAGTTTGATGCCTCTGCGCTTCTGCGGGAAATTCGGGATCTGCGGATCCTCATGAAGATGAGTTCCGATTCCGTGTCCTACGAGGTCACGAACGATACCGTAATTGAATTTCGCTGCATAAGCACCGATTGCTTTGGAAATATCATTCAGATGATTTCCTGCTTTTGCAAATTTAATTCCTTCAAAGAAGCTCTGCTTTGTTACTTCCATAAGCTGTCTTGCTTCCGGTGAAACTTCACCTACCGCATAAGTACGTGCGGCATCTGAATGATAACCTTTGTAGATCAGTCCGGCATCGATCTTGACAAGATCGCCTTCCTGGATGATCTTATGTCTGGACGGAATCCCGTGTACTACTTCATCATTGAGGCTGATGCAGAATGATGCGGGAAAGCCCTCATAATTTAAAAAGTTTGGAGTGCAGCCCATAGAGCGGATCATATCCTCACCGATACGGTCCAGTTCTTTTGTGCTGATTCCCGGCCTGATATGAGAAGCCAGTTCATCATGAACCTTTTCCAGTAAATGACCGGCATGTCTCATAAGCTCGATTTCATGTTCTGACTTAATAGAAACTGACATTTTCTTATTCTCCCAAGATCTCGACGATTGCCTGGAACACTTCGTCCAGGGAACGAGTTCCGTCTACTGTCTTTAATACGCCCTGCTCTGTATAGTAGTCAATCAATGGCTGTGTCTGTTCGTGGTAAACCTTCAGACGCTTGGAAACTGTTTCCGGTTTGTCATCGTCACGCAGTACCAGTGTCTCACCACAGGTATCGCATACATTCTCTGTCTTCGGTGCTGCATACACGATATGATAAGTAGCTCCGCATTTCAGGCAGGCTCTTCTGCCTGACATACGATTAACGATGTTTTCATCCGGAACATCAACATCGATTGCATAATCAATGCCGCTTCCGAGTTTCTTAAGAGCTTCTGTCAGGCACTCTGCCTGAGGAATCGTTCTCGGGAAACCATCCAGTACATAACCATTTTTGGCATCATCCTGCTGGATTCTGTCTACTACGAGGTCGCAGGTTAATTCATCTGGTACCAAAAGCCCCTGATCCATATATGTTTTTGCTTTTTTGCCTAATTCAGTACCATTCTTGATGTTTGCACGGAAAATATCTCCTGTGGAAATGTGCGGAATCCCGTATTTCGCTGCAATTTTCTTTGCCTGAGTTCCTTTTCCGGCACCTGGTGCACCCAACATAATAATTCGCATAACAAATACCCTCCTTTTCTTTATGAAGCATATAGGGTCAGTCACCCTTTCGGTGCTGCCCGGACAGGAAAAACAAATGCCACTGTTACCGTAACAAATAAATTTCGCCTGTACCAAATCAAGGCTGTGACGCTTACGCACCACAACCTTCATTTTTAGTTGTTCAGGAAGCCTTTGTAATTGCGGACAAGTAACTGGGACTCAATCTGTTTCACAGTCTCAAGTACAACACCAACCACGATGATGATAGATGTTCCACCGAAGGAAACGTTTGCCCCGAAGACTCCGTTGAAGAAGAACGGAATAACTGCCACAATGATCAGACCTACCGCACCTATAAATATAATATAATTTAGCATTTTAGTCAAATAATCTGATGTAGGTTTTCCTGGACGGATGCCCGGGATAAATCCCCCCTGCTTTTTGATATTATCTGCAACTTCCAGTGGATTGAATGTAATGGAAGTGTAGAAATATGCAAAGAATACGCAGAGTACTACGTATACCAGCAGACCCCAGGTATATTTGATCTGGGATGGATTACACCAGTTACTTGAGGAAAGTCCTCTCAGAATCTCACTTCCAATGCCAGTTCCGTTTGTTTTACCGGCAAACTGCGCGATAACGCCCGGGAAGGACATAATGGAAGAAGCAAAGATGATCGGGATAACGCCGGCAGTGTTGACTTTCAGCGGAATATTGGTGGACTGACCACCCATCATTTTTCTTCCTACCATCTTTCTGGAATACTGAACAGGAATTCTTCTCTCTGCTCCATTAAGAATAAGGACAAATACTACTACAACAAGGATAATTGCGAAGATGATAACACCTGCAAGTGTTCCTTTTGCAATTGTTTTCCCCTTAATAAAATTCTCATAAAGAGTTGTCATATCACTCGGGATACGGGAAATGATGTTTACCGCAAGTACGATAGAAATACCATTTCCAACACCTTTTTCAGTGATACGTTCGCCGATCCACATTAACATTGCAGATCCTGCTGTCAGACTGGCGATCACGACGATTGCCTTAAGAATGTTCATATCCTGTACGATATTTCCGCGGGCAAATCCGATTGTCATTGCAATAGACTCAAACAGTGCGAGTCCAATTGTGACATAACGGGTAATCGCTGTCATCTTTTTTCTTCCCTCTTCACCATCTCTGTGCATTTCCTCCAGAGCAGGAATTGCAATTGTAAGAAGCTGAATGATAATGGAAGAAGTAATGTACGGTGTAATGTTCAATGCGAATACGGACATGCTCTCAAAAGAGCCACCGGTGAATGCATCAAAGAAATTGAATGCATCACCGGTATTACTCCGAAACCACTGTTTGAATACATCACTGTCCACACCCGGAATCGGGAGCTGTGAACCGATACGGATGACTAAAATCATCCATAAGACGTAGAGAAGTTTTCTCCGCATCTCTTTTACTCTAAAAACACTTTTAAGAGTTTCAAACATTAAATCACCTCTACTGTACCACCTGCAGCTTCGATTTTTGCTTTTGCGGTCTCGCTGACTGCATTAACTTTAACTGTAAGTTTTTTAGTCAGTTCACCGTTTCCAAGAATCTTAACTCCGTCTCCTGCTTTGGAGATTGCGCTGGTAGCAAGTAAAGATTCAACTGTAACTTCTGCTCCGTCCTCAAAACAATTCAGAACGTCAACATTGATTGCGATGATCTCTTTAGAATTTCTGTTCTTGAAGCCCCTCTTAGGAAGACGTCTGTATAAAGGCATCTGTCCACCTTCAAATCCCGGTTTCTTGTGTCCGGAACGAGCTAACTGTCCTTTATGTCCTTTTCCGGCTGTTTTACCGTTTCCAGAACCATGTCCACGGCCTCTTCTGAAGTTATCGCTGTGTTTAGAACCATCTGCTGGTCTTAAGTTTGATAATTCCATCTTTGGCACCTCCTTTTATTTTTTGAAAATACTCTCTGGATATCTTATGCTTCTTCTACCTTTACAAGATGCTGAACCTGCTGGATCATTCCTCTGGTTGCTGCATTGTCAGGCATTTCAACTGTTTTGTGCATTTTTGTAAGTCCCATAGCAACTACAGTCTTTTTGTGTTTCGGAACTGCACCGATTGGAGACTTAACAAGTGTAACCTTTAATGTGTTTGCCATTATTTTGTCCTCCTTATGCCAGAATCTCTTCTACAGATTTTCCGCGAAGTTTTGCAACTTCTTCCGGAGTTTTCAGTTTGCTTAATCCATCGATTGTAGCCAGAACTACGTTCTGTTTATTTCTGGATCCCATACATTTTGTACGGATGTTTTTGATTCCTGCAAGCTCGATGACTGCACGGGCTGGACCACCAGCGATAACTCCAGTACCTTCCGGAGCACGTTTCAGAAGCATCTCAGCACTTCCGAATTTACCTACATAGTCATGAGTGATGGAATTGTTCTCATCTCTTGCAACTGTAACCAGTTTTTTCATGGCATCTTCTTTTCCTTTGCGGATAGCTTCCGGAATTTCAGCTGCCTTTCCTAAACCTGCACCAACATGTCCGTTGCCGTCACCTACTACAACTAAAGCTGTGAAACGGAAGTTACGGCCACCTTTAACAACCTTGGTAACACGTTTGATTGACACTACTTTATCTTCTAATTCTAACTGACTAGCATCAATAAGATTATGTTTCATGTGTCTTGTTCCTCCCTTTTAGAATTTCAGCCCAGCTTCTCTTGCTGCGTCTGCCAGTGCCTTTACTTTACCGTGATAGATATAGCCTCCTCTGTCGAAGACAACGCTCTCGATACCTGCTTCAACTGCTTTCTTTCCGATTACAGTTCCAAGGTATGCTGCAGCTTTTACATCATCAGTATTTTCCAGTTCAGCTTTTACATCTTTCTGAAGAGTAGAAGCAGATACTAAAGTTTTTCCTACAGTGTCATCAATGATCTGTGCATACATATGCTTGTTGGAACGGAATACTGCCAGTCTAGGAGTAGTAGCTGTTCCATTGAGATGATGACGGATTCTTCTATGTTTTTTTTCGCGAATTTCCGCTCTGGATGCTTTATTAATCATATTCTCACTCTCCTTATTTATTTCTTACCAGTCTTACCGACTTTACGTCTGATAACTTCATCAGCATACTTGATACCTTTGCCCTTATATGGCTCCGGTCTTCTCTTATCTCTGATCTCTGCTGCGTACTGGCCAACTTTTTCTTTGCTGATACCGGAAACGATGATCTTGTTTCCATCAACTTTGGATTCCAGACCTTCTGGATCTTCCATCTCTACCGGGTGAGAATATCCCAGAGAAAGAACAAGTTTCTTGCCCTGTTTCTGTGCTCTATAACCTACACCGTTGACTTCAAGCTCTTTTGTGTAGCCTTCGCTTACACCAACAACCATGTTGTGAATAAGGCTTCTTGTCAGACCGTGTAATGCTTTCATTTTCTTAAGATCGTTCGGTCTTGTAACTACTACATGACCATCTTCTACTTTGATTTCCATTTCGGTTGGAAGTGCTCTTTCGAGTGTTCCTTTAGGACCTTTAACGGTTACTACGTTACCTGCAGCTACGCTTACTTCAACGCCTGCCGGAATAGCTACCGGAAGTCTTCCGATTCGTGACATAATATTGTCCTCCTTACTTAAATTGTCGGAGAGAAAAGTTTTCATTTCTCTCTGTTTTCAGTTTGTATCTATCCTTAAATTCGCCCGTGCGCTTACGCGCTGGGCTCATTAAGTTTCGTAGGTCAAATGCTTTCGGTCTGATTACCAAACGAAAGCAAGAACTTCTCCACCAACCTGAAGTTTACGAGCTTCTTTGTCAGTGATTACACCTTTGTTTGTGGAAAGGATTGCGATTCCAAGTCCGCCAAGTACTCTCGGGAGCTCATCTTTACCAGCGTAGATACGAAGACCTGGTTTGGAGATTCTCTTAAGTCCTGTGATGATCTTGTCATTCTTTGTCTCACCGTATTTCAGTGTGATATGGATGGTTTTGAATACGCCATCTTCGATCAGATCGTATTTTGCAATGTATCCTTCATCTACAAGGATGTTTGCGATTGCGATTTTCATTTTGGATGCCGGAACATCTACTGTATCATGTTTTGCAGTGTTAGCGTTACGGATTCTTGTAAGCATATCTGCGATTGGATCACTCATTGTCATGTTAGTTTCCTCCTATTATTCTCTTCTCAGACTTTACATGATTAATATAATAACTTTAGTTTTAACAAATTTGCACCACTTCCCTCAACTAAACTCAACCTTCGTTTACACTCGGTTTCGTTAAGGTTCGGGAAGGACCTCGCACTAAATTCATGCTGCGCCTAATGGCTTGCATTCATTAAGTTGCTTTCGGCCTACCAAGAAGCTTTTTTAACACCCGGGATCTGACCTTTGTATGCCAGTTCACGGAAGCAGATACGGCAGATACCGTATTTTCTCAGGTATGCGTGTGGACGTCCACAGATTCTGCAGCGGCTGTATTCTCTTGTGGAGAATTTCTGTTTGCGCTGCTGTTTGATTTTCATTGCTGTTTTAGCCATTAGAATTCTCCTCCTTATTTAGCAAAAGGCATATTGAACTGAGTTAACAGCTCACGAGCCTCTTCGTCTGTCTTAGCAGTTGTAACGAAGATGATGTCCATACCTCTTACTTTGTCTACCTTATCGTACTCAACTTCTGGGAAGATAAGCTGTTCTTTGATTCCCAGTGCGTAGTTTCCTCTTCCATCGAAAGCGTTCGGGTTAACACCACGGAAGTCACGTACACGAGGAAGAGCAAGGTTGATAAGACGATCAGCGAATTCATACATCTTCTCGCCTCTTAAGGTAACCTTACAACCGATCGGCATACCCTCTCTGATTTTGAAGTTAGCTACTGATTTTTTAGCTTTTGTAGCGATTGCTTTCTGACCTGTGATCAGTTCCATATCAGCGATTGCTGCATCAAGAAGCTTAGCGTTTTCTTTAGCTTCACCAACACCCATGTTGATAACGATCTTATCGAGTTTTGGCACTTCCATAACGTTTTTATATTCAAATTTTTTGGTCATGGCATCCATGATCTCATTTTTGTAAAGTTCTTTTAATCTACTCACTTGTCATGCCTCCTCTCTTAATTAATCGATTACTTTACCTGTTGCTTTAGCAACACGTACTTTTTTGTCTCCATCCATCTGGAATCCAACTCTTGTTGCTTTTCCGTCTATAACGAGCATTACGTTGGAAACGTGAAGAGCAGCTTCTTTTGTTGTGATTCCGCCAGCCTGGTTTGCTGCTGATGGTTTGTTGTGCTTTGTAACCATGTTGATACCTTCAACGATTACGGTGTTGTCTTTTACGTTAACGGCAAGAACTTTGCCTTCTTTGCCTTTATCTTTACCAGCGATTACTTTAACAGTGTCGCCTTTTTTAATTTTCATAGCTGACATTAGGCACCCTCCTATAATACTTCCGGAGCTAAGGAAACGATCTTCATGAATTTCTTCTCACGAAGCTCTCTGGCAACTGGTCCAAAGATACGTGTTCCTTTCGGAGTTAAATCGTCTTTAATGATTACGGCTGCGTTTTCATCGAAACGGATGTAAGATCCGTCTTTACGACGAGCGCCTTTTTTGGTACGAACAACAACAGCTTTAACTACGTCACCTTTTTTAACAACGCCGCCTGGTGTTGCATCTTTAACAGTAGCAACGATAGTATCACCGATGTTTGCATATCTTCTTGTAGAGCCACCCATAACACGGATACAAAGGATTTCTTTTGCACCAGTGTTGTCGGCAACTTTCAGTCTAGTTTCCTGCTGAATCATACTGGTTTCCTCCTTATTTCACTTTCTCTACGATCTCAACCAGTCTCCATCTTTTGTCTTTGGACAGCGGTCTGGTTTCCATTACTTTAACGGTATCACCGATATTGCACTCATTGTTCTCATCATGAGCTTTGAGCTTATATGTTCTCTTTACGATTTTTTTGTAAAGAGGATGTTTTACATGGTCTTCGATAGCAACAACAATGGTCTTGTCCATCTTATTGCTGACAACCTTACCCACACGGGTCTTTCTCAGATTTCTTTCCACGATTATTTCCTCCTACTATTCACTATTTAGCAGCGTTTGCCTGCTCAGTGATTACTGTCTGGATTCTGGCAATATTTTTGCGAACCTCTTTGATTCTGCTTGTATTGTCTAACTGATTGGTTGCATTCTGAAATCTCAGATTGAAAAGTTCTTTCTTAGCAGCTACTAATTCTTCATTTAATTCTGCAGCTGATTTTGCCTTTAAATCTTCTACGAATTTATTAATTTTCACTGTTATCACCGCCTTCTAAGTCTGCACGAGAAACGATTTTACATTTACATGGTAACTTGTGCATTGCAAGACGTAATGCTTCACGAGCGATCTCTTCAGAAACGCCTGCGATTTCGAACATTACACGTCCTGGCTTAACAACTGCTACCCAGTATTCAAGGGTACCTTTTCCGGAACCCATACGTGTTTCTGCTGGTTTCGCTGTTACTGGTTTATCCGGGAAAATCTTAATCCAAACCTGACCACCACGTTTGATGTAACGTGTCATGGCAACACGGGCTGCTTCGATCTGGTTAGATCTGATCCAGCAAGGTTCGGTAGCAACAAGTCCGAATTCACCATAGTTGATCTTATTACCTCTAAGGGCTTTACCTCTCATGGAGCCACGGAACTGTTTACGACGTTTTACTCTTTTTGGCATTAACATTATTTATCGCTCCCTTCCTTATTTCCTTTAGTAGGAAGTACTTCACCGTTGTATACCCAAGCTTTTACACCAACTTTTCCGTAAGTTGTGTCAGCTTCTGCAAATCCATAATCAATGTCAGCACGAAGTGTCTGAAGCGGGATTGTTCCCTCGCTGTAGAACTCTGTACGAGCCATATCAGCTCCACCAAGACGTCCGGATACGGATGTTTTGATTCCCTTTGCTCCTGCTTTCATTGTTCTCTGCATTGTAGACTTCATAGCACGTCTGAAGGAGATACGGTTCTCAAGCTGAAGTGCAATGTTCTCAGCAACAAGCTGTGCATCTCTGTCAGGTCTCTTAACTTCTTTGATGTCTACGATGAGTTTCTTATCTGTGTATTTCTGTAATTCAGCTTTAACTTTTTCGATCTCAGATCCGCCCTTACCGATTACGATACCCGGTTTAGCAGTGTAGATGATGATCTTAACTCTGTCAGATGCTCTCTCGATCTCAATCTTGGAAACACCTGCACTGTAAAGTTTTTTCTTTAAAAATGTTCTGATATTATAGTCTTCAACCAGGTAATCTGCAAAATCTGCTTCTGCATACCATCTGGAATCCCAATCCTTGATAACACCGACTCTAAGGCCATGTGGGTTAACTTTCTGTCCCATGCTTTTCCTCCTTATCTTTCATCCAGCACGATGGTGATATGGCTTGTTCTCTTTTCGATTCTGTAAGCTCTACCCTGTGCTCTTGGCTGAATACGTTTCATTGTAGGTCCTTTGTTTGCATAGCACGCTGCAACGTAGAGGTTATCTGCGCTCATTCCGTTATTGTTTTCTGCGTTTGCGACTGCTGACTCAAGCAGTTTCTTCAGAACGCTGGATGCGTATCTCGGATTATATGTGAGGATACCAAGTGCTGTCTGCACGTCTTTACCACGGATTGCATCTAATACATAGCAGGCTTTCTGAACAGAAATTCTTGCATAAGATAATTTTGCAGACGGTCTTGTCTCTCTATTACTCTCATTTCTGGCTCTCTTAATCTGGCTTCTATGTCCCTTTGCCATTTTAAAGTGCCTCCTTTCCAATTAATCGATATCTGGTAACACCGCCTTGCTGCCCCCTTGCGGGACAACAGGCAGATTATTTATTTTAAATTAATTCTAGCGAACGCCGGATTTCTTTTCGTCTTTTCCGTGTCCTCTGTAAGTTCTTGTAGCTACAAACTCACCAAGTTTGTGTCCTACCATATCTTCTGTTACATATACCGGAACGTGTTTTCTTCCGTCATGTACTGCAATTGTGTGTCCTACGAAGGACGGGAAGATAGTGGAACGACGTGACCATGTTTTGATCACAGATTTATCATTTGCAGCATTCAGAGCGTCAACCTTTTTAAGCAGGCTTGCGTCTGCGAAAGGTCCTTTTTTCAATGAACGAGACATTCTGTACCCTCCTTATTATTTTGATAAAGCTTTTCCATCGCGTCTTCTTACGATGAGCTTGTTGGACTGTTTGTTTTTCTTTCTGGTCTTCAGACCAAGAGCAGGTTTGCCCCATGGTGTGCACGGACCTGGACGACCGATTCCGGTCTTTCCTTCACCACCACCATGCGGATGGTCATTCGGGTTCATTACGGAACCACGAACTGTAGGTCTGATTCCCATGTGACGTTTACGTCCAGCTTTACCAACATTGATAAGGTTGTGGTCGCCGTTACCAACAACTCCGATAGAAGCGCGGCATACAAGCGGAACCATTCTCATTTCACCTGACGGTAATCTTAATGTTGCGTATTTGCCTTCTTTAGCCATAAGCTGAGCACCGTTTCCAGCGGAACGAACCATCTGTCCGCCCTTTCCAGGATGAAGCTCAATGTTATGAACCATAGTACCAACCGGGATAAGCTCCAGTGGCAGGCAGTTTCCTACACGGATTTCTGCTTCCGGACCATTCATAACTTTCTGTCCGACTTTCAGTCCTTCCGGTGCAAGGATATATGCTTTCTCGCCATCAGCGTAGCTGATCAGAGCGATGTTAGCTGTTCTGTTTGGATCGTACTCAATTGTTTTAACTGTAGCAGCAATACCATCTTTTCTTCTCTTGAAGTCGATGATTCTGTATTTTCTTCTACTTCCGCCTCCGCGGTGTCTAACAGTGATTTTACCCTGGTTGTTACGACCAGCGTTTTTCTTCAGAGATACGACTAAGGATTTCTCAGGGGTGCTTGCTGTAATCTCAGAGAAATCAGATCCAGTCATATGTCTTCTGGAAGGTGTATATGGGTTATAGGTTTTGATTCCCATGATGTTTCTCCTTTCGAATTTCTTATCGTGCTTTCGTGCACATAGTCATTTGAGAAAGCTGGGATTAAAGTCCCTCGAAGATCTCGATATCTTTGCTTTCTTCTGTAAGAGCTACGATCGCTTTTTTGGTTTTAGCTGTTTTTCCAACAACTGCTCCACGGCGTTTTTTCTTACCATCCATGTTCATGGTATTTACGCTCTTAACTTTTGTTCCTTCGAACATTTTCTCAACAGCCTCTTTGATCTGAGACTTGTTTGCTTCCGGATGTACCAGGAATGTGTATTTCTTTTCTCCCATGGCGTTCATGGATTTTTCTGTGATAACCGGTTTCAGGATCACATCATAATACTTAATATCTGCCATTATGCGTACACCTCCTCGATGGATGCTACTGCATCTTTGGTAACTACTACTGTATTGTGTTTCATAACATCATATACATTCATAGTATTTACTGTTGCAGTCTGTACATCTGCGATGTTTCTTGCAGAGATTGCTACGTTCTGGTCATCAGCTGCTGTGATAACAAGAGCTTTGTCTGCTTTGAGGTTTGTAAGAACCTTCTGCATTTCTTTTGTCTTAGCTTCTGCAAGTGTAAGGCTGTCTACAACAACCAGTTTATTGTCCTGAACTTTAGAAGTCAGAGCTGATTTCAGAGCTGCTCTTCTTTCTTTTTTGTTCATTTTTACTTCATAGTCTCTCGGTACCGGAGCGAATACTACACCGCCGCCAGTCCACTGTGGTGCACGGATGGAACCCTGTCTTGCATGACCTGTTCCTTTCTGTCTCCACGGTTTTCTTCCGCCGCCGCTTACTTCAGAACGTGTTTTAGCTTTCTGAGTACCCTGGCGTTTATTTGCAAGCTGACGAACAACTGCGAGATGAACAAGATGCTCGTTGATCTCAACACCGAACACTGCATCGTTCAGTTCCATTGTTCCAACTTCATTGCCTTCCATATTAAAAACTGTTACGTTTGCCATTCTGATGCTCCTCCTTTCTCAATTATAAAGACTTTACTGTCTCTTTGATGGTAACCATGGATTTCTTAGGTCCTGGAACAGCACCTTTCACTAACAGTAAGTTGTTTTCTGTATCTACACGAACGATTTCAAGGTTCTGAACAGTTACCTGTACATTTCCCATATGTCCTGGCATGTGTTTTCCTTTGAATACTTTGCTCGGATCGGAGCAAGCACCGTTGGAACCTGCATGACGATGATATTTGGAACCGTGAGCCATAGGTCCTCTGGACTGTCCATGTCTCTTGATAGCTCCCTGGAAGCCTTTACCTTTGGAGATTGCAGTAGCATCGATGTGATCTCCTGCTGCAAAGATGTCAGCTTTGATTTCCTGTCCTACTGTATATTCAGCAGCGTTTTCGAATCTGAATTCTTTAACGAATCTCTTAACAGCAACTCCAGCTTTGTCGAAGTGACCTTTTTCCGGTTTGTTCACCAGTTTTTCTCTGATGTCGCCGTATCCTACCTGAACTGATGCGTATCCGTCGTTTTCCTCTGTCTTAACCTGAGTTACAACGCATGGACCAGCCTGTAAAACGGTTACCGGAATTAACTGTCCGTCTTCATTGAAGATCTGAGTCATTCCGACTTTAGTAGCTAAAATAGCTTTCTTCATTTCTTTCTTCCTCCTTATAGCGGATTACCATAAAGGCAATCATATAGTTTTTTGAAATGCCCGATGGACATTTAAAAACGAGTTAAATTATTTGGTTTTCATCTTGATATCGATGTGAACACCTGCAGGCATTTCCAGTCTGGAAAGTGCATCTACTGTTTTCTGGGTTGGTGTCATGATATCGATGAGTCTCTTATGAGTTCTCTGCTCGAACTGCTCTCTGGAATCTTTGTATTTGTGAACAGCTCTTAAGATTGTAACAACTTCCTTCTTTGTCGGAAGCGGAACCGGTCCGCTAACAGTTGCTCCATTCTTTTTAACAGTATCGATGATTTTTGCTGCGGATGCATCTACTAACTGATGATCGTAAGCTTTTAAAGTGATTCTCATTACCTGATTTGCCATAAAAAAAGTCTCCTCCTATTCGTACTCAATTATGCAGTACGACAAGCGGCGACTGTACACATCTCCGTGTGTGTCATGCGACATTTATCCACACGTCCATCCCGATGATGGTTTCTGAACTTGTACAGTGACTTGTCGTCAGTTTCCTAACTTGACATTCGCTCCACGGAAAACCTGCCGGTAACTGGCAGCAACCTCGCGCTTCATAGCTATCATGTCACAGCAAATATTAGTATATACGATGATTCCGAATTATGCAAGTCTTTTTTTTATTTTTTTGAAGAAATTTGTGCACAATAATTTATGGTACTTTCTTCTTATTATAGTGCAAAATGCAGTGAAAGGATTCTGTATCCCCTCACTGCATCTCATTTAACATTTTTCTTCCTATATATAATAGGATATTATTCAGTTATTCTTCGGATTCCTCATCACCACCGATGATATCGGAATAGTCAAACAAAGTGACCTTGGTAATGGAATCTCTTACGATATCCGGAGCATCGCCGGCCTTTCTTGCTTTGTCAGCGAGCTGGGAAGCAGAGTAACTCGGGATCGCCATTTTCCTGATCTCTACTGGTTTCTCTTCTTCCGGTTCTTCCTCAGACTCCTGGATCTCCGGGAGATCCTCTGTATAGTTCCCTGTGGTCTCATATACATCCTGGTCATTATCGGAATCCTCTGCGGTAGCAGCAGCAATTTCCTTCTTCAGAAGTTCATGTGCCTCGCTTGTTGCCACCTGGACATTTCTTACCGGGCGCTGTGGTTTCTGTGTCGGTTCTTCCTCCAGGTCATCCTCATAGATTTCATCTACAAATCCGCCTGTGCGGATCTTTTTGCGTTTCTTTTCTTCTTTCTTGGCCTGCTTACGGTGGGCTTTCTCGCCATAAAGAAGTTCTCTGTCCTCTTCGTCCATACGTTTCGCACGGGCTTTTTCTTCCATACGAAGTTCCTTGGCAGTCTTAACATGTCTGCGTTCTCCACCAAGATCTTCGTACTCGTCTTCCGGTTCTTTCTTGAGAAGTTCTGCCACAACATAGAGAATGATGAGGAAAAGGACTACCAGACCAAGAATGATCAGTCCTTCTGTGCTCTCTGTCGCAGTCAGGATATATCCCACGAAAGGAATTGTAACTACAACCTTCTGCACCCAGTTCTTGACAGAAACTGTGATATTGCTCTGTGCAGACGCACTTGAATCAATCACTGTACCTGTGTTATTCTCTCTGTTTACATTTACAAGATTATAACGGTATGTCATGGAATCCTTCTTTACCAGAATCGGAGTCCCTGCTGTTACCTCTTCTGTCTTTACCGGTATCGCATACGTTATGGATCCCATCGGCAGATTAGTGGCCTTATCTGTGCTGTCTACAATCACCGTTGTAACTCCGAAAAATGGCGGCAGTGCCATACCGAGTATCAGGGCGATCGTACATATAATTACGAAATGTACAATAAACTTCAAAAATTTAGACATTGGTATCTCCCTCGCTTTTGGTTTACATTCATTAACATTTTAATATTATACCTTGTTTTTGTTTTATGGTCAATTATAATCTTGTATTTCCGGCAATGTCTGAAATATAAAAAAGCATTACACCGGACTGGTCTTCTTCCGGGCAATGCTTCTTATTATTCTGCTATGATTCTTTTATTACTGATTGTTGCTTAAATACTTCTCTATGCTTGTCATGGCTGCTTCTTCGTCATCGCCATTTGCAGAAAGTGTGATCTCTTCACCTGCGTCCAGCCCTAATGTCATCATTCCCATAATACTCTTGGCATTTACTTTCTTTCTTCCAATCTCAACATAGATCTCACTGTTAAACTGGCTTGCAACCTGTACCAGTTGTGCAACCGGACGTGCTTCAAGTCCTGTAGACAGTTGAATAGTGATTGGTTTTTTAATCATAATAACTCCTCCTCGTTCACCCGCAGTCCGTCAGCGATCTGGCTGAGCTTTCTTAAGCGGTGATTTACCCCCGACTTCCCAACCTGCGGATTTAACATCATACCTAATTCTTTTAGTGTAGCTTCCGGATACTGCAGTCTCAGCTCCGCGATCTCAGCAAGACCTTCGTTCAGATTGTGAAACCCCATCTTTTCCTGAATCAATCTGATGTCCTCTGTCTGCTTCACTGCTGCATTCACCGTTTTGTTGATATTCGCTGTTTCACAGTTTACTTTCCTGTTGACAGTATTTCGCATTTCCTTGACGATCCTGATATTCTCAAGGTTCATCAAAGCTACATTTGCCTCCATAACTGCCAGCATATCTACGATCTGCGCGCCCTCTTTCACATAGACCACATATGACTTCTTGCGCATGACAATTTTGGCATCGATCTCAAAGCTGCGGATAAGTTCCCGAAGCTGCTCTGCTTTCTGCTCGTCTGAACAGACGATTTCAAAATGATACCCTTTCTCCGGATCACTGATCGAACCGGATGCCAGAAACGCCCCGCGGATAAAAGCCCGCTTACAGCAGCTCTGCTGTATAACGAGCCCATTGCCTGCATATAACGTTTCTCCGCTACATTTATCTACAGAAAGTTTCGTCCCCTGAAGTACAGTCTCTATCTGTGCCGGGTCTGCAATTTCGACAAAATATACTTTTCCTTTTTTCATCTGACAGCTTTCCCGAATAGCTATTGCTGTATCTATATTAAAGGTTTTTGTCAACAATGTAAAGTACTTTCTTACAACAGCATAATTTTCAGTCTGAAAATGCAGGATCCCGTCTGCTGTCATTCTGCCACAGGCACTCAAAAGTGCAGCTATTTCTGCGATCCTGCAGTGTCTTGCTGTGCTGACCTGCCTGGAAAGTTCTTCTTTCACCATCCCTGAAAAAGACAATTCCCGTTCTCTCCTGTTCTTATATTACTTATTTTTTGCGAAGCGCATCCTTACCGATGTCCCTGTGTTCCAGGCGGATCCCATATCCCCTTTCTGCATGAAGGCGGTCATAAAGGACACGCGCCAGTGTAACAGACCGATGCTTACCGCCTGTGCATCCGACTGCGATCACGAGATTGGTCTTGCCTTCCTTTGCATAATTCGGAATCAGAAATTTCATCATATCTTCCAGTTTGTCGGCAAAATCCTGTGCCACCTGGTTCTGCATCACATAATTGTAGACGCCATCATCCATCCCTGTCTGCGGCCGCAGTTCATCCACATAATAAGGATTGGGAAGGAATCGCACATCAAACACAAGATCCGCATCCTCCGGGATTCCATACTTGAATCCAAATGACAATACAGAGATCATCATATTGTCGAATTTGCCATTTTCTACAAAGATCTTGTCCAGTTCTTTTTTGAGTTCTCTGGTGAGAAGATGTGTCGTATCTATGATATAGTCGGCATGTTCTTTGAGAAAACTTAAACATTCCCGCTCCTTCTGTATTCCTTCATCCACGCGCCCTGTCATGGCAAGCGGATGTGTTCTCCTTGTTTCCTTGTATCGTTTGACCAGTGTGCGGTCATCTGCATCAAGAAAAAGGATCTCGAACTTATATCCCTCCGCTTTAAGCTGGTCAAGTACTTCTTCCAGCCCCTCCAGATATCTGCCGCTGCGGACATCCAGTCCAATTGCTGCATTCTGAACATCCTCTCCCTTGTTTGCCGACACCAGAGAGACAAATTTCCCCACCAGCTGGATTGGCAGATTATCCACACAGAAATACTGTGCGTCTTCCAGCATCTTCATCGCCGTAGATTTGCCCGCGCCGGACATTCCTGTAACAATTACCAGTCGCATCTCTTATCTCCCGTTTCTCAACTGCTTTGCAGTTTAGTTAAAATCCCCCAAAAATTTCACTTCTGGTTCCAGAGTCACTCCGTATTTCTCACGGACTACCTCTGTCACATGATCCATCAGTGCCACAACATCCTGCGCTGTTGCATCTCCTGCGTTGATTACAAAACCACAATGCTTGTCAGATACTCTCGCTCCTCCGATCTGATATCCGCGAAGACCGCTGTCCATGATCAGCTTGCCTGCAAAATATCCTTCCGGACGTTTGAATGTACTTCCTGCGCTTGGAAATTCAAGCGGCTGTTTCGAAGTACGCTTCTCACTGAGTTCTCTGGTAAGCGCTTTGATCTCTTCCAGATTACCTTCCTTAAGTGAGATCGTTGCGCCGAGCACAAGATAACCTGCTTTTTTGATGATGCTTGTTCTGTAGCCCATCTCAAGCTCTGATGCCGGGATCACACGAATTTCGCCGTCTCCTGTCATCACAGTGACTTCTTTGAGTACATCCTTCATTTCTCCGCCATATGCACCCGCATTCATCACAACAGCTCCTCCAAGTGTACCCGGGATCCCTCCTGCGAACTCAAAACCTGCAAGAGAAGCTCTTCTGGCCGCCACAGCGATGGAAGAAAGAAGCGCCCCCGCTGCTGCACGGATCTCTGTACCATCTACTGTGATCTCCTCCATATTGCGGTCCAGCTGGATAATCACGCCTCTGTACCCCTGGTCGCTGACCAGAAGATTGCTTCCGTTTCCAAGTATGAAATATGGCAGCTGTTCCTGTCTGCATATCTCAAGCGCCTTACTCACTTCTTCTATTGTTCTCGGCATCACAAAAACATCTGCCGGACCGCCGATACGAAAAGTTGTATGTTTCTTCATCGGCTCATCAAAGAGCACCTGCTCTGTTCCTAATTGCAGGCAAAATTTCTGTCTGATCTGCTCATTCACAAATGCTATCCTCTATCTTTCTATTTATTTTAAACCTCAGGCTTATTTTCCTGATCTTCATATTATTTTTTGTGTTTTTCTGACAAAATATCCCGTACTACTTCTCCTGCTGTCATAAGTCCTGCAACCCCCGGCACAAAAGAAATGCTTCCATGGATATTTCTCTCGATATTTTCTTTATTTCTTCTGAATTCAAAACCTCTGCGTGAATGTTCTCTGGAGCACAGTACCTTCAGCCTGCGTACTCCCTTCCTGCGAAGTTCCGCACGCATTTTCTTTACTGCCGGATCTGCCGCAACACGTGAGATATCCATGATCTCCAGGCTTGACGGATTCAGCTTATTCCCCATATCCAGGCATGAGATAACCGGAACCTGATATTTCTGAGCCTGCTCTATCAGAAGGATCTTGGATGAAACAGTATCCATTGCATCCACAATATAATCATAGGCTTTCAGATCGAATAACCCCATAGTGTCTTCATTATAATATGTTTCATAGGTGTGAACCAGAATATCCTCGTCTATATTATGGACCCGTTCTTTGGCTATCTGAACTTTCTTATGGCCGATCGTAGACTGCAGCGCATAAAGCTGCCTGTTGATATCTGTGACCGTTATTGCCTCATGATCCACAAGTGTAAGACTGCCAACCCCGCATCGTGCCAGTGCTTCCACTGTATAGGAGCCTGCACCTCCCAGACCGAAAACAGCAATCTTAGCTGTACTCAGACGGTTAACTCCCTTCTGACCTAGCAGGATCTCCATTCGGGAATATGCGTCGTACATGCAAAACCTCCTCGTAACATCCTTATAAATAATATTGAAAATGCCGTGCATTCCCATTCCTTTTAATTATACTATCCAATCAAATAAAAGTACAGGTTTTCATATTTTTTTAAGAATTAATGTATGATTCTCTCAGATTTTCACATACTACTCATCAAAATCAATAAAAAAGGAGTTCTTTTGTATGTGGCAGCAGATTTTTCTTGGCTTTGCAGGAATATGTTCAGGAGTTATCATTGCCGGCGGTGCTGTCGGACTGATGATCGGACTTTCCATTCTTCCAAGATATGCCGGGATCACACATACTGCAGATTCTATCCTGCTTTACGAGGATATGACCCTGCTTGGATTCGTACTCGGAAATCTTTTCTGGATCTTTGAGATCTCTCTGCCGCTTGGAGTCCCGTTTCTGATACTGTATGGTGTCTTTTCCGGGATATTCCTCGGAAGCTGGATCCTCGCGCTGGCGGAAGTCGCTGACGTCTTCCCTGTTTTTTCCAGAAGGATCCGTCTGACGGAAGGTTTTCCTGCCATTATCATAGCGATCGCTGCCGGGAAATGTACCGGCACACTTCTTTTTTATTTCCTTGGCTGGCAATAAGCCTCATTATTATATGCATAAACCAGACAAAAGTCAAACAGAAAGGAGATTTCATGCCTTCAGAACAGCAAATAAAAAAGCAGAAAAAATATGAGCAGTATGTCAAATCCATCACCCCCTCTCACAGTCTCCCTGTAAATATGCTAAAAGCCTTTATCACAGGAGGCCTGATCTGTCTTTTCGGACAGTGGATCTTAAACACCGCTCAGACCATGGGCGCAGACAGAGAGACTGCCGGAAACTGGTGCTCGCTTATTTTGATCTTTCTGAGTGTACTTCTTACCGGATTGAATCTGTATTCCAAGATTGGAAAGTTCGGAGGCGCCGGGGGACTTGTTCCGATCACCGGTTTTGCAAACTCGGTTGCCTCTTCCGCGATCGAATTCCAGGCAGAAGGACAGATCTTCGGCATCGGCTGCAAGATCTTTACAATCGCTGGTCCTGTGATCCTGTACGGGATCTTAAGTTCCTGGCTTCTTGGCATTGTCTATTATATTCTCAAACTTATGGAGGTGATCGGATGAAACCAGCAGCTCAGACCGGAAAAGTAAGCCTCGCTTTTCAGGAACCGGTCTATATTCAAAGTGCAGCTTCGATCGTCGGCAAAAAAGAAGGCGAAGGACCGCTCAGAGACTGTTTTGATATGGTGAGCGAAGATCCACGCTTCGGGACAGATACCTGGGAAAACGCAGAAAGCACTCTCCAGAAAGAAACTGCTGTACTTGCGATCGGAAAAGCCGGTCTTAAGCCTTCTGATATCCGAATGGCATTTGCCGGGGATCTTCTTGCACAGACGATCGCATCTTCTTTTGGCATTGCTGATATGGGGATTCCGTTTTATGGGCTGTATGGTGCCTGCTCCACGATCGGTGAGTCCCTTTCCCTCGGAGCCATGTCCGTCGCAGCCGGTTACGGTGCACATATCCTCTGCGCCACATCCAGTCATTTTGCTACTGCCGAAAAGGAATTTCGTTTTCCGCTCGGCTATGGAAACCAGCGCCCGCTCTCTGCAACCTGGACAGTGACGGGAAGCGGAGCCTGTGTCCTTGGAAACAATCCGCCAGTTCCGGAAAACACAGAAAATGCCTCTCCCCTCCGGCACGAAAACGGCTGTGTGGCAGTCACTGCGCTTACTACCGGAACGGTTGTCGATTTTGGTTTTCGTGATTCCATGAATATGGGCGGCTGCATGGCTCCTGCTGCCTGCGATACGATCTGCCGCCATCTGACCGATTTTGACCGGAAGCCTTCCGATTACGATGCCATTATCACCGGAGATCTCGGCGTGGTCGGACAGAGGATCTTATTTGATCTGCTCCGGGAAAAGGGTCTTTCCATCAGTTCCATCCATCATGACTGCGGACTTCTGATCTTTGATAACAAATCACAGGATACGCATTCCGGCGGAAGCGGCTGCGGCTGCGCCGCCTCCGTGCTGGCTGCGTTTATCCTGCCGCGCATCGTTACCGGCCAGTGGAAACGTGTCCTGTTCGTGCCTACCGGGGCAATGCTCTCCAAAGTAAGCTTTAATGAAGGAGAATCCGTTCCGGGAATCGCCCACGGAATCGTTCTTGAACACATTCAATTATCCTGAAAGGAGTTTTTTATGGATTATTTTAATGCATTCTGGGTCGGCGGTGTGATCTGTGCCCTGGTCCAGATCCTTCTTGATAAGACCAAGCTGATGCCCGGGCGGGTCATGGTCATTCTGGTCTGCTCGGGTGCTCTTTTGAGCGCGATCGGAATCTATCAGCCATTTGCCGACTATGCAGGTGCCGGCGCTTCTGTTCCGCTTCTCGGCTTCGGGCAGGTTCTCTGGAAAGGTATGAAAAAAGCCATCGACCAGGACGGTTTCCTCGGACTTTTTACCGGGGGATTCACAGCCTGTGCGACTGGAGTTTCTGCTGCGCTGATTTTTTCCTATCTCGCCAGCCTGATCTTCAAACCCAAAATGAAAGACTGACCTGCGGTCTTTCAGAAGGAGATTTTTATGAGTGATACTTTATATTTGCAGCTTGACATGAACATACAGGTACAGCATCCCCATGTGTATCTCCAGGATATCGCACGGCTTTCCTGTACCAATCCCAAAATTTTGAACAGGCTCCGTGTCCTGCCTGTTGCGAACCTGGATTCAGAAAAGCCGGGAAGGTATGTCATGTCTGTCATGGATCTTGTCGACATGATCCAGAAAAAAGAACCGGAACTTACGATCACACCTGTCGGCGAACCTGACTTCATTCTTACCTATAAAAAAGAATCCACTCCCGGCACGCTTTTCCGCTGGCTCAAAGTGATCCTTGTCTGCCTTGCCACGTTTTTTGGCGCGGCATTTTCCATCATGACCTTTAATACGGATGTGGATGTCGGCACACTTTTCCAAAAGATCTATTTTCAGGTAACAGGAAAAATCTCCAGCGGTTTTACCATACTGGAGATTTCTTATTCCATTGGGCTCGCCATCGGAGTCCTGTTCTTCTTTAATCATTTCAGTCATCTGAAGTTTTCTGCTGACCCCACACCTATGCAGGTGCAGATGCGTAAATACGAAGATGATGTCAACACCACGATCCTGGAAGATCTTAACCGCGAAAAATAACTGTTTATGGCAAAAAACACAGGGCAGAGAACGCCATGCCGTCTCTGCCCTGTATTTGCCAAACACTTTACTTTCCCTGACTTAACGATCAGTCCTCGAAACAACTGATCACATAGCCTTCATTTTCGATGACTACATCTGAAACATTGTCTCTGTCCCAGATTGCATCACTGATGATAGATCGTAAGCTCTCATCCATCTGAATATTAAACGTTTCCTCAATAACCTGAAACGGAACGTTTTCGTTCTCCTGTGCGTACTCCATGATGAAATCAAGAATCTTCTCTTCCATATCTGTAAATCTGCCTTTCTGTAATTACTGATATTGACATCAGCCTGTATCGTTACTGTTCACAGCAACCTTGTATCATCTTACCGCAACTTCCAAAATATGTCTACGAAAATTTATGATTTTGTTGCACTATAAGCATTTTTCGTTTATAATATGCTTTATTAGTGTTTTACCATATTAAAGAGGTAAAAGGAAAGGGAGTAAACAAATGAAAAAACTTTGGACCAAATGGACTGAGATCGCACTGGTCAAGCGAATCCTCGTAGGACTGATCCTGGGAGCCATCCTGGGAATCGCTGTACCGGGAGCTTCTGCAGTCTCTATTCTGGGTGACATATTCGTCGGAGCCCTCAAAGCGATCGCACCGCTTCTTGTATTTTTCCTGGTTATCAGTTCTCTGTGCAATGCCGGAAAATCTCACGGCGGTGTTATCAAAACCGTAATCATACTTTACATGTTCAGTACCGTTCTTGCCGCTGTGATCGCAGTATTTGCAAGCATGATCTTCCCGGTTGAACTGACACTGACAACTGCTGCTACTGATACTGCTGCACCACAGGGTATCGCAGAAGTCCTCAACAACCTTCTGCTGAACGTCGTTGCAAACCCTGTTTCTTCTCTCGTAAATGCAAACTATGTTGGAATCCTGATGTGGGCTGTCCTGATTGGACTTGCTTTACGTGCTGCCAACAACATGACCAAGAACGTTCTTGCTGATGTTGCAAACGGACTTTCCACAGTTGTTACCTGGATCATCAACATGGCACCATTTGGTATCTTCGGTCTCGTGTTCAACACAGTATCTACAAACGGACTGGATATCTTTACTACTTACGGTAAACTGCTTCTTCTGCTGGTTGGCTGTATGCTGTTTATCTATTTTGTTACCAACCCGATGCTCGTTTACTGGTGCATCCGCAAGAATCCTTATCCACTGATCTTCCATTGCCTGAAGAGAAGCGCGCTGACTGCATTTTTCACCAGAAGTTCTGCCGCCAACATTCCTGTAAACATGAAAGTCTGCGAGGAAATGGGACTTGACAGAGATACTTACTCTGTAACTATCCCGCTCGGTGCAACGATCAATATGGATGGTGCAGCGATCACGATCACGGTTATGACAATGGCCACTGCCTTTACACTTGGTATCCATGTAGATATCCCGACTGCGATCATCCTGAGTCTCCTGGCTGCACTTTCAGCCTGCGGTGCTTCCGGTGTTGCCGGTGGATCTCTTCTTCTGATCCCGATGGCATGCTCTCTGTTTGGTATCTCTGATGATATCTCCATGCAGGTTGTTGCAGTTGGTTTCATCATCGGTGTTATCCAGGACTCCGTAGAGACAGCCCTGAACTCTTCTTCCGACCTTCTGCTCTCTGCTTCTGCTGAGTTCAGGCAGTGGCGTCGGGAAGGAAAAGAAATTAAATTCTGATTTTAAAACTGATATTTTTATGTATCTGATATTTCTAAAGAATATCGCTTCTCTGATTGTATTTCAGGGATGCGGTATTCTTTTTTTTCTTGCATTTCCTGTGTTGTTATGCTATACTCATTACCGCTATGAAGCCCGCAAAATCAGCGGATGCGCCGCTGGCGTTTCCCCGATATGCAATACACCAAGGTCTTACAGGGCTTCCCGCCGATTCCCGGCGTAAAATGAATCATGTGTTCGTGACCTTCCACATGTAAAACAAAACTAAAGGAGAACTGAATAATGAAAAGCAAAAACACAATGTTCCTTGTGCAGGCAGCCACTATCGGTGCTATCTACGTAGTTCTGACTCTGCTGTTTGCCCCATTAAGCTACGGCGAAGTACAGGTTCGCTTCTCTGAGGCACTGACGATCCTTCCATACTTCACACCTGCTGCAATTCCGGGATTATTTGTAGGATGTATCCTCTCCAACCTGCTTGGCGGTGCAATCCCTGTAGATATCATCTTCGGAAGTATCGCAACACTGATCGGTGCAGTCTTTACTTACAAACTGCGCGGTTCCAGCAAATGGCTTGCTCCATTGCCGCCGATCGTAGCTAATACGGTTATCGTACCTTTCGTTCTTTACTACGGATACGGTGTGAACCTTCCAATCCCGCTTATGATGCTGACCGTCGGTGCCGGCGAAGTCATCTCCTGCGGAATCTTCGGAATGATCGTCCTCACCGCACTTTCCAAGGTGAAAGGGTCTGTTTTTGGGAAAGCAAGTTATTCTAAATAAAAGTCAAAGCGGCTGCCGGGCGATTTCCTGGCAGCCGTTTTTTATATAAGACTTATTCCGTCTTTCCTCTCATTGACTTTCCTTCTGAAAATCTTTATAATAAACTCAGAAACAAAGAAACCAAGCGCAAAGAGAATATAATATTCTGTTTTTACATATAAATCGATGCTGACGGCTTAATGTAATCAGCATATCGGGCATCGAGAAATAAAGTAATCATCCATCTCGATACAAACTCCTCAGCTTCTTCAATATCCTCTTCTCCATCCGCGACACCTGCACCTGGGAAACGCCTAGCTGTTCTGCGATCTGGGTCTGGGTCTGGTCCTGGAAGTAGCGCATGTAGAGAAGTTTGCGGTCGGAGGATTCCAGTTTTCCGAGGATTTCCTCGAGGAAGATCCGGTTCAGGAGATGCTCTTCGGCGTTTTCTTTTTCCGGGATCTTGTCTATGAGGGAGATGTCGGTTCCCTCGCTCTGATAGACGGTTCTGTACAGGGATTCTACTTCTGCCGCTGAGTCCATCGTCATCGCGACTTCTTCGGGCGGCATTTCGAGCATTTCTGCGATTTCTTTGAGGCTCGGTTCCCTGCCCAGTTCTTTCTCTATCTTTTCTCTCGCCAGATAGACTCTGTGCTGGTTTTCTTTGATGGACCGGCTCACCTTGATCATTCCATCATCCCTGAAAAAGCGTTTCAGTTCTCCTAAGATCATCGGGATGGCATATGTGGAAAATTTCACCTCAAATGCCGGGTCAAATTTATCCACCGCCTTGAGAAGCCCGATGCTCCCTATCTGAAAAAGATCTTCCATCTCCACGCCTCGCCCAAGGAAACGCCGTGCCACGCTGTAAATAAGTCCTGTATTCTCTTCAAATAACGTATCTCTTGCCTCTTTATCCCCCTGGTGTGCACGCCCGATCAGGGCAAGAGTATGTTCCATAAGCTATCCTTTACCGGCCGATGAGTTTTTTCATCCGCACCCGGGTTCCTGCACCAACCTGTGATTCTACTTTCAGGTCATCCATAAATGCCTCCATAAAGGTAAATCCCATACCGGACCGGTCTGTGTCTGCCTTTGTGGTGTACATCGGTTCCATTGCCTTCTGAATGTCCGGGATTCCCTTCCCATGATCTGTGATCTCCACATAGATTTCCTGACCGGTAATACAGAGTTTCATCTCTATCTTATGTATTTCTCCCTCATAAGCATGGATAATGCTGTTGGTGACTGCCTCAGAAACTGCGGTCTTGAGATCTGCCACTTCCTCCAGCGTCGGATTGAGCTGCGTACAGAATGATGCCGCCGTAATCCTTGCCAGGGCTTCATTTACCGGCCTACTGTCAAATACAAGTGTTACTTCATTTGCTTTTTCCATAATCTTCTCCTTCTTCCTCTGCCCTCTGAATCTCCATATATCTGTGGACTCCTGATAAATGGAGCAGTTTGTCAATATGACTGCCTGTATTGACTGCCATGATACACTTCTGCCCCATCCCCAGCGCCCGGTATCGCCCCATGATCAGTCCGATACCAGAACTGTCCATAAACTCCGTATTCTCAAAATCAAAAACAATCCTTTTGACATAGGTTCTGCTCATGATCCTGTCCGTCTCCTTTCGGATCCAGTCCGACTGCGGATGGTCAAGATCCTGCGGAAGATGTACCGTCAGGATTGCGTCTTTGAATTCAAACAGCTCATTCATTTTCATTCCCCCTGCAATTTTTTTACTGTTCCATTCAGGCATCCTCAATATACAAATACAAAAAAGGAGATGTGCATCATACACATCCCCTTCTCCGAGGTTCCTCTTATAGCGTTTTGTCCCTGCATTGCCTGCAGCTATCACTAACTGTTCACTATAATATTATTCATAATAATCTGATTCATCGTAATCACCGCTGTCATCGCTTCCATCACCAGAAGTATCATCTGATCCGGCATTTCCGGAACTTACAGCCTGACTGATCGTATTATAGATTGTTTTCTGTGCATCTGAAAGAACATCTGCCTGTACATTCTGCAGTTCCAGTGCAGCATCGTCCAGATTCTTCTGCTGATAATCTGCGTATGCCTGCAGAAGTGCCTGATAACTCGTACTCTTTGTCTGTTCAGAAGTCAGCTGCTGTGTAACTTCATCTGCCGAATTCGTGGCTTCCTTCGCATCATTCTGCGCCTTGGTAAGTTCTGCCGCCTGACTTGCAAGCGATTCACTGTACTGGACGATCTGCTGGTTCGCTTCCTTGTAAATTCCCTGACGGATTGCCGGAACTGCCAGCATCCAGAAAGCACCAACTCCAGCCACGATTCCCGTCATCAGAACAAAAAACAGAGAAATTCTGGAGCGTTCTCTGTAAACAGGCTGCTGCACAACCTGATCCGGAGCCAGCACATCCATCTCCTGCTGCTTTGAACTGCCCGAATGGAAAAATCCCTTTTTTCCCTTCTTTTCAAGCTTGGTCGTAACTCCTGTCTGTTCATCCACTTCCCTCAGAAAGCGAAGCGTTGTCGTATTCGTCTTATCAATACGCGCTGCCTTCCGAAGAGTTCTTCTCGCTTTGTTCCATTCATGATTTTTCATCTGGATCAATGCAAGAAGATGATATCCCTTGATAAGCTTCGGATTCTGTGAAAGAATCTTGCGCAGCTGAATTGCCGCCATATCTTCATGTCCTTCACGGCACAGAAGCAATGCGTGATTATATTTCTTGATTGTCTCATTGATCGCATTCAGACGGTTTCTGTTCGCCTGAAGTTTATTGATGTATTCTGTTGCAAGGTTTCTCGTCGGCTGAAGACTCTTACTAATCACCCATTCGCTGAGTGCAGAAACCACTTCTCCTGTCTCAAAATAAACAAGCCCAAGAAGATTCCTCGCCTTGATATTTCTCTTATCATAGATCAGACTCTGTTTCAGACAGGCGATCGCTCCGGAAAGATCACGGATGCTTGCCTTCTCCAGACCCTGATTGTAAAAACTCTTGGACAGATAATCTACTTTTTTCTGGATCAGTACATTATATCCGCAGTTCGGACAGTAGTCCAGATCCATGTCTGTAAGAAATGCCCCACAGTTCACACAATTCATTCACTATTTCTCCCTTTGTGTACTTCGTATGCTTCTTATCTTGTGCGTCGATTGCTTTTTGCCTCTCTTAAGACTTCCTGAAGGACATCCAGAATATCAGTCAGCTCTCTGTCATAGATCGCACCCTCTGCGTCTGTGACATCCAGACAGGGTTCAAATTTCTTCAGTTCCTCTTCATAATCGATCATAATAAATTCTCCTTATTTTCCGATTCCCTTAAGGATAGCGGTCTTGATCTCGCCTACCAGATACAGGGAACCTACGCAAAACAGCAGTCCATCTTCGCCCTTGACCGCAAGTGCTTTCTTAAATGCCTCCTCCGCGTCATCACAGACTTCAGCGGAAGGACAGCCATTCTCACGGAAGATCTCTGCCAGATGTTCTGCAGGTACTTTACGGTAACCGCCCACCTGGGTAACTACCACATGTTTGAACTGGATCTTGTCCAGGATCGTATGGATCATATCTGTATAATCCTTGTCATCAACTGCCGAAAACAGCAGTGTAAGCGGATACTCCTTCTGAAAATGTGCCGCTGTTTCCACGAACTTGGCAACTCCATCCTCATTATGCGCACCGTCTACGATCACGCCCGGCAGTACAGTTTCCATTCTTCCCTGCCAGCGTGTTTCAAGAAGTCCCTTCTTTACTGCATCCGCAGATACCGGAATGACGTCCTTCAGCACTTCGATCGTTTTGAGGGCAAGAGAACTGTTCATCACCTGATAAACAGCAATAAACGGAATGGAAAATACTGTGTTACCATAATACTCATTCTTAAATGAAAAATCAATGCCAGAGCGTGTATTTCGGATAATTTCTGTATCTTTCCTTGTCACTTCATAATATGGGCTGTTCAGTTCCTGTGCCTTTGCTCTGATCACTCCTGCTGCCTTTGGATCGTTTCCATCGTAGATCACAGGCACTCCCGGAACAATGATCCCGGCTTTTTCCCCTGCGATGGCCTCGATCGTATTTCCCAGATACTGCATATGGTCAAAACTGATCGATGTGATCACACAGGCAACCGGATTTTCTACTGCTGTTGTTGCATCCAGCCTGCCGCCAAGTCCTGTCTCAAGCACTACATAATCCACCCCGGCATCTGCAAAGATCACCATTCCCATCAGGAACAGGAATTCAAAATATGTCGGATGATAGTTTCCTTCTTCTACCAGTTCATCTGCCAGTGCTTTGACCTTGCAGAATGCACGCAGGAATGTCTCATCATCGATATTTTTCTCATTGATCTGAAAACGCTCATTGATCACGACCAGATGCGGAGAAGTAAAGAGTCCGCAGGAATATCCTGCCTCTCTCAGAACAGACGTCAGGAATGCACAGGTACTTCCCTTGCCGTTTGTACCTGCCACATGGATCACGCGGAATTTATCCTGCGGATCACCAAGACGTTTCAGGCATTCCTTCGTATGCTCCATCTTATTCTTGGTCGTAAATTTCGGGGTTTCTTCAATATAAGCAACTGCCTCTTCGTAATTCATAAAAAAATTCACCACTTTATCCTATAATGTATTCGCAGCAGCAAGGAGCCATACGCTCCTTAACTACTACGATATTCATTATATATGAGTGGTGAAAGATGTCCAGTACCAATCGTAATCTTTTATTCGGCAAAATCTTTAATTTTCTGCCGGAAGTTTCCATTTATTTTCGTTATACAACATATAAGCCGAGCGATCGTAACTCTTGCTCAGTGCTTTTCTGGTAGAACTGTTGCTTCGCTGAACAACAGAAACCCGGTCAAAATCATTGATCTCTGTTCCCGAGATCATCAGAGTGGTCGGATTTACATAGACTGTATCATACCATTCTCCGTTCAGTTTGACCTGACTGGATGGCGTGAAATTCGTTCCCCTGAGCCGGTAGGTATGATCCACTGTAGATATCTCTTCCATGGAATCCAGTGTCACATCATAAAGTCCCATCCGCATCTTGGTCCTCTGGAACGGGCTTTCTCCGTCATAGGAATATTTCTTGCCGTAAAGCACGTCATACTGAAGAGTCTCCAAATCCACCTGATAATTCCTTGTATTTCTTCTCGCCTGATGATAACGGAAGATCGTACCTTCGTGGATACCGGCACGGTCCATGACCTCTGCTGCCATCTGATAAGCTGCAAGGTTTTCATCTTTTTTCTCCAGACCGAAGTTATCCCACATAACGTACTGTGTCTGGAACAGATATTTGTTCTTGAGATCTTCCACAGTAAGTCCCATGGTCGGAAGATGATCGCCATACATAACAAGGATCACATCCTCCGGATAATCTGCAAGCGCATCTGTAAGTTCCTTGACAAAGTTATCCATCTCATGGATCTCATTACAGTAGTATTCCCACTGATTGTTCTGAGCCTCTGTCTCGGCTCCGGAAACTGTGATCTCCGGATCGTCGATCAGCTGTTCTTCTGGATAGGCTCCATGTCCCTGCGTGGAAATCGTATAAATGTAATCCGATTCCTCCGTAGAATCCAGACATTTGATAATTTCATCCGTCAGAACTTCATCCTTGGTCCAGCCAAGCGGATTCTTGTCCTCTTCCTCCGACATGTATTCTGCAGAAGTGAAGGTATCAAATCCAAGATTCGGGAAAATGCTCCTTCTTCCATAGAAATTCGCCTCATTATTATGTACTGCATGAGTCGAATAGCCAAGATTCTTGAGCACATACGGTGCACTTTCGCAGGTGGTTTCCTTGAGAATGCTCTTGTATGGATACTCACCCGGTCCGAAATAATGAAGGCTCATACCGGTGATAGATTCAAATTCTGTATTGGCAGTTCCTGCTCCTACAGACGGAACCTTGTAATATCCCGAAGTGTATTCTTTCATGAGTTTACGGAAATTCGGGATTGGATCCTCTGAGATGTTCAGATACTCTACCAGCGTCGGATCAAAGAAGGACTCAAGCTGTACAAAAATAATGTTCGGCTTGCTGTCCTCGTTTGTTGCCGGAAGATTGTCTTCTGTCTTTTCGATACGGGTGATCTCCTGCTCAGAGTAATCTCTCGGACAGCTGATCCCTGTATCAAAGATCGTTACTGCGAGGCAGTAAGGATATCCATAATCCTCATATGCAAACGCAATATTTCCAAAATAGTTGGACAGGACCCTCTTCTCAAGTGCAAGCTGTGTCGCTCCCGCAAAAAGAGCCGCTCCGACAACGACAAGGAGAAAGTCATAGCGGAACTTCACCTTACGTTTGTACTTCGGTGCCTTGATCAGAAGGATCAGAAGCAGCAGTGCAAAAAGTCCCAGAAGAATCAGTGCAAGCACTACGCCCCATGCCGGCAGATATTTATTCAGGACTGCCATTCCGTCTGTCAGAAGATGAAGATCCGGTCCGGTAAACGGAGTAACCCTGTTGGACAGGATCACTCCATTGATAATACCAAGCAACAGCCACAAGATCGAGATCAGAACTCGCCAGAAACATCTCCTGCGGAAAAGATACACGATCAGTGAAGTTGTAAAAATCAGTGCAGCATTGTATGCAAAGACAAGTGGTTTCGTGGTCATATATGTCCATGCTGCCGAAAAAGAACGGCGGCTGATCATCTCGATCAGGAAATAGCCAAGTGCACTGCACAGTGCATGAAGCAGCAGGGAAATCCGGTTACACACTTTATACCATTTCATCTGAATGCTCCTTTATTATTTTTCCATCTGTTTCAGCTGTACGTTTACCTTTTCCATCATTTCTTCGTATTTCTGAAGTTTTTCTTTTTCTGCGTTTACTTTTGCTTCCGGTGCTTTGTTTACAAAGTTCGGATTGTTGAGCATACCCTGGCATCTTGCGATCTCTTTGGTGAGACGCTCCTGCTCTTTCTTGAGGCGTTCCATCTCTTTTTCTCTGTCAACAAGGTCTTCCAGAGGCATGTATACAACTGCATCAGATACAACAACGGATACTGCGTCCTCGCCGATTCCGTTCTTATTTTCCTGTACGTGGATCTCTTTTGCAAATGCGAGATTTACAAAGGATTTCTTGCAGGCTTCGTATCTTGTGCAGGTGTCTGTATCCTTACCTACGATGTAAAGATGTGTCTTGCGGTTCATCGGCACGTTCATTTCTGTACGTGTGTTACGGATTCCGCGGACAGCTTCCTTGAAGCTCTCTACTGCTTTTTCTGCTTCCGGGAATACCCATGCTTCCTGGAATGCCGGCCAGTCAGAGATCATGATGGACTCTTCTTCCGGAAGAAGTGTACAGTAGATTTCTTCTGTGATGAACGGCATGTATGGATGAAGCAGTTTCAGTCCTTCTGTCAGGGCTGTACGCAGTGTCCAGAGTGCATCGTTGGCTGCCTTCGGATTCTCGTCTGCTTTCCAGAGACGTACCTTGGCCATCTCGATGTACCAGTCACAGAGCTCATCCCACAGGAAATCATAAACCTTCTGTACGGCGATTCCAAGTTCATATTTATCCATGTTGTCTGTTACGTCACGGATCACGGTGTTGAGTTTGGAAAGAATCCATTTATCCTCGAAGCAGAGCTCATTAAGGTCTGCTGGTTCGGTGACTGTCTTGCCTTCCAGGTTCATCATGATGAAACGTGATGCGTTCCAGATCTTGTTTGCAAAGTTACGGCTGGACTCTACACGCTCCCAGTAGAAACGCATGTCGTTTCCAGGTGCATTACCTGTGATCAGAGTCAGACGAAGTGCATCTGCGCCGTATTTGTCGATAACTTCAAGAGGATCGATACCGTTTCCGAGGGATTTACTCATCTTGCGTCCCTGAGAGTCACGTACCAGACCATGGATCAGTACATGATGGAACGGAACTTCTCCTGTCTGCTCCAGTGCGGAGAATACCATACGAATAACCCAGAAGAAGATGATATCATATCCTGTTACCAGTACATCTGTCGGATAGAAGTATTCCAGTTCCGGTGTCTTGTCCGGCCATCCAAGTGTGGAGAACGGCCACAGAGCGGAGCTGAACCATGTATCCAGAGTGTCCTCATCCTGATGGAGATGTGTGCAGCCGCATTTCGGGCATTTCTCCGGCATTTCTCTTGCAACGACTACTTCACCGCACTCATCGCAGTAGTAAGCCGGGATCCTGTGGCCCCACCAGAGCTGACGGGAAATACACCAGTCACGGATGTTCTCCAGCCAGTGCAGATATGTCTTTCCGAAGCTTGCCGGAACAAATTCCAGTTCGCCTGGTTTCAGCGCGTCCATAGCTGCTTTTGCCATTTTATCCATGCGGACGAACCACTGTGGTTTGATCATTGGCTCTACGGTTGTGCCGCAGCGGTCATGTGTACCAACGCTGTGGTTGTGCGGAACAACTTTGACCAGAAGTCCCTGTGCATCGAGGTCTGCCACCATTGCCTTACGTGCTTCGTAGCGGTCCATTCCTGCGTATTTGCCGCCAAGGGAATTGATAGTAGCGTCATCGTTCAGGATGTTGATTTCTTCGAGATTGTGGCGTTTGCCTACTTCGAAGTCGTTCGGGTCGTGTGCCGGTGTGATCTTAACGCAGCCTGTTCCGAATTCTTTGTCAACGTACTCATCTGCGATAACCGGGATCTCACGGTCAGTCAGAGGCAGTTTCAGCATCTTGCCGATCAGATCCTTGTATCTCTCATCCTCCGGGTTTACTGCTACTGCGGTATCACCGAGCAGTGTTTCCGGACGTGTAGTTGCGATTTCTACGAATCTTCCTTCTTCACCTACGATCGGGTAGTTGATGTGCCAGAAAAATCCGTCCTGGTCCTCATGCTCAACTTCTGCATCAGAGATGGAAGTCTGGCATACCGGACACCAGTTGATGATCCTGGAGCCTTTGTAAATGTAACCTTTCTCATAGAGACGGATGAAAACTTCCTGTACTGCCTTGGAGCATCCTTCGTCCATGGTGAAACGTTCTCTCTCCCAGTCAGCAGATGCACCGAGCTTCTTGAGCTGGTTGATGATCTTTCCGCCGTACTCTTCTTTCCATGCCCATGCATGTTTGAGGAATTCTTCACGTCCGATGTCGTGTTTGTCGATTCCTTCTTTTTTCAGCTTGTCGATGACTTTGACCTCTGTTGCGATTGCTGCATGGTCAGTTCCCGGCTGCCAGAGTGCCTCGTATCCCTGCATTCTCTTGAAACGGATCAGGATGTCCTGCATGGTTTCATCGAGTGCATGTCCCATATGAAGCTGACCGGTTACGTTCGGCGGCGGCATAACGATGGTAAATGGTTTCTTGTCTGGATTTACTTTTGCGTGGAAGTATCCGTTGTCCATCCATTTCTGATAGAGACGTTCTTCCAGCCCTTTCGGGTCATAAGTCTTTGCAAGTTCTTTGCTCATAATGTCCTCCTATTATATAGGCTAATTCCTTTATTGAAAAAACAGCCCCTCACACTGCTTGTGTGAAGGGCAATGTTTGCCTAACTCTGAAACTACTATAATTGCATTTTTCGACCTTGTCAAGAAGGATTGATGAAAAATCACATATATTCCAGAATTTTTATTATTCGACAGATTTCAGTGATTCTACCATGTCGATCTTCTTGAGTTTTCTGTGCATAAAGATGTTTACGATGATCGAGAAAATACAGGTGATCACCGCACAGTATACGAAGCTTATCGGCCGGATGTTCCTTCCGAACATGACTGCGTCAACCTCTACGGTCACGATGATATAGCGGTGCAGAAGGATTCCAAAAACAGCACCGAAAAGAATTCCTGCTATAGTCAGGATGATATTTTCCCTCAACACATACTGTGAAACTTCCCCGTCAAAAAATCCCAGCACTTTGAGTGTCGCCAGCTCTCTCTGGCGTTCCGTGATGTTGATATTATTCAGATTATAAAGTACAACAAACGCCAGCATTCCGGCCGATACGATCAGCACAATGATGACGATCCCCAGTGTACTGAGCATACGGTTTACCATATCCATGGTACTGGCCGTATAGCTGATACTCAAGACTGCCGGAGATTCCATGATCTTCTGTCCGATCGACTCTGTCTGATCCTTGTATTCATCTCTGACAGCAAAAACAATATCTGCATAATCCGGATCTTCACCAAAGGTTTCCTTATAAACATTCGGCGTCATATAAACATAATGTCCGGCATAATTCTCTGTGATGACAGCGATTTTCACCTGATATTCCCTGTCGTCTTTTTTGACTGTCAGTTCGTCTCCCACTTTGAGGTCCAGAAGACCGGCTGTTTTTTCACTGACTGCCGCACCTGCGTCTGTCAGCTCATATTCTTCCTTTGTTTTGCGGTTTCTGAGCGTAACATCCTTTTTAAAGTTATCCAGATTTTCCGGAACATAAACATATACGCTTAAATTTGACTTGCCATTTGGTGCTGTGAGTTTGGAAAGCTGGATCTTCGTGTAGTGCTCCAGTTTTTCATTCTTATCCAGTTCCTCTGTGAGTGCTTTCTTTTCCTGCTCCGTCGCATCGTCATCGGAGATAATCGTGCCGTCATAATGCTGGATATTTGCATACTGGAGATTAACGACATCCGAAACAGAATCCTGGATTCCATAACCTACCAGCATCAGTGCCATACTTCCCGCGATGCCGAAGATCGTCATAAACAGTCGTTTCTTGTAGCGGAAAAGATTTCGAAGCGATGATTTCCATGTAAAGTTCAGATGTTTCCACAAAAACGGAATCCGCTCCAGAAGGATCCGCTTGCCCTCCTTCGGTGCCGGCGGGCGCATCAGGGATGCCGGGGTCTCTACCAGTGCCTGACGACAGGAAAGGATCGTTGCCCCTACGGTACATACAAGTGCCGCAACAGAAGCTGTCAGTGCATATTTCCACTCATAATGGATCTGCAGGCTGTTGGAAACATTGTGATACATCATCCCATATGCCTTAATGATTATATATGGAAGAATTTTTTCGCCGATGAGGATCCCTGTCACGCTTCCTCCTGCTGTTGCAAGAAATGCGTAACTTAAATACTTGGAAGCAATATCGAGTTTCTTATAGCCAAGCGCCTTCATCGTTCCGATCTGTGTTCGCTGTTCTTCGACCATTCGTGTCATGGTCGTAAGGCTGATGAGTGCTGCAACCAGGAAAAAGATCACAGGGAATACCTGACCGATATTTTTGATACGGTCTGCATTGTCTCCGTAATCGGAATATTCCGGAAGGTCATTGCGGTCTGTGATGATCCATTCCGGTTCTTTGAGGTCGTTCAGTTCTTCTTTCGCATCGCTGATCTTCTGCTCACCGTCGCGGATCTCATCTTCCGCTTCTTTCCTGCCATCCTCGTATTCTTTCTTTCCGTCCTTTAATTCTTTCTCGGCATCGGCAAGTTTCTGTTCGGAATCTTTAAGTTTCTGTTCGTTTTCTGCGATTTCTTTCTCGCCGTCTGCAAGCTTCTTCTCATTGACCGCGATCTCTGCCTCTCCAGAAGAAAGCTTCGCTTCATTAGCCTCGATCTCCGCCTGGCCACTCTGCAATTTCTCGCGGTTTGCATCGATCTCTACCTGTCCACTCTGAAGCTGTGCGAGACTTGCATCAAGTTTCTCCTTACTCTCTGTTAAAGTCTGCTCATTAGCTGCAAGTTCTTTTTCCCCGGAAGAAAGTTTGGCCTCCTGGCTGTCAAGCTGTGCCCGATTCTGATCGATTGTCTTCTGACCGGCATTCAGATTTTGCATAGTCGCTACCAGCTCTGTTTTCTTTGCCTGCGCCTGACTGAGTCCTCCCTGGGCTGCGCTTAAGTTATTCTGAAGTTCTGCTTTCTGATTTACAGCCTGCTGACAGGCATCCAATGCCGACTGAGCCTGACTGAAAGTTCCGTTCGCTGTTTCCAGCTGTCCCTGTGCCTCGCCAAGAGCCTGTTCATATCCTGCCAGTTCTTCCTCAGAAAGTTCTCCTGCCTCAACCTGCTGCTTTGCCGCATCATAAGCTGCCTGTGCGCTGTTTACAGCTTCCTGTGCTGCCTGCACTGCACCACTTGTCTGATCGTATGCCTGCTGTGCCGCGGCAAGCTGATCTTCTACACCGGAGAGCTGCTCCAGTCCTGCCTGGATCTGTGCGATCTGGCTTTCCAGCTGTGTGATCTGTGCATCCACCGCTGTCTGACCATCCTTTACCTGCGCGATTCCTGCCGTCAGCTCCTTCTGTTTCTGTTCAAGCTTGGTACGTCCGGCTGCGATCTGTTTCTTTCCGGATTCTATCTGCTGTTTTGCTTTGTCGAATTTCGCTTTGCCTGCATCATACTTTTTCTTTCCTGCATTATACTGCGCCCATCCGTCATCCAGCTTTGCCTGTGCCGCAGATAACTGGGACTGACCATCAGAAAGCTGGGCTTTCGCCGAAGCAAGCTGTTCCCGTCCGTCGGCGAGCTGCGTTTTGGCATCTGCGAGCTGCTTCCTGCCGTCGGTAATTTCTTTCTTTGCATCTTCGAGCTGTTTCTTGCCATCCTCGTACTGTTTTCTGCCATCGGCAAGTTCTTTCTCTCCGTCATCGAGTTTTTTCTTTGCATCAGCAAGCTTCTCGTCGGCCTCTTTTTTGCCATCGGCAAGTTCCTGCTCTGCATCAGAGATCTTGTCCTGTGCCTCGGAAACGATCTCGTCGTAACGGATCTGGCAGCGTTCCTCCTGGATCTCCTCAACTTTATCCTGAAGTTTCTCGATCAGGTTATCGTAGGCATCTGTATAGCTGAGCACCTGATCGGTTCCATGTGCCCGGATATAGATCTGTGTAAAGATCTCCTGGTCAAAATCCTCCGGCATCACATAGGCAAATCCATTCACCTCACCGGAACCGACTGTCGTATTTCCTCTGTTGAACGAAATGTACAGCGGGCTTTTGCCAAGTCCGACTACCGTATAGGTTTCTGTCAACAGAAGCTTACTGTCCCCGTCCTGGCGCATATTGATCGTGCTGCCGATCTCATATCCCTGATTCGCGGCAAACGTCGAGTCCAGAAAGCACTCGCCGCTTTTTTCCGGAAGACGGCCTTCTGTTACGGTAAGCTGATTGACCTTCTGATTCATAGATTCGATATGAAGAACTTTCTGTTTCTCATTCTCTCCACAAATGGCATCCGTCGAATATGCACCTTCCGCACTCTCCACACCATCGATCGACTGGATCGCTTTTACATCATCTTCGGTAAGCCCCAGAGTTGCCATGACCTTGAGATCCATGAGGCTGGCTTCGATATAATAAGCATCTCCCGAAAGACGCATATCCGGCGACGCTGCCTGAATACCGGAAAAGAAAGCAACACCCAGTGCCACGATACAGAAGATGGAAATAAAACGTGCCCTGCTCTTTCGGATCTCCTGCCAGAAATCTTTGTGTAATGCTTTTTTTCTGCGTTTTCCTACCATTCGATCTCCTCCACCGGTGTCGGATGGTCATTCAGTTCCATCGAAGAAACGGTTCCATTTTTGATATGGATCACACGGTCTGCCATAGGTGTCAGCGCAGAATTATGCGTGATGACGATCACCGTCATCCCCTTCTCCCTGCACATGTCCTGAAGCAGCTTGAGGATTGCCTTACCGGTCTGGTAATCAAGTGCACCTGTCGGCTCATCACAAAGGAGAAGCTTCGGATTCTTTGCAAGGGCTCTCGCTATGGAAACACGCTGCTGTTCGCCACCGGAAAGCTGTGCGGGGAAATTCCCCATTCGATCCTTAAGGCCGACTTCTCTGAGGACCTGTGCCGCATCCAGAGGATTCTTGCAGATCTGCATGGCAAGTTCTACATTTTCCAGTGCTGTCAGGTTCGGAACCAGATTATAAAACTGGAATACAAAACCGATGTCATCACGGCGATATGCCGTAAGCTGTCTGCCGCTATAATCTGTGATATTTCTGCCATCTACCAGAACCTTTCCCTTCGATGCAGTATCCATGCCGCCGAGAATATTCAGAACAGTCGTCTTGCCGGCCCCACTCGGTCCTACAATGACTACAAATTCACCTTTGGAAATCTCAAAACTGATCTCATCGACTGCACGGATTTCGACTTCACCCATCTTGTATATTTTGGAAACTTTATCTAATTTTACATATGCTTCTGGATTATTCATCAGCCTCTCCCTGTCGTTATACCGTTGTAGTTACCCTTAAGTATAACACAAAAAAGCACTGCCCGGAACAGCTTCCAGACAATGCCTTTTGTGAAATTTTTCTAAAGTGTGGAATCCTTTTCTTTCCTGCGGCCGGTCATCAGGCCTCCGATCCTTCCGGTTTCTTTGGCCGAGAGGCTTTTCCAGCCGCTCTCGAGGACCTTGTCAAGAATTCCCATTTCTTCTGCGATCTCATACTTGATCTTTTCTTCTTCGGGAAGTTCGCCCCGCAGATATGCCTCCACTTCTTTCTCCTTGTTCATGTCCTTTCACTCCTTTGTTGCTTTTCTTTTGGAGTATGGACAGTTTGAAGAAAATTTATTCACTCAGGATCAGCCTTTCGGAATAACGATGGCTGCAATGATGTACGCCCAGATTCCCGCGCCGCCGAAGCAGGTGAGGATGACCCATGCAAGACGCACCAGTGTCGGATCAATGTCAAAATATTCAGCGATGCCTCCGCATACACCGCACAGCATATAATTTGCGGAAGATTTGTAAAGTCGTTTGTTATTCATAAAATCTGCCTTCTTTCTCAAAAAAACTTATTTACTAAAACTAACTGTAATATTACCAACGCCGCAGTTCAATTCCATATCTCCTTTGGCATTTGGATTCGTGATATTTTTGTCGTGGCCGATGCCGCTGTACGAACTGTCACCGATGTCCACATTTCCTGCCGCACAGGAAATCTCATAATTATAGTCGGCTTCTTTGCCAAGAATGTCAAGGTCAACATTTCCGATACCGCAGTCAACTTCCAGATCGTGTATATCCAGTTCTGATATTTCTACATTTCCGGTGCCGACTTCAACCGAGATATCGTTGGCTACGCTGATCTTCCCTGTATTTGTAAACTCGCCTGCTCCTACAGACACATCCAGGTCATCTGTTCTGAAATCATCACACATCGTAACAGTACCTGCTGCAACCTCTATGGAAGTGTCCTTAAACCTCAGGTTCTTCGGATAACTCACAGTTATCTCACGTTCCTGTGTCCTGCCAAGTGACTCGATGACCAGGCTGTCATCGTCTGTACCAATCCTTACTTTGTCTTTCTTCGAACCGGACACTTCTACGCGGATCTTGTCTCCGTCACAGCTCTGAAGCTTAAGTGCATCTCCACTCAGGGAAAAATCCAGATCCGATACCGGGTCAATCTCAAAGATTTCTTTGTCATCCTCTGTCGTGACCGGCTTAAGCTGTGTGATCTCATCCCAGTCTTCGTCCCAGGAATCATGGCTCTCCTGTAAGGCAGAATTCGCAATTTTCCTGATATTTCCATTCAGTCCATATTTCGTAAGATTGATGCCTGTGATCGTCGCTCCCATGGCAACGCCTCCTATGCTGAGTCCCAGTCCGACAACGGCAAGGGCTAATGCAAGTTTAAGAATCCGTTTGGAAAATTTTCTCATAATCCCGCCTCCTTCTTCTTACTTCCTCTGTTTACAAGCCGGCTGCAGAAATCTATAAATTTCCGCAGGATCGCCGGAAGTACTTTCGTTGCTGCCCAGACCAGAAATACAAGTCCGACCAGTGCAAGTGCAAGGATCAGAAGTCCGACCCCGATCCCAAGGATTCCAAATCCGATGCTGGCGGAAAAGCATGCCCCGATCCCTGCTCCAATGACTGCGATCCCTGCTGCAAAAAGCCCTACGACCGCTGCCCCGATCCCAAATACGATCAGAAACGGAAGAAGTGCCAGTGCAACGATAAATCCGAGGACTCCTCCGACTGCACCCTTGATCAGCGGTGAGATAAATACCAGCAGGATCAATACCAGGATCACTCCTGCATTACTGCCCTTACGCTCTGCGTGGTATCCACGCTCCGCACGGCTGCCTCTCTGCTCCGGCATCTGCATATCCTCCTTTACACGGTCATCCTGAAAGCCATTCTCCGTGTATTCCCCGTAATTCTGTGAGCTTTCCCTGAGGTCTGCCTTGATGATAGCAGCTACCTTGCCCGGACTTCCAAGCTCCCTGATCACATTTGCCTCCTGATCCTCTCCGGCGTCGTCGAAGTAACTCTCGTAATAATCAAGAGCCTCCTGCCTTTCCTCCTCAGAGATGTCAGAAAGCAGCTTCTCCAGTTGTTCCATAAACTGCGCTCTGTTCATAACTCTATGCCTCCCTCAAACAGTTTCGTAATCTTGGTTGAATAGTTCTTCCATTCAACTCTGTAAAGATTAAGCTGTGCCATTCCTTTCTCTGTGATCTTGTAGTATCTGCGATTCCTGCCTGCATATGCCATGTCATAGGTCTCCAGGCATTCATCCTTCTGTAATCTCCGAAGGACCGGATACAGCGTGGACTCAGATACCTCCAGCACACTCCGCACATCCTGGGTGATCTTGTAACCGTAGGTTCCCTCCTCTTCCTTGGAAACTACCGCCAGCACGATCGCATCCAGGAGTGCTGCACCTGTATTAAATACCATGCTCTCACTTCCTGTTCATATATTCTATAATATTATTATTTTGTATAATATTATTTCGTTAGTAATACTATATATCATATAATATAGTTTTGTCAATAGTATTTTCTATTTTCCATGCCTGATTTATACTTTTACAATAAACTATGTTTTATAACTTACACAGAACAGGAGAACTTCATGTCAGAACAGAATATCACAGAACTTCTTCATCCGGCCTTTCTCGCCCGCATGAAAGAAATGCTCGGAGAAGAATATGATTCTTTTATAAAAAGCTACGAAGTACCCAGAACTTACGGGCTTCGTGTCAACACCGCCAAGATCAGCTGCGAAGAATTTGAAAAACTTGTTCCGTTCCCGGTGACACCGATCCCGTGGATCCCGAACGGTTATTTTTATCCGGAAGATGTCCGTCCTTCCTACTGCCCGTTTTATCAGGCGGGGCTCTATTATCTCCAGGAGCCAAGCGCGATGACACCCACTTCCTGCCTCCCTGTCACTCCCGGCGAGAATGTACTGGACCTTTGTGCTGCGCCGGGCGGCAAAACGACAGAACTGGGGGCGCGTCTGAACGGAGAGGGACTGCTGGTCGCAAATGACATCAGTGCTTCCCGTACCCGTGCCCTTCTTCGAAACGTGGAGCTTTTTGGCTTCACGAATGCATTTGTTGCCAATGAGACTCCGGCACGTCTCAGAGACCGCTTCCCGGAATTTTTCCACAAGATCCTGCTGGATGCACCATGTTCCGGCGAAGGAATGTTCCGTAAGGAAGAAGCACTTGCCAGAGACTGGACTCCTGAGAAATCACAGGAACTTGCCACGATCCAGCGAGAACTGATCCTTCAGGCAGCCGATATGCTCCGTCCGGGCGGACAGCTGCTTTATTCTACCTGTACCTTTGCGCCGGATGAGGATGAGGGCGTTGTTTCCTGGCTTCTTGAAAACCGGCCGGATATGGAACTGATTGAACTTCCTTCTTATGAAGGATTCACGCCGGGCGTTCCGGAATGGGGCAACGGTAATCCGCGCCTTACGCGCTGTGTCCATCTCTTCCCGCACACCATGCAGGGCGAGGGACATTTCATGGCATTATTCCGCAAAGAGGGCAGAACGGATCTGATCGGTACCATGTCCTCTGCAAAATCGAACGCCGACACTCGCAAATGGCTGGAACTTTTCCTTAAAGAGATCGGGCTCAAAACCCTCGGTGGAAAACCATTCGACTGGAACCGTGTGGAAACACGTAAAGATAAAGTCTACTATCTCCCGCCTCTCACCGGAGATTTCCGCGGACTGACCTTCCTTCGAAACGGCCTTTACCTGGGCGATCTCAAGAAAAACCGTTTCGAGCCGTCAGAACCTTTTGCACTGGCTCTGCATAAGGATGACGCCGAGGCAGTTATCTCCCTTCCGGTATCGGACGAGCGCCTGACCCGCTATCTCAAGGGCGAAACACTGAATATCGAACCAGAAGAAGCAGCTCACACCAAAGGCTGGCATCTTCTCTGCGCGGACGGCTATCCCATCGGATTCGGCAAGCTGGTCGGGGCGACACTCAAAAACAAATATCCCGCAGGATGGAGAGTCTGATACTCTCCTTCCCACGGGATATTTTTCTGTTGTCTCTTATATTGTTACTGTTCACTCCGTTCACAGTAACTTGGTCAAACTCCATTCCAAATCACCTTCGGTGATGGGATTTTGCCCTGTATGTCTCGGGAGTTTGCCATATTCATGGCAAAACACCTCGCGGGATACTACCCTGTGAATAGTAACCTTATATTTCTATTGCTTTCTGCAGGGCAAATGAATAAATATATTTCTGCTTTACTTTCTTATGAAGCATTCGTTCCAGTGCCAGTGCATAATCTTCAAGCTGTGTTCGGTAGCGTTCGATCAGTTTCGATTCTTCTCCCTGACCGATCCTGTCTGTCTTGTAATCCACCAGAACGATCTCTTCTCCTTCTATAAAATACGCATCAATGATTCCCTGTACAAGAACCGTCTCATCTCCGTTCCAGGAATCATCCAGATTTTTCATATCCACTTTCATGACAAATGGCTGCTCGCGGTGGAGTTTCTTGTCCAGTGCCGCCCTTTGCATCCGCATTCCCAGTTCTGAACCTGAAAAAGCCAGAATATCCTTTCTTCGGATACTTTCGCCTTCTTCCGGCGACATCTTGTGGTTTTCGACAAGTGTCTGTATCTGTCTGTCTATCTCCTGGTAGGTTTTTACCTGCGTATAATCAAGGCATTCCATCACACAATGGTAAGCGGTTCCCCGCGCAGCCCCTCGCGTTACTTCTTTCTCACCGGAAATAAACGCCGGGACGATCTCCTCGATCTCCGGTTCCGGATAAAGTGCAGATTCTATCTCCTCTTCGTCTGCATACTTGCGTTTCTTAAGTTCCGAAACGCCAACCTTGACCGGAAGCTCTTCAAGATATGCATACGGATACGCAAAGCCAAACTTCGCCTCCAGCGTCTGACGGATCGTTTCGTCATAAACTCTCTGGCTGTCCCATTCTCTGAAAAATGCTTCTCTCATCTGTGCATCCGTCTGTCCCAGGATCTCACCCTGCACCAGTTCCCCAAGCGTTACCCTGTGGATCAGAAAATCTGCATTTTCTTTCTCACAGATCTTCGCTTGTTTTCCAAAGATACCGTACTCTGCCAGAAGTTCTTTCACAGCCGGATGGCGCACCAGTGCCGGAAGGATATAGGACCAGTAACTTTTTGCCTCAGAGCGCACGCCCAGTGGAAGTAAGGTCTCTTCACTGTCCATATAACGGGACACAGAACGCAGGGCTGCTTCTATATTCCCCATAGAGCCTGTGATGATGAGTTTTTCCTTCGCTCTTGTCAGCGCAACGTACAAAACTCGAAGTTCCTCTCCAAGACTTTCTCGTTTCAGTGCCCTTCGGATGATCTGTTTCTGCATTGCCGATACGATCAGTCGTCTTTCCGGGAAGATCGCATCCACGCCGAAACCAAGTTCCGGATGGATCAGGAACCTGGCATTGATGTCCTGAAAATTGAACTGCTTGCCCATTCCTGCTGCAAACACGACCGGAAATTCCAGTCCCTTGCTTTTGTGGATCGTCATGATCTGCACCGCGCCACTTCCCGCATCTGCCAGATTGACCTCGCCGAAATCCACCTCGTATTTCTGAAGTTTCTCAATATAGCGGATAAAGTTAAACAGTCCACGGTAACTTGTCTTCTCATAATCCATCGCTTTTTCGACCAGCATATGGAGGTTTGCGCCTCTCTGTGCACCGCCCGGGATCGCCTTCGCATAAGTGCCGTAACCTGTCTCTTTGAGGATGTACATGATAAGCTCATGGATCGGTGTATACGTCGCCATATCCCGGATCATGTGAAGCTGTTCCAGAAAAGTGCGGAGTTTTTTTCTGAGCCTGATCTTCTCTTCCTCTTCTTCCTGGCTTCCCTCATTTTTCTCCGCATAAGCGCAGATGCTGTCGTAGATCATCCCTTCCGGACATTCACTTCGAATCATTGCAAGCTCCTGTGCATCACATCCGACGATCGGGGAATGCAGAACACCTGTCAGCGGGATATCCTGAAGCGGATTGTCGCAGACTCGCAGATAATTCAGAAGCGTCACCACTTCCTGCGCGGAAAAATATCCCGTTCTGGATGCCGAATAGACAGGGATCCCTCTGGAGCTCAAAACCTGGCTGAACGTCTCTGACCATCCCGTCGCACTTCGCAGAAGGATCACGATATCGCCATATCCGATCTCGCGGTATTCTCCCGTTTCTTTGTCCAGTATCCTGTCGTTTCCGACCATCTTCTGGATTCGCTGTGCGATCGCCAGTGCTTCCAGCTCCTGTGCATTCTTCTGTCCCTGTTCGTCTTCCAGTTCCTCGCCGTCTTTTTCTACGATAAGGACCTCTGTCCGGGTGAATTCCGGGTCTGCTCCCTCCGGGAAAGATGCTCCCGGATACAGTGCATTGTCATCATCGTAAGTGATCCCTCCCAGATCCTCACCCATGATCTGGCGGAAAATATAATTCACCGAAGTAAGTACCTCTGCCCGGCTTCGGAAGTTTTTGTGCAAGTCGATCCTCTGCTCCTCGCTGTCTTCCAGAGAATAGCTGTGGTATTTTTCCATAAAAAGCTCCGGCCTCGCCAGGCGGAAGCGATAGATGCTCTGCTTGACATCTCCTACCATAAAGATATTTTTGCGCTTCTCCACCCATCCGGACACCATCGTTGTGATAAGTTCCTGCACAAAGTTACTGTCCTGATATTCGTCCACCATGACTTCTTCATACTTCTCGGACAATTCTCTCGCCGCCTGTGTCGGGATCAGTTCTCCATCCACTTTCTCCACAAGGATCCTCAGGGCAAAATGTTCCATATCCGTAAAATCCAGAAGATTCTTTTCTCTCTTCTTGCTGGAAAAAGCCTCCTTAAACTGCAATGTCAGTTCCACCAGACCTTCCAATGGTTCGCGTGCGCAGGCGATCAGCTCCAGAAGGATTTCCTCTTTCTGATTAAAAAACTTCGTCGAAAGATCTTTGCAGATTTCTTTTTCCTCATCGCGGAGTTCTTTTGCCTGCTCTTTTTTGACAGGGTCTATGGAACTGTCCCTCTTGGCAGAAAGTTTCGCGAATGTATGTCCGGACAGGATATCCGCAACCTTATCATAATCTTTGGTTTCCCTGCATCGACGTACTTCCCGCCAGAAATTCAGGTCATCAACAAGTGCTTCGTCATAAAAATAAGGGCCGTCCGGCTCATTGCAGATTTTTCTTGCACTCTCTGTCAGTGCCTCTGCCTGATCCAGTTTTTCATCCAGCGTTTCCCAGAGGAGCTGTATCCAGCTTGTTTCACGGAGTTCTTCGATTGTCTGCACGCGGTAGACTTCCATGCATTCTTCCAGCCATTCTTCCGGGTACGGATGGCTCATTGCCGCCTGGTAGAGTTTGTATACCATATCACGGATCTCATCATCGGATTTCCCCGATGCATAACATTCTACCAGACTCAGGAACTTCGGATCAGCCTTTTCGTATGCTTCTTCGAGAAGGTCTTTCATGACATCTTCCTGCAGAAGTTTCAGCTCCCCCTCCTCCGCTGTCCGATATCCCGGATCAAGTTCCACCATGTGAAAATAGTTCCGGATGATATAAGAACAGAAACCATCGATCGTTGTGATCTGTGCGTTATGGATCAGTGCTGCCTGTCTCTGGAGATGTTCATTATCCGGGTTTTCGTACAGTGCCTGATCGATCGCATTGGAGATTCGCTCCTTCATCTCGCCCGCTGCTGCCCTGGTAAACGTCATGATCAGAAGCCGGTCAATATCCACCGGTCTGTCGGGGTCCATGATCTTACTCAGGATCCTCTGAACCAGCACGGCTGTCTTACCGGAACCCGCTGCTGCACTGACCAGAATATTGCGGTCCCGCAGGGTGATGACTTTGCTCTGTTCTTCGGTCCATTTCATTCCCATATCACTCTGCCTCCTGTTCAAAATTCTTCCAGACTTCTTCATCGGCAAACTGTTTCAGTCTCCGGAATTCATATCCCGGGATCTTGCGGTCAAAGCCGCAGCTTCCCTGATATGCACAGTACGTACAGGCATTTTTGTTTCCCATCTCATACGGGGAAGCATCTGCTTTTCCTGTGAGGATCGCATCCTGCACTTCAGTGATCTTTTTCTTTACATAGTCATTCAGAAGACGGAACCGCTCCGGGCTTGCGACAGACGAGCCTTTGCGCAGCGCACCCTTTGACGTGTATGCCAGCGGAAGGGATGCATACGAAACGTCCAGTTTCTGGATCACCTCCGGGTCAGAAGATACCAGCCCGTTCATCTTGAGTTTCTTCATGATCTCAGGATCAAGTTCATCCAGATCCTCCTGAAGCGTTTTCTGGATCATCGGATCCTTGACATTGTAATAAAAAATCCCCGCCGGTTCTACTTCACAGTCCGGATATTTCCGCTGCTCTGCCTGCACCGCCGCATCCATATAAACGACAAGCTGCAGCTGAAGCCCGTGATAGATACTCACCAGGTCAAAAGAAGTATTGCCCGTCTTATAATCAATGATCTTGACGTAAACTTTGTTGTCTTCTTTGAGGACGTCCAGACGGTCGATCCTGCCGCCGCCAATGGAAACTTCAAATCCCTCCGGATGGAACTCGCCATTCTTAAGCTGTTCCTGCAAAGCCCAGACTGTTCTTCTAAGGATTCTTCTTGTACGCTCGACCATGTAATGATTTCTGGCACTGCTCTTAAGAATCGTGTTTCCATAATCTGCCGCCACCTTGTCCAGGCATTCGTCTGCGATCTCATCACGGACTTTGTCGTCCAGGTCACTCCAGTCCAGTCTCTTCCTTCTCAGTTCGACAGCAAAATTTTCCAATGCCTGATGGATGACATTTCCCATATCCATCGCCTTGAATTCATATTCCACACGCTCTGTCACAGCCAGACCATATTTCAGGAAATGTGCAAACGCACACGCAGAAAAACGTTCCAGTCTTGTTGCTCCATGCGGAGACACTTCTCCGTACAAAGCTTTCGCAACACTCGCACTGACCTTGTCCTCCGGCTTTCGTAAAAATGCGGCATCGGTCAGTTTTTCTGCCAGTTCCCTGTACTTTGGACTTCTCAGATACCAGCTGTACAGTTCCTCAAAAACAGGATCCAGCTCATCTGTATTTTCCTCTGAAAGCCCCTCAAGCAGATATTCCAGGGAAGTTCCCGGTGTCTCCAGAAGTTCCATCTGGCTCTCCGGCTGATCTGCACGTGTTTCTTTGAGTTTCGGAAACAGCCTTTTGATCGTATGGATCAGGAACGCAGGGCTGCATGCCTCTCCCCTTCCATTTGACTGACTGTAGGAAAGGCTTAAGAGTTCCTTCGGCTTGGTCAGATTCAGGTAAAGATAAAACCTCTGCATGTTCATCAGTTCTTTGGGACCCGGGGCAAGTTCCATTCCCTGATCCTTAAAGAAAGCCCTGTCCATCTCTGTCAGGATCCCGCCGGACTGCGTGTTCTTTGGGATATTTCCCTCATTTACGCCGACAAAAAACAGTGCACACACGTCTTTGAGCCTGGTACGCTCCATATCACCGATCAGCACCTGATCCATACTCGGCGGGATCAGCGCAACTTTCGCCTGTGTCATTCCCGTTTCCAGGATCTGCTGAAACTCCTCCGGCGAAACCACCTCGTCCCCAAGGATCTCTGCCATCTTATCCAGAAGTTCCATCATGATACCAAAGATCTGCACGTATTCCTTTTCCATTGCCTTGTTTCCGATCTCATGGAAATAGAGCTCCTGAACTTTCAGTTTCTGCTGGATCTGGCTCTGTACAATAAATTCATACAGATAACGACAGTATTCTTCCACTGTTTTCTTTTTTCCGGAAAAGCCATCTGCCAGGATTCCTGTCTCTCCGACAAAACGCTCCCGGATCTCGTTGATCTCCTGGATCTGGTTCGGATCCATACCTCTGTAGATGCGGACCCATTTCTCTCTCCATCTGCGGATCCCTCTGATTCCAAGCGCGATCACATAATTTTCCAGTTTATCCGCTTCACTTCTGGAGATATCAGACATCCCACAGCGGAGATAACGGAATACACTCTCATAACTGAATCCCTGAACGACCATCTCAAGTGCCGCGCGGAGATATTCCACAAACGGATTCATAAGGATCGAATGTTTTTCATCAATAAAATATGGAATCCCGGCATCTTCAAAAACCTGTGCGGCTACGCTTCCATATTCCTCAAGATTTCCTGTGATGACCGCAATCTGTCCGTAACGATGATCCTTTTCTCTGACCAGCCGCAGGATCCGTCGGGCAGTTTCCTCCATTTCTTTCTCCGGATCTCTCGCCGAAAAGATCTGTATCTCCTGCTGCTCCCGCTCATAGACAGCCCTGTGGTAACGGAACAGATGCTGTTCCAGAAAATCAAGTGCCGGGGCATCCGCAAACCGGGACTTTCTGCCCGGCGCGACCCAGACAGGCTCTTCGATATCCTTCGTAAGTTCCGCAAGAGAGCGGATCATCTTATGGCTCATATAAAAAAGCTCGTGCGGTTTTCCCATCGCAAGAAACTGTTCTCTGACATCCATCGTCACCGTCACGGAAACTCTCTCACAGACAGCCAGAAGTTCCCGCAGGACTTCAAGCTGTACCGGTGTAAATCCTGTGTATCCATCCAGAAGAAGGACACTTCCCTTAAGTTTCTCAGAAAACTGGATCTCTTTTGCCAGAACCTCAAGAACTTCCTCCGCTGTCATAAAATGTCTGGAAAGATACTCGCGGAACGCCTGATACAGAACTTTCACATCCTGGAGTTTCATCTGGAGAAGCGTCTTATCCTCGCTCTCACGGATCATCTCATCCAGTTCCTCTTCTTTGATCTCGTACTGCATGAACTCCGAAATAAGAGACTTCACCTCATCCAGATAGCCTGGTTTCTTCATCTGATTTCTGAGATAGACCAGATCCTTCTGGTTCATCTGTACCAGTTTCTGGAGCACCATGTTTTTGCCTGTTTCTTCCATGATCCGTCTCGTATCACCGCCAACTTCCTCAAAAACGCGGTACGCAAGACGCTCAAAACTTAAGATATCAATATTGAGGATTCCCCCATCCGGATGCATTTCCACCAGAGTTTTCTGTGTCTGCATCGTAAACTGCTCCGGGACGATCACATAATAAAGTCTGTCGGGATTTGCTGACGCTTCCCGGATAATATTTTCATATGCGGTGCCGGATTTGCCTGCACCGGAATTTCCTATAATAAACTGCAGGGACATATCTTACCCCTTTCAACATTTTTTCTGAATAGCACCTCGCGGGATATTTCTGACATAAATCAGGACAGAGCCTAATAGGATATAAGGAAAGTATACCGGGGAACCGTAACCGCGAATCAGGAGGCGCAGACTATGAGCTCCAAAACAAAAATCATCGTTCTACATATGAAAGAGGTGATCTACACCTGTATTTTCCTTCTTCTCCTTGTGATCCTGGGTGTACTGGTCTTTTTTATGTTCGGTCCCGGAAAAGCACAGAATACCGCTCCAAAGACCGATTCCAGATATACCCCCGGCATTTACCGCACGTCTGTCCAGCTCAACAATAATTCCTTTGACCTGGAAGTGACCGTCGATGCCGACAGTATCCGTTCCATCCATCTGGCAAACTTAAGCGAGAGCACTGCCGCTATGTTTCCTCTCGTAGAGCCGGTCCTGGACTCTCTTGCAAGCCAGATCTATTCTACACAGTCTCTGGAAAATCTCGATTACGCCAGCGACCAGAAATATACAGCCCAGATGCTTATTCAGGCCATTGAAGAAACTGTCCAGAAAGCAGCTTCTTCCTGAAAACAGTTATCCCCAAAAACACATTGAGGTGTGATAAATCACACCTCAAAAAGTTACCTTAATTTCTTGCCTCAAGTTCCTCAATCTGCTTCAGCCAGAGTTTCGCGCATGCATCACTCGGCATTCTCAGGTCTCCTCTCGGAGAAACTGCCACACTACCAACTTTCGGTCCATCCGGCAGGCAGGAACGCTTGAACTGCTGCATAAAGAATCTCCGGTAGAAAGTCTTAAGCCATTTCAGGATCGTCTCATCATCATACTCGCCCGCAAATGCATTCTGTGCCAGACGGAAGATCTTTTTCGGCGGGAAGGTCCAGCGGAGCATGTAATACAGGAAGAAATCGTGAAGCTCATACGGTCCTACAAGATCTTCTGTCTTCTGTGAAATCACGCCATCCTTCGGCGGCAGAAGTTCCGGGCTTACCGGTGTATCCAGGATATCCAGAAGGATCTCTGAAAGCTTCGCATCCTCACAGGTATCTGCATAATATCTCACAAGATGACGTACAAGCGTCTTCGGTACGGATGCATTGACTGCATACATGGACATGTGGTCGCCATTGTAAGTTGCCCATCCAAGTGCCAGTTCCGAAAGGTCACCGGTTCCAATAACAATACCACCGGACTGGTTTGCAATATCCATCAGGATCTGTGTACGCTCACGTGCCTGACCATTCTCATAAGTGACATCATGTACTTCCGGATCATGTCCGATATCGCGGAAATGGAGATTTACCGCCTCGCGGATGTTGACTTCCTTGAGGGTTGCCCCAAGGCATTCACTTAACTGGCATGCATTGTTATAGGTCCTGTCAGTTGTTCCGAAGCAAGGCATTGTTACGGCTGTGATCTTTTCTCTCGGCATTCCAAGCATGTCAAATGCACGTACCGTCACAAGAAGTGCCAGTGTGGAATCCAGTCCGCCGGACAGTCCGATCACTGCATTCTGGCAGTGGATATGTGCCAGACGCTTCTTGAGTCCCATTGCCTGAATATTCAGGATCTCATCGCAGCGGCGTTCTCTCTCTTCTTTGATCCCCGGTACGAATGGTCTGGAATCAAATTTGCGGGTAAGCGGTGTTACTCCTCTGCCTGCATTAAAATAAACTTCGTTATAAAAAACATCCTGTCCTTCCGGTGCAAGATCCGGTACAAAGCGGCAGGTCGTCATCCTTCTTCTCTCATTATCCAGTCTGTGGATATCCAGATCCGCATAAAGTGCGCCATTGACAAAGCGTCTGCTCTCTGCAAGTATCGTGCCGTTTTCTGCGATCAGATTGTGGCCGCCGTAGACAACATCCTGGGTGGATTCTCCCTCTCCTGCTGTCGCATAGATATATCCGCAGAGAAGTCTTGCTGACTGTGCACTTACAAGGCTCTTACGATAAGAATCCTTGCCTACAACTTCATCACTCGCAGACAGGTTCACGATCAGGTTTGCTCCATGATATGCATGTCCTACGCTCGGAGGATTCGGAACCCAGAGGTCCTCGCAGATCTCAGCCGCGATCTTGAGTTTCGGCATTTCCTGACAGATGAACAGGATATTTGAGGAGATCGGGACATCCACTTCATCAAACTCTTCTGTTTCATCTTCATCAATATAATCCGGTTCCTCATCGATCTCTTCCAGTTCCTCAAAGGAATCTTCTTCCTCCAGAGCCTCGAGTTCTGCCTCAAGTCCAAATTCCACGTCCTCATCCGTCATCTCTTCGTCATGATGTAATCCATACTCAGACCTTCTGATCGTCACAGTTCCGTCTACATCCTCTCCGGAAGTGAAATATCTCGCCTCATAAAATTCATTATAATTCGGCAGATAAGTCTTCGGCACAAACCCAAGGATCTCACCATGGTTCAGTCCGGCTGCCACATTATAAAGTTTGCCCTTGTATTCCAGTGGAAGTCCTACAAAAATGATCGCATCTACATCCGCAGTCTCTTCTGCAATACGCATAAGCTGTACTTTGGCTTCCTCCAGAAGATTTTCCTGCCAGAAAAGATCTCCGCAGGTGTATGCTGTGATACACAGTTCCGGGAAAACCATGACTCTGGCTCCCTCTGCTTCCATCTCACGGACCATTTTGATAATTTCAGCTGCATTGAATTCACAGTCTGCTACCTGCACATCCGGCGTTCCTGCCGCTACTTTGATAAACCCGTCCTTCATATTCCTGCTTCTCCTTTATTTGCACTTTCTGAGGATTTCTTTGAGTTCTTCTACACTGAATGTATAATTGGTGTTACAGAAATGGCAGTTCAGTTCTACTTTCTTGCCTTCCTGGATCATCTCATTTAATTCTTTTCTTCCGATGCTGATCAGGGCTTTTTCTACACGTTCTTTGCTGCAGTTACAGTAAAATTCTGTCGGGATCCTGTCGTTGATCTCAATATCAAATCCATCCAGTACCTGCTCCAGAAGACTCTCAGGAGTGTGTCCCTGCTCCAGAAGTGTAGTCACAGACTGGATCTTCTGTACGTTTGCTTCCAGTTTCGCGATCGTTTCTTCCTCTGCAAACGGCATGACCTGAACGATAAATCCACCTGCCTGACGCACGGTATTATCTTTGTTCATCAGAACACCAAGACCTACAGCGGACGGAACCTGTTCACTTGCTGCGAAATAATAAGTCAGGTCTTCTGCGATCTCACCTGTCTGAAGTGCCACCTGCCCCACATATGGTTCTTTGAGTCCCATGTCCTTGATGACCTGAAGGAAACCGTGTCCAACAGCGCCGCCAACATCCAGTTTGCCCTTGGCATTTGCCGGGATGATAACATCCGGTTCAACGACATATCCCTTGACACGGCCTTTGGAATCTGCTGTAACCGTGATTCCCTGAAGCAGTCCGTCACCCTTGACCTGAAGTGTCAGGATATCCTTATCGCCCTTCATCATCACGCCCATCATCGAACCTGCTGTCAGAAGACGTCCAAGTGCTGCTGTTGCAACCGGGCTGGTGTTGTGATCCTTTCTTGCTGTCTCTACTGTCTCTGTTGTCACTGCTGCAAACGCACGGATCTGGCTGTCTGCCGCAATTGCTCTTACTATATAATCACTCATGAATTTACCTCGTTTCTTATTTTGCTTTGCCTTTTTCTCTTGCGATGAAGAATAACCGCTCGCTCTCCTCGGATGCCGCTTTGCCTGTGTAGGCATCGTATACAGCGAGAAGCTCCATTCCTGCCTCGCGGATCAGTTCTTCGATCTCTTCTCTCGGATATGCTTTCTGGCAGTGGACTTCCTCTGCCTTCTCATACAGTCCGTCCTCTCTCGGAAGAAAAACTGCCAGTTCATAATAGTTCAGTCCCTCTTCCTCATCGTAGCTGTTGTCCCAGATGAAACTTCCCTCATCACGGTTTTCTGCGATCGTCGTATCCCCAAGGATATCCCTGTACTTATGTACGGTATTCATATCAAACAGGAAAATTCCCTCCGGGTCAAGGTAATTATTTACCAGTTCAAAAACATGACGCAGTTCATCCCTGTCTGTAATATAATTGAGACTGTCGCAGACACTTACAACGGCCCGCACCGTTCCGTACAGTTCAAACTCCTGCATGTCCTGCAGAAGATACAGGATATCCTGTCCGGATTCGACTCTTTTCTCCATTGCCTCCGCAAGCATCTCCTCGGAATTGTCCACACCAATCATATCATAACCCTTGTCCGCAAGCAATCCCGTCATCGTTCCTGTTCCACATCCAAGTTCCAGTACCAGGCCATCCTCGATCCCATATTCTCTCAGATGACCGGTGATATAATCCGCCCATTCTTCATAATCAATATTATCCATGAACAGGTCATACACCTGTGCAAATTTCTCATATGCTCCCATCGTCGTCCCCCTGTTTATATTTTGTGAGTAAAAAGGCAGATGATCGCTCACCTGCCTTTCCTTCTTATCTCATGCTGACGATAAATCAGATCGTGTTCTGTTGTTACTGAACAGGCATATAATATACGTCTGCTCCCTCACCATGCCAGTAGTAGCTTGTTCCGTTCTCGTCGTAAGCGTCCTCATCGCTGGTAAAGTTGTAGGTATTTCCGTCAAAGTCAACCCAGCTTCCGTTTCCGTCCGGTGTGATCACAAGCGGATGTCCATCAGAATTACGATAGATGGTTCTTGTCTCATCTGTGTTGGAAAGCTGCTCATCTGTGAATCCTGCAGAGTTGGAAATTGTTGTAGAGCTGGAATCACTGGAACTGTCATAGCTTTCGGATCCGTCGCTGCTGCTGTCTGTGCTTCCTGTTGTATCTGTGGCTGCACTGCTGTCTGTTCCTGCCGCAGAAGTATCTGCTGCTGCGCTGCTGTCTGCTGCATTTGCGTTTGCATCAGAAGAAGCTGCGTTTGCATTGTCGGCTGCCGGAGTGGAAGCTGCTGCCTGCTTCGGAGCTGCTTCTTTCAGAGAAGAATCACCAAGGATCTGGAAAGAATCTACGGATGATTTCACTGCGGAAAGAACATCTTCTTTGTTAACAGATGCTTCGATGCTGTAGTATTCGGAATCGTTTGCGATAACCTTGTGGATCACATACAGGCTTCCGTTGCTCTTCTCTGTGTTCAGCATCTTGGTTGTGTAGGTGTACACGCCAATGCCATTCACATCTGTAGAAGTGTAGTCCTGGATCTCAAAGTCTGTTCCGTCAACCTTGTCTCCGTCTGCCTGCTCAAGAGAGGTAGCCATGTCCTGTGTGCTCGGAATCACGGTTGAAGCCATGGTGTCTGCTCCCTGTCCGTGAAGGATCAGAATCTTGCCCTCGTCAGGAGATTCAAAGCTGAGTGTATCTGCTTCATCTGTCTTGTTTGCCCATGTTGCGTTTGGAAGGTTGATCGCTACGGATTTGTCTGCGGATGTATAGGTAGTAGCCTGTACATTCGGAGCGATCGTGGCTGTCGGAGCCGGTGTCTCGGTTGCCACCGGTGTTGGTGTTACACTTACTGCAACAGACTCATCCGGATTACTGCCGCCGAAACTGCAGGCAGCCATAAATACAGATGCTGATATGGCAATTGCTGAAATCGCAAGAATTCTTTTGTTTCTCATAACATCCTCCTTAATATCGGTTATGATTATAGTTTATAATAAAACCTTTGTGCTATATTTTACAATTTTATTACATGCATGTCAATGAATTTTCCCTGATGGTTTATGAAAATCCTGTAAAATATTGTGAATTTTCTGTGTCGGATATCTTCTTTTCTGTAATCTTTTATCTGCGTTTTTTCCTGAAAATATACGGGTTTCAGAGCTTTTTGTAATCATACATATGCAGCTCATGAAGTGCCCTTGTCGCTGCAATATATTTCGCCTGTTTACTCAGTCCGTCCTCTGCATCTGCTGCAAAAACTCCGAATACCTGATCAAACTCCAGACCTTTTGCAAGATAAAACGTAGTCACTGTCAGACCTTTTTTGAAATTCTGACTGTCACGGTTCATGTACGATAACTGGTACTCTCCGTCCGGGTCCAGGTTTTTCAGTTTCTCTTCTATATAGAGATACGCATGCTCTGCCTCTCTTTCTGTAAAAAAGATCAGCGCTTCTGTCTCATAGTCTGCTCTCTTTGCTTCCCAGTCTACGATCACCTGATCCAGAGCTTCCTCAAGCTTCGCAAAAGACCGCTCCTCAACCGGCTCGCCGTGGCGTTCGAACAGTTCCATATCCTGGATTCCGGTAAGCTTATTGGCATACTCTGCGATCTCCATCGTGTTTCGATAGCTTCTGTTCATAACGATCTTGCGGATATCCCTGCCAAAGATCTTCGGCAAAAATTTCAGTACATCCTGCTGCTGCTCTTCCATCGTCTGTGCCTTATCTCCGAGGATCGTCATCCTGCACGGGAAAAGTTTCCGAAGGAGCACATACTGGATCCAGGAATAATCCTGCATCTCATCAACCACGACATGCTTGATGCCATGATGATTTTTGCAGCGGAAAAGAGAATATTTCAGATAAAGGACCGGATAGACATCCTCATAACGCAGCTTACGCTTCTCCAGCGGAACACGCGGCAGTGGATCGTAGCCTGCCTCTTCAAGAAAACGACTGTACAGAACATAGCAGTCTCTCGTCTCATACATACGCAGAAAACGCTCCGTCAGTTCTTCCTTTTCTTCATCTGCGAGGTCTCTGTCCCTCAGTGTCTCCACCTGATCGATGAAATATTCTGCCACTGCCTCCATTCTGGAAAGAAGCGGAATATCCAGGAACTTAAAGTAAAACAGATCAATGATCTCCTTCTCGGAAAGCGTACAGCCCTTGTACTCTATGTCCTTGAAATTCATCAGTTCATCTTCCAGCCCTAGCATGTAAGCGTCCATCTGACCTGCAAATCCTGCCGACTGTTTCTCCCTGCACAGTTCCTGTGATTCCGGAATAAGGACAGAACGCTCGATCTGGTCATACCTGTCCTCACAGTCAGAAACGATCCCCTTAAGTTCACGGTAGGCAAACAGATCAAAACTCATCTCGCGGATATTTTCCTCTCCCAGTTCCGGCAGGATGTGCGAGATATAATCTGCAAACACACCATTCGGTGAAAGGACCAGGATATTGGAAGATTTCAGATTTTCTCTGTCGTGATACAGAAGATACGCGATCCTGTGAAGTGCAACAGAAGTCTTACCACTTCCCGCAGCTCCCTGGATTACCATAATCTTATCACTTGTGTTTCGGATAATTGTATTCTGCTCTTTCTGGATCGTCCGGACGATGTTTTTGAGCTGGACTTCGCCCTTGCTTCCAAGCTCTGCGCCCAGGATCTCATCATCGATCTTGACATCGCTCTCAAACTCGTAGATCATTTTTCCATTGCGGATCTTGTACTGCCATTTGGAAGTAATCTCGCCTTCAAAAACACCGGAAGGTGCCTCATAGGACGCAGAACCCTTGTCGTAATCATAAAAAAGTCCGCTGACCGGAGCACGCCAGTCATACACCAGTGGCAGGCTCCCCGCCCGCTCCGAGAGATTTCCGATCCCTATATAAAAAAGCTCCGGCTCGTCATCTCCGTCATACCGAAAATCCACTCTTCCAAAAAACGGAGAATCCATCATCTTCTTAAATCTCTTGCGAAGAAGGAACTGTTCTTCATTCGCATTCATCTGACGAAAAAGTGCCTGCTGGTTATCAAAGTTTTCATAACCGTACTCATCCATCTCTGTATAGTTTTCCCAGTAATATTCGTGCATATCCTCGATCTCTTTCTCACCCTCAAGGATCGCAGCATCTGTCTCGGCAAGACGTTTCTTCAGACATTCCATTACATGCAGCAGGTACTCTCTGCCATTTTCTATATTGCCGCTCATCATAAATACCTCCCTTTCCTGCCAGACTTTCCATTAAATGTAATTTTCTTATTATACTCAAAAAGACAGCCGTTGACAAGAGCTGTCTCCTGCCAGCGGCTGCCTTTTTATGGCTTAAAATTCTGGTTTTACTTCTGGGTTTATGAGCAAAGTTCTGAAGAACCATTGTCAAACTGGCTGTTGTAAAGGTCTGCATAGAATCCTTTGGCTGCCAGAAGTTCTTCATGATCGCCCTGCTCGATGATGTCTCCATCCTTCATAACGAGGATCAGGTCTGCATCCTTGATCGTGGAAAGTCTGTGTGCGATAACGAAACTGGTTCGTCCCTTCATCAGATTATCCATCGCTTTCTGGATCTGCATTTCTGTTCTTGTATCGACGGAGGATGTTGCTTCGTCAAGGATCAGAATCTTGTTGTCCGCAAGGATCGCCCTCGCGATCGTAAGAAGCTGTTTCTGTCCCTGGGAAATGTTGCTGGTCTCTTCATCCAGTACCATCTGGTATCCGCCCGGCTGCTGCATGATGAAGTTGTGGATATGTGCTGCTTTTGCTGCTGCGATCACTTCTTCATCCGTTGCATCCAGTCGGCCATAACGGATGTTTTCCATGATCGTTCCGGAGAACAGCCAGGTATCCTGTAGCACCATACCGAACATCTCGTGAAGTTCGCTTCGGTTGAAGTTTCTGACATCGTGTCCGTCTACCTTGATTGCACCCTTATTCACATCATAGAAACGCATCAGGAGTTTGACCATGGTGGTCTTACCTGCTCCGGTCGGACCTACGATTGCGATCTTCTGTCCGTCATGTACATCTGCGGAGAAGTCATGAACGATGATCTTATCCGGGTTGTAACCGAACTCTACATGCTCGAACTGTACATTTCCATTCAGACCTTCGATAGAATCCGGATGTTCCGGCTGCTGTACTTCTTCCTCTTCCTCGAGGAATTCAAATACTCGCTCGGATGCCGCTGCGGATGACTGCAGGAGGTTTGTTACCTGCGCGATCTGCTGGATCGGCTGTGTAAAGTTACGGATATACTGGAAAAAGGACTGGATATCACCGACTTCGATGGAACCTTTGATAACAAAGACTCCTCCAAGCAGTGCTACCATTACATATCCGAGGTTTCCTACGAACTGCATGATCGGCATCATCATTCCTGAGAAAAACTGTGATTTCCATGCAGATTCATAAAGTTTCTTGTTGTCTTTTTCGAATTCTTCCAGAACATCGTTTTCTTTGTTGAATACTCTTACTACGTCATGTCCGCCGAAGTTTTCTTCAATCTGACCATTGACTGCGCCAAGGTAATTCTGCTGTGCCTGGAAGTATTTCTGTGAATGCTTCATCACTGCCTGGATGATAAACATGGAAACCGGCAGGATCAGAAGTGCTGCCAGTGTCATCCACACATTGATGGAAAGCATCATGATAAATACACCGATCAGAGTTGTCACAGATGTGATCAGCTGTGTCAGACTCTGGTTCAGACTCATCTGCAGTGTATCAACATCGTTTGTTACACGGGAGAGGATCTCACCGTTTGTCCTGCTCTCGAAATAATTCAGAGGCAGTTTGTTGATCTTCTTTGAAATATCTTTACGGAGGTTGTAGGTCACATCATTGGAGATACCAGTCATGATCCAGCCCTGGATAAAGGAAAAGCATGCACTTGCCACATACAGTCCCAGTGTCCACAGAAGGATCGTGCCGATCTTCGTGAAATCAATGCCTCCGGTTCCGTTTACCTTTGCAACCAGGCCTGTATAAAGTTCGGTTGTCGCTTTACCAAGGATCTTAGGTCCTGCAATATTAAAGATTGTTCCTGCGATCGCAAAAATGAACACCATCACAAAACGCAGTTTATAGCGTCCCATGTAGCGGAACAGTTTGCCCATCGCACCTTTGAAGTCTTTTGCTTTTTCTGTCGGGCGCATTCCTCTGCCGCCCATCGGTCCACGTCGTCTCTGTCCACTCATGCCAATTCCTCCTCTGACAGCTGACTCATTGCAATCTGGCGGTAAACTTCACAGTTCTTCATCAGTTCTTTGTGAGAACCGATACCAGCCATATGTCCGTCATCCAGGACAATGATCTTGTCTGCATTCAGGATCGTACTGATACGCTGTGCAACAATGATCGTTGTCGCATCTTTTGTATGTGCTTTGAGTGCTTTACGCAGGGTACTGTCTGTCTTGAAGTCCAGTGCAGAAAAGCTGTCGTCAAAAATAAAGATTTCCGGTTTCTTGGCAATCGCTCTCGCGATCGAAAGTCTCTGTTTCTGTCCACCGGATACGTTGGTTCCTCCCTGTGCGATCGGGGATGTGTATTTCTCCGGTTTTGTCTCGATAAACTCCGTTGCCTGTGCAACTTCTGCTGCTTCTTTTACTTCTGCTTCTGAAATATCAGTCTTGCCGTAACGGATGTTGGAATCGATCGTACCTGAGAAAAGGACTCCCTTCTGCGGTACGTATCCAAGTCTGGATCTGACTTCTTTCTGTGTCATATCACGGACATCGATACCGTCCACGAGAACTTTACCTTCTGTCACATCGTAAAAACGAGGGATCAGGTTTACAAGAGTACTCTTGCCGCTTCCGGTACTTCCGATGATGGCAATCGTCTCACCCTTCTCTGCCTTGAAGGAAATGTCAGTCAGGACATTCTCTCCTGCTTCCGGATAAGCAAAACTTACATGGTCAAATTCAACCGTTCCTTTTACATTCTCGGCTGGCTGAACCGGATTCTCCGGGTCTGTGACGCTTACTTTTGTCTTGAGAACGTCATTGATACGAAGTGCTGCCACGTTTGCTCTCGGGAGCATAATGGACATGGCTGTGATCATCAGGAAGGACATGATGATCTGCATTGCATACTGGATGAATGCCATAACATTACCTACCTGCATAGTTCCGTTATCAACGGCATAGGAACCGCTGTAAATGATCAGTACGGAAACACCGTTCATGATCAGCATCATGGTCGGCATCATAAAGGTCATGCATCTGTTGACAAACAGGTTTGTCTTTGTCAGTCGCTCGTTTGCTTCCTCGAAACGTTCTTCTTCGTGTTTCTCACGGCTGAATGCACGGATGACCGGGATACCGGTAAGGATCTCACGTGTTACCAGGTTCAGTTTATCGACCAGTGTCTGTAATGCGGTAAATTTCGGCATTGCCACCTGGAACAAAACGATAATGACTACCAGGATCAGTCCGACTGCCAGACCAAGGATCCAGGTCATGGAAGAATCGGTATTAAGTACACGGATCACACCTCCGATACCAAGGATCGGCGCATAAAGAACAATACGGAAAAGCATTGCCATTACCTGCTGCACCTGCTGGATATCGTTCGTACAGCGGGTGATCAGAGATGCTGTGGAAAACTTGTGGTATTCACGGCTTGAGAAGGTGATAACCTTGCGATACACGGCATTTCTCAGGTCATGACCAAGTGCTGCTGCCACTCTGGATGAAAGGAATACGACACAGATCGCACAGAGCATCGTTACCAGTGCCATACCAAGCATCTTGACACCTGAGATCTTGATGTAATGCATCTGGATCGCATCTACGTCCTCTCCCAGTGCCTCATATTCGCTCTTCACATAAGCGACACCTGCCTGGGTGATGATGGAATCCTGCATGCTGTCGATCTTCTCGCTGAACTTCTCAGTCATCGCATCAAGTGCTTCCTCTGGCATCATGGCGATCGCCTGCATCGGGTCTGTTCCCTCTGGAACACCCATCTGGGAGAGCATGGCTGTAACTTCTTCACTTCCGGATGAAAGACTTGCCACGATCATCATCGGTTTGCCGAAGATACTGTTCAGTTCGTCCCGTTCGTCACTTGTTATATCGTCTTTGAGTACGAGATTGTCTCCGTCTTCTTCATAAAAAGAATCTACGGTTTCTTTGTCGTCGTCATCCATAAACAATTGTAAACTGTCCATGGATGTCTTTCTGATCTTTTCAGGGACGCTGTCTTCGATTCCGCTCTGCTGGATACCTACATTCACGATCTTGGAAGTGTAGTCCGGCAAAGACAGATCACAGTATGCCTGAAGAAACAGAAGGGCTATGATCAGGATGATATAGCCTGCTGATTTTTTCAGATACTTCATCAGTTTGATCACTTTTGCTGCCTCGCTTTCTTTGTGTCATTTTTTCCGGATGATCCGGGTATTTTATCGATATTTGCGGTTATCTGCTCCAGAAATCTTCGTAAGAGACAAAGTTCTGCATCACTGAAACCGTCAAGAAGGATCTTCTCATTTTCTTCTACTCGTTTCATGCCGCGTTCCTTGGCCTGTTTGCCCTTCTCTGTCAGGTAGATTCTGGAGACACGCTGGTCTTTTTCATCTGCTTTGCGGAAAAGGAATCCTGCTTTTTCCAGCCGCTGGACGGTCACATTGACGGTCGGCGGTTTGATTCTCAAATGTTCTGCAATCTCGCGCTGGCTCAATCCGTCTTTATATGCCAGAAGTCCAAGCACCGGGATCTGTCCCGGATAAATTCCAAGTTCCTGCATCTGCCCAAAGCACTTCCCCATAAAGCGGCGGTCGATCCGCATAAACATAGACAAAAAACTCATTCTATGCTCTTCAGGACCGAACTCTGGTTCTTCTCCTATAAACACCTTTTCACCTCCGTACTAAAACATATTTCATTTCATTAGTCAGCTATTAATTAGTCGGCTAATTGTTTATTATATGCATCTGCACAAAAAATGCAACTGTTTTTTGTATATTTCACACTTTTTTTAGATTTTATAAAGGAACAATTTACGGATAAAAGAAGAAAATCATTTTGCCCGGCTAATGATTCAAACACTTAGCAGAAACACCACTTATCTCTCCCCAATATAATATACAATGCATCAAAAAAGGCATCTGCCTCCCACCTTATATCTGTGGAAAAGCAAATGCCTTTTCGCGTTATTGTTTTATACAAACTGGTTTGTCACTGTGTCGTACTGATAATCAATTGATGACAGTTTCTCTACCAGTTCCTCTCTGGATATGTCTTTGTCTTCGCAAAAAGCATCCAGGGAGGAATAAAAATCTCTCAGCTGTGTGTTGACGTAGCTCAACAGCATCACCGGATCTCTTGGTATCATATTTTACCTCCTGTGGTATCCTGCCGCTGAGCACTTCTCACACAGCAGCAATTTATTTCGTATTGATCACAAACTCGCCGTCTCTGACATCCAATACAAGTGTATCACCTGCATGAACGTCACCGGAAAGGATCTTCTTGGCTGCAAGTGTCTCTACATAATTCTGCAGATAACGTTTCAGCGGACGTGCACCGTATACCGGGTCGTAGCCGTTCTCAATTACCTGAGTCCTTGCTGCATCGGTCAGTTCCAGAGAAAGCTCCTGGTCTGCCAGACGGTTGCTGAGTTCGCGTACCATAAGGTCTACTATGCCGCCAATGTTGTCTTTTGTCAATGGTTTGAACATGATAATTTCATCCAGACGGTTCAGAAACTCTGGGCGGAAGTGTCCACGCAGGTCGTTCATAACGAGTTCCTGTGCATCCGGTTTGATGTTTCCGTTCTCGTCGATACCGTCGAGAAGATACGGGGAACCGATGTTGGATGTCATGATCAGGATCGTATTCTTGAAGTCTACCGTTCTGCCCTGAGAATCAGTGATACGACCATCGTCCAGAACCTGCAGCAGTACATTGAATACATCCGGATGTGCTTTCTCGATCTCATCAAACAGGACAACGCTGTACGGTTTACGACGAACAGCCTCTGTAAGCTGACCGCCCTCTTCGTATCCAACATATCCCGGAGGCGCTCCGATCAGACGGGATACAGAATATTTCTCCATGTACTCACTCATATCGATTCGTACCATATTCTGCTCGTCATCAAACAGAGTTGCTGCCAGAGTCTTGGCAAGTTCTGTCTTACCGACACCGGTAGGTCCAAGGAACAGGAAAGATCCAATCGGTTTAGACGGGTCTTTGATTCCTGCTTTGGAACGAAGGATCGCATCTGTAACAAGACGTACACCTTCATCCTGTCCGATCACACGTTTATGAAGTTCGTCTTCCAGTCCGAGAAGTTTGGTTCTCTCGCCTTCGGTCAGTTTCGTTACCGGAATGCCGGTCCAGCGGGAGATGATCCTTGCGATCTCATCATCTGTGACAGCTTCGTGTACCAGACTGCGGTCGCTTTCTTTGACCTGTTTTTCCTCGATCTCAAGCTGTTTCTGGAGTTTCGGAAGTTCACCATACTGCAGTTCGGCAGCTTTTTCCAGATCGTAGTTCTGTTTTGCTTTCTGGATCTGTTTATTGATATCCTCGATCTGCTCACGTAATTTCTGGAGCTTCTCTACGGAATGTTTCTCATTGTCCCACTGAGCTTTCTGAGTGTTGAAGGTGTCACGCATCTCTGCAAGCTCTTTCTGCAGTTCTGCAAGACGCTCCTTGCTCAGATTGTCTGTTTCTTTCTTAAGAGCAGACTCTTCAATCTCAAGCTGCATAATCTTACGTCTCTGCTCATCCAGCTCTGTCGGCATGGAATCCAGTTCTGTCTTGATCAGGGCACAGGCCTCATCTACCAGGTCGATTGCCTTATCCGGCAGGAACCTGTCTGTGATGTATCTGTGCGAAAGTGTAGCTGCTGCTACCAGTGCACTGTCTGTGATCTTGACACCATGGAAGACTTCGTATCTTTCCTTCAGTCCACGAAGGATAGAAATGGTATCTTCTACGGTCGGCTCATCAACCATAACCGGCTGGAAACGACGTGCCAGTGCGGCATCTTTCTCAATGTACTGACGGTACTCGTCCAGTGTGGTGGCACCAATACAATGCAGTTCACCTCTGGCAAGCATAGGTTTCAGCATATTGCCTGCATCCATCGCACCGTCTGTCTTACCGGCTCCGACGATCAGATGAAGCTCATCGATGAAAAGGATAATCTCACCCTCACTCTTTCTTACTTCTTCAAGAACAGCTTTCAGACGTTCCTCAAATTCACCACGATACTTGGCACCTGCAACCAGTGCTCCCATATCCAGTGCAAAAATCTTCTTATTCTTAAGGCCTTCCGGAACATCGCCGGCAACGATTCGCTGTGCCAGTCCTTCGATGGCTGCTGTCTTACCGACACCAGGCTCACCGATCAGTACCGGGTTGTTCTTAGTCTTACGAGAAAGGATACGGACAATGTTACGGATCTCTGCATCACGTCCGATGACCGGATCAAGTTTCTGGTTTCTTGCCTTCTCGACAAGATCCTCTCCGTATTTGTTCAGGGTATCATAAGTTGCTTCCGGATTGTCGCTGACAACTCTCTGGTTGCCTCTCACAGTAGAAAGTGCCTGGAGAAATCTTTCTCGGGTGATACCGAATTCGTTGAAGATCTTCTTCATGCTCGGGCTCGGCTGTGTCAGCAGGGACAGGAACAGATGCTCAACGGAAACGTACTCATCTCCCATTGCCTTTGCTTCGTTCTCTGCATTTACAAGAGATTTGTTCAGATACTGTCCAAATCTCAGATCACCGCCGGATACCTTAACCTTCGCATCCAGGGCTTTCTTCACTACGTTGATAAAATAATCTTTATTGATCTCCATCTTCTCAATCAACTTGAGAATCAGGCTGTCTTCCTGTGTCAGCAGCGCATACAGAAGATGCTCCTGCTCTACTTCCTGGTTGCCATACTCATAAGCAACCTTCTCAAGGTCCTGAACAGCCTGGATGGATTTCTGTGTAAATTTACTGATATTCATAGGCTTTCCTCCTCTATATCGTAGGAAAAGGATACCGAAATTTCTTTCCGTACCCTTTGGGTTATCTTTGTTATACTGGTAATATAACACATGTTGTTAGCACTGTAAAGATGTGAGTGCTAATTATTTTGTGAAGATTCTGTGAATTTTCTATTTTCGTTTATACAGAAAACGCGAGGCTGACAGTTCTCAATTCTTGTCATAACTGCCAGCCTTAATCTCATTAATTTTCAGGTATGTACTTTTCTAATTCAACTTGTTGTACTAGATAAAATAAAATATAAAGAAACTTCAACAAAATGTGCTATCTTATTTGTAGGACA
>NZ_QTWS01000015.1 GCF_003461245.1 Blautia sp. AF19-10LB
ATTTGCGCGCCTAACTCATCACTGGAAGTAACGAGAATGCGGCGCGCAGTTATTCAACATATTAAGGTAGCTATTTCGCTCTTCCTTTGGTATCTGAAGTGCATCCATAGCCTGCTCTATGGTCCATCCCATACTTTCCATCAATTTATAAAAAAATTATAACAAGCACATATAGCTTCGCACAAAGCATAGCATTATTTGCATAGTTTTTCCAGACGGTACATATCCTTCCGCCTGCTCTTTAATAATGGTAACTCTTCTCTTACCTGCTCTTCATAGTCAAGGTCCAGTTCTGTCAGAAGTACGCCTTCTTTTTCATCCAGCATATCTATGACTCTGCCCCATGGATCTGTGACAATGGAATGTCCCCAGGAAATATATCCTGCGGATTCATCGCGCATTGGGGCGCAGCCTATCATGTAGATCTGGTTGTCCAGTGCTCTGGTTCGGAAGGACAGTTCCCAGTGTGCAGGACCTGTCGTCATATTGAAAGCCGCTGGAACGAAGATTGCCTTTGCGCCATCATTTACCATCATCCGCGCAAGCTCAGGGAACCGAATATCAAAACATAGCATGACTCCCATCCTGCCAAACTCGGTATCAAAAACTGTATCATGATCTCCCGCCGTCAAAGTATCGGATTCCTTAAATGTCTGTCCACCTGTGACATCAATATCAAACAAATGCACCTTTCTGTGCTTGCCAATCTGTTTTCCCTGCCTGTCAAAAATATAAGATGTATTGTAAACCTTTCCCTCAGCATCCTTCTCCGGCATTGAACCGCCGATAAGATAGATTCCATATTGTTTTGCGTATTCCGAAAGCTGCTGCCATACAGGCCCACCCTCTTCTTCTGCATAGACCGGGAAATTCTGCGTCTGATATGGACAGCAGAACATCTCCGGAAGGATAACAAAATCCGGTTTCTCATCTTTTATCTTTTCAAGATATATTCCCGCTGTCCTGACATTCTGCATTTTGTCAGTCACTGTTGGCATCTGTATTGCTGCTACTTTTATTTTTGCCATTTTCTGTCCCTCTTTTACCTTTTTTGACATGTACATTTAAATGGTAGCATAAGCACCAATATCTGTACATAAACTTTCTATAAAATATACTCTCTTCCCTCAAACTATGTTTTATTTATAGGACAATCCCTTTAATATGGTAAAATTTTAAAACATTCCATTGACAGTGTGTTTTGGGAATGATAGAACTGAAAAAAGCGACGAAGGCGTCAGTTTTTTTGTAAACTGCGCCTTTTTTCATTATTTAAAAGAAAAGGAGTGTTTCTCTATGAAAAAGATGTGTTATTTATTAACAATGGGATTACTCGCAGGAAGCCTTACTGTTCCTGTATTTGCAGCTTCTGATGCAGAGACAGATAAGAAATGGACTATCGCAACTGATACTGTATTCAAACCTTTTGAATACACAGATGACAGCGGTAATTTCGTAGGTATCGACGTAGACGTACTTGATGCGATCGCAAAAGATCAGAGCTTTGAATATGAGCTCAAGAGTCTTGGATGGGACGCTTCTATCGCTGCATGCCAGGCTGGACAGGCTGACGGTATGATCGCCGGCGCATCTATTACAGATGAAAGAAAAGAAAGCGGTGAATACAACGAGATCATTGCCAAATACCTCGGAGAAGACGCAGTTCCGACAGAAGAAGCTGCTGATGACGCTGAGGCAGATACAACAGAGGCTCCTGCTGAAGAGGAAGCTGCTCCTTGCAATGGGACAGACCCTGCTTCTTGCTTTATGCGGTCTGTTTTTTGCCTGTATTCTGGGTATGTTTTTTGGTTTGTTAAGTGTACTTAAGAATAAAGCCTGCAGAATCATATCTTCTATTTTTGTTGATGTTATCCGAGGCGTTCCTATGATCGTCCTCGCGTATTTTATTTATTTCGGTGTTCCTTACTGTCTGAACAATATGATGGGATTCAGTTTTACCCTGACAGCACTTCAGGCCGGAACTGGTCAACACTGCAAAGAACGTTGTTGCCAATTCTTTCATGTCCTTCCAGACATGGGGTATTGTTGCGATCATGTACCTGATCGTCATCACAATCCTGTCCAAAATCGCAAAAGTCTTAGAAAGGAGATTAAACCGTGGCCGTAAATAAAGACAACGTCAAAATCCACGTATCACATTTGAAAAAAAACTTCGGCTCTCTGGAAGTCCTGAAGGATATCTCCACAGACATTCATGAAGGTGAAGTAGTCGTTATCATCGGACCTTCCGGAAGCGGTAAATCTACTTTCCTGCGCTGCATGAACAAGCTCGAAGAGATTACCGCCGGAGAAGTGATCGTAGATGGACACAATCTTACAGACAAACATATTGATATCAATAAAGTCCGTGAAAATGTAGAAATGGTATTCCAGCATTTCAATCTTTTCCCGCATATGAATGTCACACAGAACCTGATGCTCGCTCCGGTAGAACTGAAAAAAGCTACCAAGGATGAAGCCAGACAGCGCGCCATCCACATGCTGGAAAAAGTCGGCATGGCCGACAAAGCTGACACATATCCAGAGCAGCTTTCCGGTGGGCAGAAGCAGCGTGTAGCGATCGCACGTGCCCTCTGCATGACTCCTGATATCATGCTTTTTGATGAGCCAACCAGTGCTCTCGACCCGGAAATGGTTGGTGAAGTTCTTCAGGTTATGAAGCAGCTCGCCGCCGATGGCATGACAATGGTGATCGTAACCCATGAAATGGGCTTCGCCCGCGAAGTTGCCCGACCGGGTTATCTTCATGGATGGCGGTTACATCGTAGAGGAAGGCTCCCCACAGGAAGTTCTCCTGAATCCACAGGAAGCACGAACAATTGATTTCCTGAATAAAGTATTGTAATAAAAAATAGACGTCTGTCTCTTATACGAGATAAACGTCTATTTTTTATTAATCGTTTTTACTCTTTCACCGCACCGGAAGTCATTCCACCAACGATGTATTTCTGGCCGATCATGTAAACAATGATAACCGGAATACAGGTAAGTACGATATCTGCGAAGATGTAGTTCCAGTAGCTCTTGTTCTTTCCGAAGAACTGGTATACTGCCATGGTCATCGGGAAGAGTTTGCTCTTGCTGGACAGGTACAGAGGTGTAAGGAAATCGCTCCATACTGTCATGAACTGCAGGATAAAGCAGGTTACAAGTGTTGGTTTCATAAGCGGCATGATGATCTTGAAGAACAGGCTCAGAGGTCCTGCACCATCAATAACCGCTGCCTCGTCCAATTCAACCGGAATGGATATTACGAAGTTTCGGATCGTAAATACACAGAACGGTATCATCGCACTCGTAAATACCATGACAATACCAACTCGTGTATCGTTCAGGTTTAAAGCACTCAAAACTCTTACCAGAGTTACATAGTTGACCGGGAAGAACAGTCCGCAGAGAACGAAGTAATACAGGAATGTATTTAACTTTGTTCTGTTACGGCACATTACAAATGCTGCCATCGCACACAGTACAACACCAAGTGTAGTTGCTACCAGAGCATACAGTAAACTGTTTGCAAATCCCTGGATCAGATTACCTTTTTTGATAACCTCTGCGTAGTTTGAGAATACCCATTTGGTCGGAAGCGCAAGACTCATTCTTGCGGCCTCTCCTTTATCCTTGAAGGAATTGATAAGTACCATGTAAAATGGAAGTACAACTGTCAGGCACAGAAGGATGCAGACAATATGCTTCAACACGTTTTGAACTTTTTGCTTTTTCATTACTGCTGTACCTCCTGTTTACTCATTTTCTTAACAATACCTACACCGATGATCGCCGTAATGATAAGAAGGATCGTATTCAATGCAGAAGACATTCCATACTGACCTCTGGAGTAAAGCTGGAATGCATAAGTTGTAAGAACCTCTGTTGCATGTCCAGGACCGCCGTTTGTAAGAACGTAAACGATATCGAATACTTTCAGACCATATGTAATACCAAATACAAGGTTGATCATGATAGAACCTGTAAGCATTGGAAGTGTTACATAGCGAAGTCTCTGCCAGAAGTTTGCACCGTCGATCTCAGCAGCTTCATAGTAGGATTTCGGAATCGTATTCAGACCTGCGAGGAAAATAGTCATAACATAACCAATACCTCTCCAGGCATCTACACCGTAAATGGATTTCCATACAACACCCAGATCAGAAAGCCATTTCTGTTTCAGGATTCCGAGATGCAGTGCATCCAGGATCGTATTCAGAAGTCCTGTATTGTAATTGAGGATAGATTTAAAAATCAGACCGATAATTACAAATGGAAGAATAGATGGCAGATATAACAGAGTTCTGTAAAGTCCTTTTCCTCTTAAGCCTTCCTGAAGCATGATTGCGATCATAAGTGCCGGGATCAGTTTTACAATGTTAGAAATGATCGTAAATTTAAGTGTATTCCCAATTCCACTTAAATAGCCTTTGTTTGATGTCAGAATTTCTTTAAAGTTCTGCAGTCCTACAAAATGTGTACCATTCAGGACACTTCTGGAATTCCAGTCTGTAAAGGAATATCCTACACCCATTGCACTTGGAAGCAGGAAAAAGATTACATACAATACCAGCGGCAGCACCAGAAACCACCAGGGATATATTTTTTTCTTATTCACTGAAGTTACCTCCTGTTCTCTTAGCAGCCAGATTAATCAAGTCACAAGGATAATCTTCTTATTTACTCCTTTAGCAGACAGTGCGAAGGATTTTACTCCCTCGCACTGAAGAATTACCCTTATTTCACAACGTTTTTATCTGAAATTTATTCCCAGTTTTCATCTCCGACAGTTTTTGCTGCTTCTGCACGGTTGGTATCCATGTTTGCAAGAACATCGTTTGCTTCCATTTCACCCTGGCAGAATGCGATCATATCCTGTCCAAACTGCATCCAGTAGTCGTTTGTATATTTTGTACCATTCTGAAGTACAGATACGCTCATTTTATCTTTGTCTACAGTCTCAAGGAATTCTTCCTCTTCTGGCAGCCAGTGCTGTTCCAGATTGTCATCGTTTACATCAAGGTTTGTGTAAGCCGGTGAGTTGTCAAGGATTTCCTGAAGGCTTTCTGTTGTTGTTACGAAGTTGAAGAATTCTCTTACAAGGTCTTCATGCTCTGTTCCTTTGTATCCGAACATTGTCGGGCCAGCCGGGCTGGTTGGATACCAGGTATTGTCTCCAAGAGGAATCAGGAACATTCCATATTCATCTTCGGAACCTGTGTCATCTTTGATCTGTTTGATGTAACTGGAGTTTGCCATTGCCATTGCACATGTTCTGTCGCCAAATTCATTTGACATGTTTGTGCTGTCTGTTCCGATCCAGTCCTCTCCGAAGTAGCCTGCATCAGAGAGTTCTTTGAACTCGTTCAGAACTTCAAGCATTTTTTCATTATCAGCAAATGTTGCCTGGTTTGTATTCAGAGCATCGTACAGTCCTGGTGTTGCTTCTTCATAAACTCCACCGATCTGGAAGAATGCGAGCTGATGCTGCCATCCGTCTGCTCCTGGCATGAACCATGGAGTGATTCCTGTATCTGCGATCTTTGCGCAGAGGTCTTTGAGTTCTGCATATGTGGTTGGAACTTCCCAGCCATTTTCTTCAAACAGAGTTTTATTGTAAAGCATTACGTACTCCGGAGAATTGTTCCAAACCTGAAGTCCGTATAATTTATCGTTGTATGTGCAGGATGCTTTTCTTGTTTCCGGCATAAGGTTTTCCCAGTCAGCTCCTGTAAAATCGATACAGTATTTCTCCGGGTCAACGATGGTTGATTCAATTGCAAATGGATTGGACTGGATCCAGAAAACATCCGCACAGGAATCTGTTGCCAGTTTTGACTGAAGAAGATCAGAATACTGATCTGCCGGGATTGTCTGAAGGTCAACGGTTACATCGTATGTATCCTCAAAACGCTCCAGTGTCTCATCATAACGGTTATCCATCCAGCCTGCGGATACCAGAATGCTTAATTCCTCTCCTGCAAAATCTTTGGTATCATCTGCTGCAAATACATTCACGCTAAGACCTGCTGTCATAGATGCTACCATTGCTGTTGCACATGCAACTGCCCAAAATCTCTTTCTCAACATAAAAAACTTCCTCCTTTTAATTTGTTTTTGTCACGTCCTTGATGAAATAAGTTTATCAGTAACTGTGTTTTTTATCCATGGACAAAGCCATTCTGTATTTGTACTTTTTTCACATTTTTGTATGCTATTTTCACATCATTCTACTAGGTTGCACAATTTATAATGTATATTTTTGACCATTTTTACCAGTTTCGCTTTTTGTCATTTGTACTTTTTACATAAACATGTTATAATTTCGACGAAATACTTTTGACATGTCCTGAAAAACCATTGGTACTTTTTTTACAGGAGGCGTATATATGAAACAACGCAGCTTACAGTCTAAACTTTTTATCGCCTATCTCGGAATGGCAAGTCTGATCCTGTTTGCTTTTGCAGCATTTTTTTATCTCTTTGTATCAGGACGACTGAAGGAAAGTCAGATCAGTGCCATGAACACCCTGAATTCCAGTTTCAAAACACAGGTAGACTCTGCTATCCTTGACCTGGACACAGTATCCGTCAATATCAACTACAGTAATATGTCCAAGAGTATCCTCGATCAGAAATTTGATCTCAATATCTCTGACAGTATGCTCTCCGATATGTCTGATCTTTTTATTTCTCTCAGCGGAACTGAATTAAAAGCTGATCAGGTGAATCTGTACGATTTTTCCGGATATGTACTTCAGGCAGGACTTTCCACCATGGTAAAAAAAACGGACGATTCTCGCACCGAATGGCTGCAGAAAGCCCGGGAAGCAGATGGCAGAAAAGTAATCACCAATCCCTATCTTACCTATGAATATTCCAAGTCGGCGAAATATTCTCAGTGGATGATCTCTGTCTACCGCTCTTTCACAAATCAGTACCGCCGCAGTGTAGGCGTAATTGAAACAGCCAAACAGTGCAAATCCATTTTTAAAAGTATCATTTCCTACGAGAAGAAAAATCATGATGATGCAGCCAGTGTATATGTATTTAATCAGGATGGTGATCTGATCTATCCTTACGATATTTCAGACAGTGAAAGTTCCAAACTCCAGGACTATTACACATTGACAGATTCATCTCAGACTTCTTCCAGGCTTACCAGCCCTCTGACAGGCAAGGACGAATATGCGGCAAGAATTGACTCCGGCTACACTGGATTTACTTACCTCACGGTTCAGTCAAAATCAGCCATACTTGCACCGGTATATCAGATGCTCCAGATCCTTCTGGCAGTTGTTGCTGCTTTTCTTCTGGCTTCTGTTATTGTTTCATACAGGCTGTCCCGTTCTGTTGTCAAACCGGTCAAGCATCTGAAACATATCATTCAGCGAATGGAGCTGGACACTCTTGGTCAGGAAAAGGTCACTTCCTATCCTGTCTCTGTCAATGAACTTGAGGAACTTTACCAGGCATTTCAGTTTATGAGCGATAATCTGAAGGATTCCATGGTAAAACTCACACAGGCAAAAGAACAGGAAATGCACGCTCGAAATATGGCTCTGCAGACACAGATCAACCCGCATTTTTATTACAACTCACTGTCAAGTATCATGGTTCTTGCGGAAAACGGTGATAATGACACAGTTGCCAAAATGTGCCGGAATCTTTCTCTGATCATGCGCTATATTACAGATACAGGCAACACGACCGTATCTCTTGCTGATGAGCTGGATTATGTTCAGAAATATCTGTACTGTATGAAAGTCCGTTATCAGTCCAGTCTGAACTACAATATTGATGTAGATGAAAGCCTTCTTTCTGAGGAGGTTCCCAAGCTGCTGATCCAGCCACTCGTAGAAAATGCTATCAAATATGGTTCCAACTGTGCACCACCATGGATGATCTCCGTCAGCAGTGTTATCGCGGAAAACTACTGGAAGATCACCGTCACAGATAACGGTCCCGGATTTTCTGAGGAAGCATGTCAGAAGATCGCACAGAATCTTGCCAAAGCAGACCAGAATCCAGGTCTTCCTGAACTCAAGATCAACGGTCTGGGAACTGTAAATGTTTATCTCAGATGGAAGATTTTCTGCAACGGCAAAATCATTTTTGAATATGGAAACACCGAGGACGGACACGGAATTGTATCCATAGGACGTTATATATCAGAGGGTCAAGAAACAACTCAGTATTAATAAGAGAAAGGAACTATCATGAAATACACAGTAGTCGTTGCGGAGGACGAAGAACTTCTTTTAAATAATCTTGTCCAGAAAATCCAGAAAGCGGACCCGGATTTTCAGGTTACAGGTACTGCCCAGACAGGCGAGCAGGCATTTGCACTGGTAGAAAAGCTTACTCCTGATCTTGTCATAACGGATATCCGTATGCCTGTTATGGATGGGATGGCCTTGCTTACCAAAGTAAGAAGTCAGTTCCCTTTCACTAAATTTATTATCACAAGCGGGTTTTCAGACTTTGAATATGCCAAGAAAGCTATTACTCTCAAAGTCTCTGATTATCTGCTGAAACCAGTGGATCCAGATGAGCTCCATGATGCCCTGCAAAAGATCAAACGTGAATTTCAGATCGCCAAGAAGGATTACGAAGCTGTCTTTAATGCAGGAACCGCTTCCATGACTCCCTCTCAAATTGCTTCTGTTCTGCGGGATTTTATTATAAAAAACTACAGTGACGATATCAATCTGAACCTGATCGCAGACAATATGAATTACAGTCCCGGTTATCTGACAAAGATCTTCTGCCAGGCATATGACTGTACCCCGACCAAATATCTGACCAATCTGAGGATGCATCATGCACAGAAGCTGCTTCTCAATGAGCCTTCGCTTTCTGTCCGTCAGATCGGAGAGATGTGCGGTTACCATGACCAGGGATATTTCAGCCGTATCTTCAAGAAACATACCGGCATGAGCCCGCTGGAATATCGCGATGAAAAAGAGGAAGCCATCAAATGATGACTTCCTCATAAGAAATATCTTCCATACCATCAAAGCTTCCCTGTCTTTCTTCTACAGTCAGTTCACCTTTCTGGTCATTCCAGATCAGTTTTGTGGTTGCGTATGCACCCTTCTCAAAATTATAGTTATTTCCCTCATCTTCATAAAGAGTAAATTCTGCATCTGCTCCCGGGTAAACCATCAGTTTCACCGGTCCTTCCGGTTTCTGAGATGCATAAGTAAGTCCGTCTGCAACCGGAAGAATGCTTCCTGCTTTTACAAAGATCGGCATCTGGTCGATCGGCGCATCTACCGTTACATACTGACCGCCTTCATATTTCTTGCCGGTCCAGTAATCATACCAGTCAGCTCCCTGTGGGAGATAACATTCCCATGTTTTTTCACGGTCAAGTTCTGTGCTTTCCGGGCCGTAGTACATTGGCTCTGTAACTGCACAGATCAGAAGTGACGGTCCGAACATAAACTCATTCTCAATCTTTCTTGCAGTCTTATCCTGCGGGAAATCAAACAGAAGGCTTCTCATGATCGTATAGTCGTTGAAGTGAACAGCTCCTGCAAGAGAATAGATATACGGCATCAGATGGTATCTCAGCTTAATAGATTTCTCAATTGCATCATAGAACATCGTTCCTTTGTCACCGAAGTTCCAGATTTCTCTCGGAGTATCTGTTCCGTGAGAGCGGAACATCGGAAGGAAAGTTCCCATCTCAAGCCATCTGGTATAAAGCTCGCAGTATCCTTTGTCCTTCACACCTTCATTGTATTTGCCCTGCCAGAACCACTTCGGCTCCGGATCTGTGTTGCAGCCACAGCCACGATTCTGCCATTTATCAGCAACTGTAAAGAACGCACCGATATCCAGTGTCCAGTACGGATAACCACTCAGTCCCATATTCAGGCCTTCTACGATCTGGATCTTGAAGTTGTCCCAGGAAGCGCAGGTATCGCCGGACCACAGCATGGCTGCGTATTTCTGCCCGGATGCATAACCGGAACGGGTCAGGTTGAGGACACGTTTGTCTTCAGTGTCTTTTCTCTGGTTTTCATAAATACCCTTTGCATGCATCAGTGCAAACGCATTGGCAACAGCCGGATCCAGATATTTCTTGTGCTCGCCGCCGACAAGTTCATATCTCTCCCATGGCTCTCTCTTCACGCCGCCATTCCAGTCAGGACCGGAGAAAGGCTCTGTGGAATCGCACCACCAGGATTCAAATCCTTCATCAAAAAGTCCTTCTTTTGCCTGTTTCCAGTACATTTCACGGGCTTTTTCATCAAAAGCATTGTAGGTTGCATAGTCATAAAGCAGATAGCCTGCGTCAAAAAATTCCTGATGGTTTTTGCCGCCCGCATTCATGTTCGGCCATACAGAGACCATGCTGTGTGCATGCATTTTGTTGATTTCTTCCATGCATTCTTTGTTGTCACCGTAGCGTTCTTTGTCGAGGATCTTTTCTCCCCAGTTGCCTGGTTCCCAGGTATTCCAGTCCTGAACGACACAATCGATCGGAACACCGATCTCTCTGTAATGACGCACGATCTCAGCCAGTTCTTTTGCTGTGTAATACTGCTCTTTGGACTGGATGTAGCCATACGCCCACTTCGGCAGCATCTGTGCTTTACCTGTCAGATAACGGTAGTCATGAATGATCTCATCCATTGTATTTCCACCGAGGAAATAATAATCGATCTGGTCTACCGTATCCAGGAACAGATAGGATTCTCTGCCTTCATCATTAAAAGTCATCAGTGAACAGCAGTCAAACAGGACTCCATATCCTTCGGTAGATACAAACATCGGCATCGGGATACGCATATTGTGCTGATACAGATACTGTGTATGTTCACGGTAGTTGTAAATACCTTCTTCTGCCTGTCCAAGTCCATGGATCTCCTCGTCTTCTTTCCAGTCAAAGAAAACTCTTGCGCGGTATCCGTCTCTGATTTTTTCTGCCTTGAGGTTCTGGATAAAGTTTCTTTCACCGTCTACAGTCTTTACACGGTTGATGATCGGTTTTTCGCCGCCTGTATTATAGTGTACGACATCAATCCTGGTGAGATCCGCTTTGTTCTGCTCCAGCCACACACTTCCATCTGCATGTTTCCAGGTGATCCCTCCTGTTTTGAGATTCAGTTCTGCCTGCACTGCTGATGTTTTTACTGTAACTACTTCGTCTGCTTCTGCTGCTTCAAATGGAACCTGCGGATACTCTTTTTTCTCGATGATCAGAGATTCCTGCTCTGTTTTTACTTCATCTTTTGCGATCATGCAGCGGATGATCTCATCTGTTACCGGTATCAGGCGATATTTCATGCCTGCTGCTGAACATTCTACATATCTGTCTGTTTTTATCATTTCCCCAAATCTCCTTTTGTAAGTTTTTGTTTCCCATAAAAAACGCCGTATCAGGATATAACATTGCTGTTTTTATCCTAACACGGCTGTTTATGATCGGTCTATGGCTTATCTGATTCTGATTTTTAACTATTTTTACTCTTTTCATCCTTGGGTGTTTTGCCCACATGTTTCTTATACAGTCGATAGAAATTTGAAATATTATTAAACCCACATTCCATGGCGATTTCCGTAACATTTTTCTTCCCTTCACGAAGAAGTTCACGGGCATGATTGATACGCATTCGTGTTACATAATCACTGAAACTGATATTCGTCACCTTACGAAAATAAGATGAAAAATAATTGGCACTCATATACACAGATGACGCAACCTCTTCCAGTGTGATCTTCTCGCAGTAATGAGCATCGATGTAATCAAACGCCTGCTCCAGACGCTTCATGGCGTTCTTTTTCTCCTTGAGCATCTCTCCGGATTTGGTTTCATCCTGATAAGTACGTATGAGCATGGTGAGGATCCGCAATACATTGGCCTTGATCATAAGAGGATAACCTTCTTTCTGATCATTCCACTCTTTATAAATTTCCCAGATGCCCGCACGGATATCTGCATTTATTTCATCTTCCCTGCCGACACGGTTCTTGAAATTACTTCCCCGCTCTACAAAGGGCTTCAGATACTCCGTGTCAAATACGCTGATCTTCTCTGCAATAAATTCCGGCGAAAAGATCATGACCAGAAGCTTCATATCATCCCCGATAAGATTCCACCCATGAGGTTCTACGTTGTTAAAGATGATCACATCATCCTTCTCCATCGTATACTCCTGTCCATTGACAAAATAATTCCCCTTCCCCTCAAGCACACAGGTGATCTCAAAGTAACTGTGCCAGTGCCAGGTCCCCGGCCTGCTGTTCTTCGGGGTCAGCACTACCTCTGAAATCTGAAAAGGAAAATCTTTATCAAGTGGAATATTATCTCGTTCAAGCCTCATCGTCTGCCTCCTGTAAGTAACGTTAATTCTGTCAAATCTGATAACACAAAATTCGATTCTTTAACGTTCTCAGTATAGCAGATTTTATTCTTTCACGCAATTCAGGATGAATGCTTCCAGTTTTGCCAGTTCATCTTCATGTTTTCCATGAACGGCGATCCTGAAATAGTCGTTTCCTTCTATCCCCTTTATCATATAGTAATTATTCTCGATCTTAAAAAAAGGCTGTTTCAGCATATCAAGATATACAAAACCTCCAAGTGATTTCAGCTTTAAAATAAATTCTCTGTCTATCGGCGCATCCATAAGATAGTCTGTTGCAAACCAGCCGGATTCTGCACATTTCTCTCTTGAAGGCCGCTTTCCTGTAATCTTCATAAACTTTTCCCCTGTTCATCGTCCTGCCACAGAGCCTGCGATCTGCTCTGCCGCTGTAAGAAATTCCTGTATGTCCTTCTCTTTTGTAAAGTAAGATATGCTTATGCGGATCGTTCCGTTCTTTTGTGTTCCCATAGCTTCATGGATCAGTGGAGAACAGTGAAGTCCCGCACGTACCGTGATTCCATACCCACTTTCCAGGATATATGCCGCATCGGAAGCTGTCAGGCCTTTGAAGTTCAGACTCATGACAGGTCCCCTGCATTCCTTAGAATTTCCGTATACCTGGATTCCCGGGATCTTCTCCAGAGCTTCATACAATTTCTCCATAAGTGCCATTTCTTTTTTATGGATCATGTCAACTCCTGTTTCACGTACAAAATTCACTCCAGCCAGCAATGCCGTGATTCCCGGAAGGTTCTGTGTGCCAACTTCATATTCATAATCTTCATCTTCATAGGTCAGCTGCTTACTGTTACGTCCTGTTCCCCCATATTTCAACGGCTTTAGTAAAATACCTTCTCTGATATAAAATCCACCACTGCCCTGCATACCCATAAGACTTTTGTGACCTGTAAAAATAACCGCATCTGCTTTCCACTGATCTGCATATACCGGAATACAGCCTGCGCTCTGGGAAACATCCACTATCAGACAAAGGTTGTTTTTCTTTGCGAACCTGCTGATCATGTCCATGTCCTGCACATATCCCGTTACATTCGAGCAATGATTGACCACAAGTGCTGCTGCCTGCCGTCCGTCCTGCCGCTCTTCTTCCAGCGCCTGTTCCAGCAGTTCCTCTGTCACTGCGCCAATCGCGGTGCAGGAGATGATTTTTACCGGATGCTCTTTTAATGCCGACTGATTCATAAGCGGACGCAGGACACTGTTATGCTCTGTCTGTGTCACGAGAATGCTGTTTCCTGCTTTTCCATAATCGAGTCCACACAGGACAGTATTCAAACTTTCTGTTGCCCCTGATGTAAAAAAAATCCTCTCACTCTCTGCTATCCCCAGCAGTTCCCCCATAGCTTCACGACAGAGTACTTCCACATCTTTTTTTAAAATCGCGCTTCCTCCCCTGAATTGTGAAGCAGGCGTGTCCATAAGACACGCCTGTACAGCTTCATTCACGCAGGAAGGTTTCGGCCATGATGTAGCCGCGTTATTCAGATAAACCATTCGGAATCATCCTTCCAGTACGTTAAAGTTCATAACCTTTGCAATCTTTTTGATAAGTTTTGTGTAATCACCAAAGATAAGTACCTGATGATGACCAAAGCCTGCCAGGTTGTGCATATATTCTCTTGCGTCATCCATCTGGATGTAGTAGTACGGGCTGCAGTATGTATCTGCATATTCGGAACGGATAACTTTACCTTTCTTGATGCAGATGGTATCGCCTGCCGGGTTGAAACGGCCAAGTGTTACATAGTCATCATCGTTCTCTGTGAAGTCAACCTGCAGTTTTCCACCAAATCCCTGACCAGTGAATGCCCACAGTTTGTATTCCAGTGGTTTTGTTCCATAACCATTCATGCAAAGTGCCGGTACTGCATGGTGGATACGAAGCAGTTCGTCTGTCTCATGGTTCGGGTTACCCATGAATGCCGGACGGTTTGCAGCGTACTGCATGATCAGCATAGCCATAAGTGCGTTCAGGTCTTCCTCACATCCACTCGGGATTCCTTCATCTTTCATGATGGAATGGCACATACATGGTGTAAATTTACGGTTCTGCGGGATCTCTGTTGTGCAGAGCTCATGACATGCAGTTGAGAATGCGTTGCAGTCATAGATATCCATCATTTTCTTAGCTGCCAGATAATATTTCACGTCGTTGAGGAACCAGTCTGTATTTACCTGTGTATCTGTAGAACCTGCAATGATCTTGTCGGCGATCGGTTTTGCTTCTTCGTCTGTAATCTCATCCATATATTTGAAGATAGATGTGAATGGAAGTTTTACTACTTCAAATCCATAACGCTGACGGAGAACTTCCGGATCACGGATCAGGCTCTGGATACCGAATGTTGGCAAAGATCCTGCTGTAAGTACAAGTGCTCTTGTGTTGCGAACGGCTTTTCTTACCCAGAGGATATGTGCGATCTCGTTTACATCCTGAAGATCCATTGCTACATAAGCTTCTACTCCGATAGAACGGCAGTAAGCTGCAAAGTCGATTCCTTCGTTTCCGTTCTGCCAGATGATTACCGGTTTGTTGTAGCGTTCCAGTTTCGGAATTCTCCATCCCATGCACAGGAAGCAATCAATCTCATCAAGATTTTCGCCGATTTTTTCAAACAGATCTTTCTTTACTACGAAAGATTCATCATAACGAACATCCATCGGCTCTGTGAACTGAACTTCATCAATCACACCTTTCAGAGCTTCTACAGATTCTTTAAATGTCTCATCTGCTGCCTTTGTTTCTGCCTCAACAGTCATGTCTTCTTTGTGACCTGCACGACATGGGCCTTCCCAGAAGTGTGTATGTGTCAGACATCCGATCAGTGGTCTTACTACGAGTTTTACATCCATTGCTTTCTGTTTCATGATTAAAAAAACCTCTCTTTCATTTGTTCACCTTATATAGTTGCATCCCTTAATATGTCTCTAATTATACTTTCTAAATGAGAATATTCCTCTTTTTTCTTCCGCACAATCTATACTTTCTTATGATTTTTTGTGTAAATTATATAAATTACGCCTTTATAAACATATCGTTTTCGTATGTTTTAACAGGTTGCATGCAGCAAAAAAAGAGCCGTCAGGTCGTGACATTACCTGGCGGCTCCCGTTTATTTAAATTTGGGATTCAACTATATTAATATAAGGGTTTATCTTCCGAGAGATTCTACATAAGTTCCTTTTACATCGCTCCAGTTTTTGTCTGCATAGTCAAGAAGGTATGCAGCCTGTTCCAGAGACATTTCCGGGAACAGAAGGAATAAGCTGTGAGAACCATATTTCTTAACGATACGGTCTACGTTCTTGATCCAGTCTTCGAATTCTCCTGAGTAAACTTTTACCCAGATGGATTTTCCTGCTGCAATTGCTTTGTCGTAGATCACATCCCAGTCCGGAAGTGTTCCGTCCGGGCCTGCATCTCCACTTGTCCACTGCAGAGCGTCAATTCCATCGATTTCCATCAGTGCATCCATGTGTTTGATCGCAGCCGGTCCATCAAGATGATACAGGACATGGTCTACTTTCTCACTCTGCTCACGTAAGGATGGCTGAATGTATTTTCTGAAGTCTTCCGGTGACATCATTGCAGAGAAATCGCACTGTAATTTTACAGTTCTTCCAGGTCCCCAGATCTGGAATACAGTGTAAGCGTTTCCGCCGTTTTCGTCTTTGATGATATCATAGAAACGGTCATAGTATTCATAGTAAACATCGGTTACTTCCTGGATTCTCTCACCGATCATATCCGGCTCATCCAGCAGGTCAAACAGGATATCCTGTGCACCGCGGAGGGAAGCAAGTACGTCGATGTTTTCCATAAGGTCAGGCATATCTACAACAAAATCGTCTCCTGCCAGTTCCTTACAGTCTTTTGCAAGCTGGATGTGTTTTTTGAACCATTTGTTTTCCGGGTCAAAAGTAAGTTTCGGTACACCTTCCCAGCTGTCCAGACATTTGTTGAACCATACAGTATCTTCTTTGAATCCGATCTCAGATCCGAGGTAAGATGCTACGGATCCTGGACCAAAGTCGATGTTCAGGTTCGGGAAACTCTCTCCAAGGAATGCATGTGTATCGCAGAAGTAACGATAACGGTCTACGATCCTCTGTGCATTCTGGTATTTGTCTTCCATGTCTTTCCATTTCAGTTCTTCCGGCATGTTGTAATATTTACCCTGGCAGATCTGATCCAGATAACCACCCTCAACAGGTGTTCCGTCTGAGTACTGCTCCACTTCCGGTCTTCTGGCGATAACACACATCAGCGGTCTTCCGGTGTTTTTGTGCTGCCAGTAATTAGCAAATTTTTCTTTGGTTGCTTCCCAGTTAAGCTTGTAGCCTTCTCCCGGTTTCGGAAGCTGGATCTTGCTTAAATCTACGGCACCTTTTTCGAATTTAGGTGTCTCAGAAACTTTTTCTTCTGCCTTCGGAGCTTCTTCTTTAACTTCTTCCTGTACCGGTTCTGCACCTTCTACCGGAAGATCATCAAATTCACCGGCTTCTGCTTTTGCACAGAATCCGGATTCTGCATATTTCTTAGCCTGCTCTGCTGCGGAAGCTGCATCTTCTGTATAAGCATCTGCACCGATCTCATCAGCGAATTCCTGGCTGATCGGAGCACCTCCAACCATGATCTTGACACGGTTACGGAACGGCTGTTTCAGAAGTGCTGCAACAGTGTCACGAAGTGATGGCATTGTTGTTGTAAGAAGAGCAGAAAGAGCTACAATACTTGCTTCTTTGTGTGAATTTACTTCATCAATGAATGTCTGGATCGGTACATCAACACCAAGGTCGATAACTTCGAATCCGGCACTCTCAAACATCATACCGACAAGATTTTTACCGATATCATGAAGGTCACCTGCTACAGTACCAAGGATAATGGTTCCTGCGCTTCCTGCTTCACCTGTTGCAAGATATGGTTTCAGAACATCCACGCCGGCTTTCATAGCACGTGCTGCTGCAAGCATCTGTGGAACGAAGATGATCTCTTTCTTGAAGTTATCACCTACGACAGCCATAGCTCCGATCATTGCGTCATTTAAGATAGCAGTCGGGTCACAGCCTGCATCAAGTGCTTCCTGAACGGCCTGTCCGATTTCTTTGTTCTTACCATCCTGAGTTAATTTGAATACTTTCTGCATCTTCTCATCAAGCGGAGAAGCCGGTGTAGGCTGTACTTCTTCAGCGGCTTTGTTTCCAAATTTATCAATATACTGCAAGCAGTATTCATCACGCTCTAACAATGCATTTGTTGCATAGATCATACCGATCATGTTCTTGTTGGTCGGGTCAACGATCGCACTGTCCATACCAGCATTCATAGCCAGTACCATAAATGCCTGGTTGATATTTTTTCTCACCGGAAGTCCGAAAGAAATATTGGAAAGTCCACTTGTGATGTGGATGTCCGGATATTCAGATTTAATTCTTCTGCAGCAGTCTGCAAATACAGTTAATGCAGTCTGATCTGTTCCTAAAGTTACAACCAGTGGGTCAATATGTAAACGGCTTGGTGCAATGCCGTACTGTTTTGCTTTTTCCATAATTCCGAAGAAAATTTTCATACGTCGCTCTACGGAATCCGGAATACCATCATTATCGCACAGAAGTGCTACGCATTCCCAGTCTGTGTCCGCAATTACCGGGAAAATGGTATCGATTTTATCACCTTCAAGAGATACAGAGTTGATAAGACCTGGTCTCTTGCAGAATGGGATCGCTGCTACGCAGGATTTTGCACTCGGGCTGTCTACACAGATCGGTGTATCTGTTACTTCCTGTACAAGATCGATCATCCATTTCAGTGTTTCTACTTCTACGTCCTCTTCTACAGACGCACATACGTCCAGAAATGTAGCACCCGCTTCTGCCTGCATTCTGGCTCTTTCTCTGATCAGATCCGCATCCTTCTCAGAGATTGCCTTGGCAACTGACGGAATAGATCCGTTCAGTTTCTCTCCTATTATGATCATTATTTTGTTCCCTCCTGATGTGCCATTGTCAAACACCTTCTCATTTGACAGATCATGTCCGCTTATATGATCTGTCCCGCACTTTTATTTTATAATATCCAAAGGGTTATAACTTCTACTATCTTTTGATTGATGTATACTATCTTACTGTGATTCCATTACCGTTCGCAGTAAAATATTGTATTTCCGTGTTTACAATGCTATATTGAAAAAAAGATTTTCGGCAACGCGGATAGAAAGGCACAGAAAAATGAATACTTATCAAATTACTGTTTTACCATATGATCGGATTTTAAATGCAGATGAAGGCGAAAACCTGCTCCACGTTCTCCAGCAGAATTCACTCGCCCCGGATGCTCCCTGCGGCGGAAATGGAAAATGTGGTAAATGTATCGTTTATATAAATGACAGGGAAACTCTGGCATGCCAGACTGTGATACGGGACAATATCACAGTCCGCATTCCTGAGAAATCTGACATGCAGATCCTGAAACATGGCACTTCTGTTTCTGTACAGCCGGACGGCCGTGACAGATATATCCTTGCATACGATATCGGAAGCACGACTGTTGTCTGTTATCTTCTGGACGGTATCTCCGGTGAGGAACTTGCCAAAGAAAGTATATTGAACCCTCAGACTGCTTACGGTGCGGATGTAATATCCCGGATCGAATATGTTCTGAAAAATCACTCTTCAGAGCTTCAGTACTGCATTACACATGTTCTTGCCAGCCTTGCCGCAAAAGCAGCCGCCAAAGCCGGTATCCCGCTTTCGGAGATCACTCTCGCCTGTGTTGTCGGTAATACTGCCATGCATCATCTTTTCCTTGGCATCGATCCTTCGCCGCTGACCGTGCCGCCTTATATGCCAAAGGTTTCCAATGCCATGGAGATTCCTGCTGCTCCGCTGCTTCCCATTCATCCAGAGGGGCGTATCCGCATCCTTCCAAATATAGCCGGTTTTGTCGGTGCCGATACCGTTGCATGTATGACTTCTGTTCATTTTGACCAGCTTGATGAACTGACTCTTATGATCGACATTGGTACAAATGGGGAAATGGTCCTGGGGGACCGCCATCGTCAGATTGCCTGTTCCACTGCTGCCGGGCCTGCTTTTGAAGGAGCCAGAATCTCTTGCGGCATGCGGGGAATTCCCGGAGCCATCGATCATGTTTCTGTAAAAAATGGAGAAGTCTGTTATCATACCATCGGAAATGCTGAGGTCAGGGGATTGTGCGGATCAGGACTGCTGGATCTGACCGCCGCTCTTCTGGACACTGGATTCTTAAGTGAAGCTGGTCTGATGCAGGCTCCGGAATATCGAATCAGTACTTCTGCAGTCACTCTGACCCAGAAAGATATCTCCGAAGTTCAATTTGCCAAATCTGCCATCCGCTCCGGTATTGAACTTCTTGCAAGGCGGATGCAGGTATCTGTAGGAGATATCCGTAAAGTATATCTTGCCGGAGCTTTTGGAAATTACATGAACCCGGTCTCTGCATGCCGGATCGGTATGATACCTCCTGTGCTTCTTGATCGCATTGAAACGATTGGGAACGCCGCCGGAGAAGGTGCAAAGCTCTGTGCCTTAAATCGCCGTGAATTTGCTTACAGCCAGTTTCTTGCTGCCAAGACAGAATTTCTGGAACTGGCATCCTGTCCGGAATTTCAGGACTGTTATATTGATCATTTAATGTTTGGAGAAGAATAGAAATGAATTACGAAGAACTTAAAAACCTGGCTTTAGAATCAGGATTTACGCATGCAGCACCGCTGGATACTGCAACCATCGAATTAAAACAGGACGTCCGGGACATGTGTGCCCAGGGATGCCAGCAGTATGCCAAACGCTGGAGCTGTCCTCCTGGGTGTGGAACTCTGGATCAGCTTCGTGGAAGTATTTATTGTTATAAAGAGGGAATTCTTGTACAGACTGTTACAAAATTAGAAGATGAATTTGACTGGGATGGCATGATAAAGGCGCAGAATCTTCACCAGGAACATTTCCTTGCGTTCCTCGAGAAACTCCACGCCTCTCATTTTTCTTTCCTGCCACTCGGAACCGGATGCTGCATGCTCTGCAAAACCTGCACCTACCCGGATGCACCCTGCCGCTTCCCGCGAAAAAGAATCTCTTCGATGGAAGCATGCGGTATGCTGGTATCGGAAGTATGTCAGAAGAATAACCTGAAATACTATTATGGTCCGAATACGCTTGCGTATGTGGCATGTGTGCTGATGTGAGATTTATTGTAACTGTGAGGGTACTGAACAGTTACGATTTATTTACATTTTCTCCGGCACAATCTCCAGCCAGTATCCATCTGGATCAGTGATGAAATAAATTCCCATTGCCGGATTCTCGAAGCAGATGCATCCCATCTCTTCGTGTTTCTTGTGGGAGGCTTCCATATCGTCTGTCGTAAATGCAAGATGAATCTCGTTGTCTCCCAGATCATAATGATCCTTCTCCCAGTCTCTCAGCCAGGTAAGCTCCAGTTCAAATCCGGTCTTGCCATCGCCAAGATATGCCAGAATAAAACTTCCGTCCTCGGCTTCTTTACGTCTCACTTCCTTAAGGCCAAGTGCCTCCTCATAAAATTTAATGGACTTGTCCAGATCCATAACGTTGTAGTTGTAGTGTGCAAACTGAAAATTCATGTTGATGTTCCTCCTTATTTTAAATATTTTCTCCTAATAGTTCATCGATTTGCATAATCTTCTCCTTATCTTTTCTCAATTATAACAGATTTCCAGTTATTTCTGAAATAGAATTATCTCACAGGTATTATTTCTCAGCAGTAATCTTAATATCCCCATCCTCACTCTTAAGTTCCAGGGAATCCTGTGGTTTATTTTCTGTGGTGAGTACCTGTTCATCGTCCTCATCTGTCATTACTTTTCCAAGAGTTTCCGGGATGTCGATATCACTTGCCTCTGCCTCTATAGAAAGACCCTCAACCACTTCTTTCGGAATACTAAGCTTGATGTCTCCCAGACTGCATGTGATTTTGTTTTTGCCCTGAAATACAGTGTTCTCTGCTTTTACATCTCCGTCATCCAGTGTAATCTGGCTATTTGTGACAGAAGTGTTTTTGAGATGCAGATCTCCGAGTTCCATTTCCATCTCAAGGGAATTCAATGCACTGTCTTTAATTTTCACATCACCATCAGAACAGGAGATCACTGCCTTTTTTACTCCCAGAGATTCAATGTCAAGATCGCCATATCCCATCTTGCAGGAAAAACTACTCAAGTCGTTTTTTTTCGGAATATAGATTGTCACCTTATTAGAGTTCTCGATCACATGGCTCTGGCCAAGCATCTCCTGAAGAAAGTTAATATCAATGTGGATATATGAATACGACTCATGCCCCTGCTTCTCCACAATATTCAATGTATCATCCTGAACCTGATAGGAAAGCGGAAGCATTCCGTCATTTGTTTCAATATTATAAGCAATATAGAAATTATCATCATCCGATTCTTTCACATCCAGATCCAGATTCCGAAGATCGATATTCACGGCAGAAAACGCATCGAGCTTTGTCTTGCTCAAGATCGCATGACTGTCGCTTGAATCCATCGTTGCAGTTCCGCTGATTCTGTTCAGGTCTGCTGATTTTATATAATTTCTACCGCCTGATGCAACGCCAACACCAAAGAACAGAATACCCACTGCACAAAAGATACCACCGACTGCCAGTAAACGCTTATTTGTTTTTTTCATGATTTTTACCCCTCTTTCCAGCTAATACCTGGGCCAGCTTGACAAGAAGCATGCCTGTCCATTTACAAAGATAAATTCCGAGGATATACAGAAGGATCGCACATCCGATTCCAAAGAGTCCGCAGCCAGTCACTGTCAGTGCGCCTGATAACGAATACGGGAAGGAAACAAGTCCTCTCAGCAACAGTTTACCACCAATCAGTAACACGCCGAATGCAGCAATAAAATCACTGAAGATCACACAGACAACACAAATCGCAACTGCAAAAAGTACTGCAAGCAATGCGATAAAAAGCGGCACTGTCACAGGCGTTGACAGGATTGCAAGAACCGAGAGCGTGATAATTCCTTTTTTACTCTTTTTCTCCTCAATATCTGTGTCCTGTTCCTGTAACTTTCTATCCAGAAGATTACACATCAGATCCGCAGCCGCTTCCTTCGGAGTTCCCAGTTCCTCCATCAGTTTCTGCTGACCTTCTTCGTCCGTATCGCTGAAATATTCATTAAAATATTCAATTGCATCTTCATAATCCTGCTTCGGAAGTTTACGAAGATATTTCTGCAATTTCGCCATATATTCTTCTCTGGTCAATTTCTGATCCTCCCTTCAATGATTCCGTCAATCGTATCTCTGTAAGAAACCCACTCTTTGTGAAGATACACCAGTTGTTCTTTGCCGGAATCGGTGATAGAATAATACTTGCGTTTACGTCCCTGAAATTCCTGAGAATAGGTTGTGAGATAACCGTTTTTTTCAAGTTTCTTCAGGATGGGATATAGAGTGGATTCTTTGATATCAGCCACGATCTTGACGGTCTGGCTGATCTCATATCCGTAGGAATCCTGTGATTCTACAACAGACAGAATCAGAAACTCTATAAGTAATGCTGATACGGGATAATACATCCGATCACCTCCATAAATAATATGTAAAATAATTATATATAAAAATTTTATATATAAAATATATACATATTCATACTAAAAGTCAAGGAGTTTTTTAACCAATGAAGAAAAAAGCATTTAAAGCCGCGTTTCCATACACGATTCCTATCGGTATAGGTTTCCTTTTTCTGGGAATGTCCTACGGATTTATGATGCAGAGCAAGGGATTTTCCGTATGGTATCCATTCTTTATGAGTATGTTTATCTTTGCGGGCTCCATGGAATTCGTGACAGCCAATCTTCTGCTATCGGCATTCAGTCCGATCGCAGCTTTCTTTCTGGCACTGATGGTCAATGCCAGACATTTATTTTACGGACTTTCCATGCTGGATAAGTACAAAAATACCGGCTGGAAAAAGTTCTACCTGATCTTCGGCATGTGTGATGAATCTTTCACCGTCAACTGTACAGTAACGCCGCCGGATGATGTAGACAGGGGATGGTTCATGTTCTTTGTCAATCTGTTAAATCAGATCTACTGGGTATCTGCTGCTACAGCGGGAGCACTTCTCGGATATGTGGTCCACTTCGATACAACAGGAATTGATTTTGTCATGACCGCCCTGTTTGTTGTAATGTTCCTGAACCAGTGGGAAGAAGCCAAAGATCATCGTCCTGCTCTGGTAGGGCTGATCTGCTCCGCTGTCTGCCTTCTGATCTTCGGAAGCAGCAATTTCATCGTTCCGTCCATGATCTTCATCATCGTATGCTTTACAGCAGAACGTAAACTCTCAAAGAAACCGGAGGTGGCTGCGAAATGACAATGACAACAACACAGGCGATCAGCACCATTGCGGCAGTTGTCCTTGGAACAATGGCAACACGTTTTATCCCATTCATTATTTTCCCGGAGGGCAAAAATCCACCGGAATTCATCAAGTACCTTGGAACGGTACTCCCATATGCAGCAATCGGGCTTCTCGTTATCTATTGTCTGAAAGACGTCCCTGCAAGCAGTACACATGGACTTCCTGAAGCAATTGCAATTGTTTTTATCGTACTGCTCCACAAATGGAAAAAGAGCACTCTTCTGAGTATCGGCGGCGGCACTGTCCTGTATATGGTACTGGTCCAGACCGTTTTTCGCTGAATTTCTTTGCCCAAACAAAAAAACTCGGTATCGATCGAACATTCTGTGTCCGGTCGATACCGAGTTTTGTATTTACTCAGCAATCTCATTGATCGCTTCTACTGTTTTGTTGTACTGATTTTTTACTTCTGCGTATAATGCCTCATATCCATTCAGTTCTCTTCCGCGAAGTTTCTCTGTCAGCGCTTCACCTGGTTTGTAAAGATTGTCAAAGCCAAGGTTCAAACATATGCCTTTCAGTGTATGTGCAGCACGGAATGCGCGTTCTGCGTCCCCCTGCTCGATTGCATCTGTAAGATCCTGGAAGCTTGGGTCTTTGAGGAATTTTACAGCAAATTTCTTGATCAGCATTTCATTTCCAAGTCTGGATAAAACTCCGTCATAATTTGCGCCCATTTTTTCATAACTTTCTCTAACTGTCATTCTGTATATTCTCCTTTAATTCTTATTGGTAAAATGCATTATGATTAATTAATACCCCTGTGATCTTTATCAGTCAGACATTTTCTGAGGTAAGAGTTTACGTGTTTGTCAATCATATTTCCGTTTTGCCCCCCCCCAATAAAATCAAGGTCTGTATCATTTTCAATTTCTGAACATTCTTTCTGGATATCCTGTGTGATAGATTCCATCAGATGTTCTTTGGTACTTTCATATTCTTCCAATTCTCTCATTATATTGCGTTTATAAGAAGCATTGTAATCTTCACTTACTACGATGCTGTCCCTTACCTTCTCCTGTGCTTCTACAAGACACTTCAGAAGGATCGGATTGAAGGCTCCACATTCGCCGTTAAGAATCATTCGCATTGCTTCTCTGTGCGTATACTTCTTCTTATAAACCCGCCTGCTGACAAGCGCATCATAAACATCTGCCAGTGCAACGACCTGTGCGGAAAGAGGAATATCATCTCCCTTCAATCCGTCTGGATAGCCTTTACCGTCATATCTCTCATGATGCCATCTGCATATCTGATAAGCAATCTTGACAAATTCTTCATCCTTGAAGATTTCCATGTTTTCCAGCATGGAGGCACCGATCACTGTATGTTCCTTGACGATCTCTGTCTCCTCCGGTGTCAGCTTGCCTGCCTTGTTCAGTATCTTGCCATCAATGCCGATTTTTCCGATATCGTGAAGAGAAGCCGCTGTCGTGATCATCAGTCTGTCTGACCATGAAACATTGTACTTATCCGTAACCTGAACCAGCTGTTCCAGAAGGATTCCTGTCAGGATATTTACATTCAGGACATGTCGTCCACTTTCGCCATTTCGGAATTCTACGATCTGGCTTAAAATCTCGATCAGGATACGGTTATTCTTCTCTTTCTCATATACCTGATTGGTGATCAGGGCGATCAGCTTGCGCTGCTTCGCATAAAGTTTGATCGTATTAAATACTCTCCGATGAACAACTTCTGCATCAAATGGTCTGTTGATGTAATCAGATACACCCATCTCGTAGGCTTTCTTGACACTGGTCGCAGAATCCTCACTGGAGATCATGATTACCGGAATATCATCAATCCACTGATATTTATTCAGAAACTCCAGAACCTCAAATCCATCCATGACAGGCATCACAATATCGAGAAGCACCAGCGAGATACTGGTTCCATATTTCCTGATGACAGAAATACATTCCTCACCATTCTCTGCCTCCAGGATCTCAAATTCATCTCCCAGAATTGCTGACAGGATCTCTCTGTTCATCTCTGAATCATCGACGATCAGAATCTTATATTTATGAATAGATGATGTATTTGTCAGTGCCGGTGTTTCGTTCAGCAGGTCTCCCTCGGTCACTACCATGTTCTTGGTTGTCTTTGCCTGATACATATACTGATCTGCCCTGCGTATTGCTGACTCTATTGTCCCGCGTGTAGACAATACCCCGCCTATGCTGACAGACATACGAAGCTGTAAATACCCGGGTACTTCTGCGATATGTATCGCTTCCTGTATCTGTTTCAGTTTCTTGCGGAAAGAGGATTCCAGAATATCCGGCATTACCAGAAGAAATTCATCACCGCCAAATCGAACCAGCATATCTGTCTTACGGATATTGTTTCGTATAATCTTGACAACCGTCTCCAGGACAAGATCTCCTGCATTATGTCCATAAGTATCATTATAAAACTTAAAGTCATCCAGGTCGATCATTGCAACCCCGGCAACCATATCAACAGATTTGAGCTGATCCTCATAGTAACGCCTGTTATATGCACCTGTCAATGCATCCATATACAGTTCTCTGTCGTACCGGATCAGTTTCTTGAGCATCTCATCGCGCTCTTTCTTGCTTACCAGCGCATCTCCGTCCAGTTTGTTTACCAGTTCTGCCACGTATGGAACGCCATCGATCTTGATATATTTGGACACTACCTGGAAAATGCCATCATCTATAAATTCAAGTTTTGTTCTCTTACCTTTTTCTGCAAAGGCCGCCCTGGAAATGCAGTTATCACAACGGGAATTCTTATTCCAGAGTGCATAGCATTCACATCCCTCTGACATATCTGTACTTCCCTGAAGCCTTCCGGTTCGCAGTTCCTCCTCGTTAAGAAGGCGTACAATTGAAAATACTTTCTTCAGTTCTTTGAGCATGACTTCCCATTCATGCCTGGTCATATCATTTTCGTTTTGTGCTTCCATGGCATCCTTTCTTTTGCATACTTCTTTGCGTCTCCTATAAGATTATATTATACCATTCTCAATTTTGCCCGTAAAGAAATTTAAGGAATCTTCTTATTATTTTCTGCTTTTCTTTTTGCTTTTTTTACTGCCATTTCCAGCTTTCTTGATATTTTTTCTCTTTTTTTGAAGTCTGCTTTTTTTACGTCTGAATATCAGACTTGCGCCATAGAGTATTATCAGGAAAAATATCCCCTTCACTACATTTATAACGGTATGATCTGGTGTCGTTTCTTTCTGCTCTTCCGGAACTGTCTGCACTTTTTCCGTGTCGACAGATTCTTCCTCTGCCTCTATCTCCTGTGTCTGCTGTTCCAGATATGCAAATCCATAATTAAAAAGCTTGATCGTATCTGTATAATGTGTCATCTCACTTTTTAATACTACTGCGATCAGATTTTTATCGTCTTTCCTGGCTGCTGTTACTAAGGTATTTCCTGCTGCATCCGTGTAACCGGTTTTTCCTGCATAGGCATACTTATAAGAATAGTCTGTCCCATTCAAAAGCTGATGTTCCATTTCAACGATACAGCCGTTCGGATTATTCAAAGTTACCGGAAGCTGGTATGTCTTTGCCGATGCAATTTCCCTTACAGTGTCATTAGAAAAAGCGGCTGCTGCGATCTTGGCCATATCTTCCGCTGTAACCTTCTGCTCTTCTGCATTTAGTCCGGAAGGGTTCACAAAATTACTGTCTGTGCATCCCAGTTCCTGTGCCTTTTCATTCATATGTTCTGCAAATTTCTCATTACTTCCGGCAACATATTCCGCAAGCGCATTAGCCGCCTGATTGGAAGATTTCAACAGCATTGCATACATACAGTCTTCTACTGTCAGTTTATCGCCCGTTTCTAACTGAAGTGCATTTCCACTCCCTTCTTCCACTCCATAGACAGCATCGTACGAAAAAATAACGATATCATCCAGCTTTCCTTCCTCCGCTGTCACCAGTGCTGTCAGAAGTTTTACAATACTTGCGGGATATAATTTTTCTTTTCCATTCTTCTCATACAAAATATCTCCACTGTCCATATCCATTACAACTACAGCCTGTGATTCGATCACCGGTTCTTTCAATGTCTGTGCCCAGATATTCTGTGTAAACAGAATCCCTGATAAAATGCCTATTGTCAAATGAATTCCTTTTATCATGTTTCCATCCTGCAATTATTTTTTTATCTGATTATATCATATTTTCTTAATTATTACGAAATATTTTTTTAACAATTATAACATGTATATAATATAGTATTCTGCAATAACTGCCCAAAAATACATCAGACCCGCGGAAACAGCATTTTGCCCCGTATGTCTCGGGATTTTGCCATTATTCATTGCAAAACACCTCGCGGGATACTACCTGTGAACAGTTACATTTGTCGTTCAATTCACAATATTGTGAATAAATTTTCACTGGTAGAATGGTGTCGTTTGTGGTAATCTAAGAATAGATATTTTATAAAAAATTGTAACTGTTCACGTGATAATGGTTGCAATAAATTTTGATTCAGAAGGGAGAATCCAAATGCTTCAGGATGATTTTATACTGCGCCAGATCCGTGAAATGGTTCATGCTGTTATGAAAATGCTGTTTCAGGTAAGCGCATCCGAGCTTACCCCGGAAGTGATCGAAGACAGTACTGCCAGAACGACTCTTGAGAATCTGATCGCTCTGACCGATGAGGGTAAGATTGACGAGGCAGAGAACCAGTTATACGAAATGACCTGTGATGGTGACCGCCAGAATCTGGAGATCGGTCTTCTTTTTTATTATAATCTTAATGGAAAGGACGATGACTTCCTGGAAGTCCACAATTTCAGCCGTGAAGAGATCATGACCGGAATTCAGGATCTTGCTGACCGTTATCAGCTCAGTGGAATTGCGGAAGCATTCCGCACAGAAATCTTATAATGCTTATAAGGGAGGGATTTTTATGGAATCAAGAATGACCAAAATCAGTGCACGCGGCGACAAGAAAATTCAGCTTAAGGTAATTCCTGGACATTTTGCAACACCGCAGTCTCACATCACCCATTATCTGGACCTTACCACTATGCGTTCCAGAAGTTCAGAGGCACTTCGTGTCGCAGAGGCACTGGCTGCCAACTATGAAACAAGTATTCCTGTTGATACGATCATCTGTATGAGCGGACTGGAGGTTGTCGGTGCATACCTGGCAGAGACACTTACCAGAGCTGGTGTATATTCTATGAACTCACACCAGACTATTTATATCACTGCTCCGGAATACAATAACTCTGGTCAGATCATTTTCCGTGACAATATCCAGCCAATGATCAAGAACAAGAACATCCTGATCCTGGATGGTTCTATCACAACAGGCGAAACTCTGTCCCGTGCGATCGAGAGTATCTTGTACTACGGCGGCACGATCCGTGGTATCGCTGCAATTTTCAGTGCAGCTACCAATATTGCCGGACTGCCTGTTTATAGTATTTTTGATCACAGGGATCTTCCAAATTATGGTTCGTATCCTGCTTCCACCTGTCCTTTATGTGCCCAGAAACAGAAACTGGATGCATTGGTAAATGGCTTCGGTTATTCCAAGATCTAAGCTGTTAAAAAGGGCCGCAAGGCCCTTTTTTTCTGGCAAAAATACCTTCTATACTTTCAAACACGAGGAGTTTTATTATGAATAAAAAAGAAATATCAGAAATCAAGAAACAGTTTACCCCCAACAACTGCGCCATCACACGAATCTGCGGCTGCTACGTTGACGGAGAAAAAAACAAAAAGACCAAGCTGAAAGAAGCATTTCTTTCTCTCTCCGAAGAAGAAATGTTCAAATACTTTGAAATCTTCAAGAAAACTCTTTCCGGTACTGTCGGCAAGAACCTGATCAATATGGAATTTCCTCTCGAGCAGGAAAAAGAAGGCGGCACACAGGAATTCCTTCTTCGTCTGCGCGGCAGTAAGTTACAGGATGATGCTATCCTGGATGAATTCTATGACAAAGTGATCGAATCTTACGATTACGGTGAGAATTATTATATCATCCTGATCCACGCTGTATACGATATCCCTGGTAAATCTTCTGATGGTCAGGAAATGTTTGATGCTTCCGATGAGATCTATGATCATATTCTGTGCAGCATCTGCCCTGTAAACCTTTCCAAAGCAGGTCTCTGCTACAATGCAGAAACCAACAATATCGAGGACCGCATCCGTGACTGGATCGTAGAAATGCCGGATCTTGGATTCCTGTTCCCGGTATTTAATGACCGCAGTACAGATATCCACGGACTTCTCTACTACTCCAAGAACGCAGAACAGCTCCGCAGTACTTTCGTAGATGAACTGTTTGGCTGCGATACACCGCTGTCTGCCGGAGGCCAAAGGGATTCTTTTAATGCCCTTGTAGAAGAAACTCTGGGCGAGGACTGTGCTTACGATACCGTCATGAATATCCACGAAAAACTGAACGAATGGGTTGAAGCACAGAAGGATTCTCCTGAACCCGCTGTTCTCACCAAACCAGAAGTGAAACGTCTCTTCGAGGAATGCGGTGTCGAAGAAGAAAAAATGGAAACTTTCGACCAGTGCTACGAAGCCACCGCCGGTGAGAATGCATCCCTGATGGTATCCAACATTACCAACACCCGCCGGACCGAGATCAAAACCCCGGATGTCGTCATCCACGTAGACCCGGACCGCGCGGCGTTAATTGAAACCCAGATTATTGATGGACGTAAATGTATCGTGATTCCGATGGAGGGTGATGTTGAGATCAATGGTATCCATGTGACGGGAAGTTTTTCTGAGGATAATGCGGAGGAAATTTAATATCCTTACATAATAGAGCCCCGCAGCGAATGCTGCGGGGCTCCGATTTTTACGATTTTTTATTCGTAAATTCCATTCACAGTAACATCAAATACTGCTTCTTTTCCATTAAGCTCATCCACACCATAATCATCCGGGAAGGTTACGGTTACTTCTACTTCATCTCCTGGGTGAGCACCTACGAGCTGATCTTCAAAGTTATCAATATAGCTTCCAGAACCGATCACAAGGTCTGTTCCCTTTCCATCAGTGCTTCCACGATCGAATGCTGTACCATCGATCTTACCAACATAATCAATGTTTACAGTATCTCCGTCTTTGACTGTCAGAGATGTGTCTGTGCTGTAGGAAGGTGCTTCCGTAGCTTCTGGTGTTGTTGTTGCACTTGCTGCCTCAGTAGCTTCCGGTGTTGTTGTTGCACTTGCTGCCTCTGTAACTTCTGGAGTCTCAGTAGCGTCTGCCTCCGGTGTCTCTGTTACCTCAGTATCTTCTGTTGTATCAGCAGCTTCCTCGGTCGGCTCCGGTGTTGCGGTTGGCTGATTATATTTATGGTTATCTGTTACTTTGAGAGTCTTGAGAACTTTCTTCTCTTCTTTGATATCTGCATCTTCCATCCACTTGTCAGTAGTCTCTGTATACAGATCCTGCTCTCTTGTAGAAATGATAGACTCTTTCTTGGTCTCTGTTGCTTCTTCATCGTTTTTCTGATTCAGTTTTACAACATAGTATGCTGTATCTGTTTCGATCACGTCCGGAGCAACTTCTCCATCATCGAGTGTTCTGAGGACTTTGATCACTTCATCCGGATAAGTACTGCTGGATGTACTGCTGTCTTCCTCAGAATCCTCATTCTCGGAATCTTCATCATCACTGGTATCATTTGCATCAAAAGTACCTTCCAGTGAAGAATAAGAATCATCTACAGATTTGGCGATCTCATCGAAATCTCCCTCTGGATCCTTGGTCAGTTCATCCTGGATCTTCTGTGCATCTTCTTTCTTCTGCTTAATCTCATCATCGCTTAAATCTGCTGTGCTGATACTTACATAACTGAAAGAAGACTGCTGTGCTTCCTCATCAGAAACATCCTTGTCTACATCTGCAATGATCGGATCATGAATTCTCTGTTTGTATGTCTCAAGTTCCAGGAAGGTTTTGACCTGATCTTCTGTAACTGCCAGGTCTGCAATTGCCTCATCAGAGTTTGCTTCCATAAAGGAAGCGGCTGCTTCTTCGATTGCTTTCTCATCATCATCTGTCAGTTCTACATCATAATCAGCTGCTTTTTCTTTCATGATGTACATAAGTTCTACGTCTTCGAGGGCCTGTTCTACAAGCTGTTCACCATAGGTCTTGCCTTTCTCTGCTTCTGTATCCCAGATATCAAAATCAGAGCCGCCCATATAACTTCTGTACATAGCTTCTGTCTGCATCTGACCGTCTCTGACAGAAAGGCTTACAACGCCCAGCGGGATCTCTGTTCCATCTACTGTAGCAACCGTCTTGCTTCCGTCTAATTTCTTCTCACCGCATCCGGTAAGCATTCCTGCAGCCATAATGCCTGCCATAGCAACAACGGCTGTTTTTTTTGTCATTTCCTTCATATTTTCCTCCATGATTACCTGAATTCAATAGTATGAGTATAAACTTTTTTCCCCTTCAGGGCAAGGATTATCCATAAGAAACGCTGTTTTTTCACAAAATAGACACGTTTCGTTCCTGACTGACTTTACTCCTCCACCAGTTTCTCCAGTTCATTCAGAAAATCCGTAAGTGCTGTCAGAAGATTTCCGACCGGTGTCAGGATAAATTTCGGTTCCTGCTCATTCTTGAACTGAAGTCCGCGTCTGTATTTCTGCATCAGTTCCGGGAAACCTGCCGGATTCAGTTTCGCACGCTCATACAAAGTGATCTTCAGATCTTTGCCCATCTGCTTGATCTCCGTCACATAGCTTCTGTGTGCAAGAGCTTTGATCCGGGCAATCGTCAGAAGGTTCAGCACTGCCTTCGGCGGCTCTCCAAATCGATCCAGAAGTTCCTCCAGCATATCATCATAATCCTGCGTTGTCTCAATCCCTGCTGTCCTCTTATAGATGTTCAGTTTCTGGTACTCATTGCTGATATAGGTATCCGGAATAAAGGCATCCATATTCAGATCGATCGTTGTTTCAAAGTCCTCCATCGTGTGGATTCCCTTTGCCTCCTTGACCGCCTCACTGAGCATCTTGCAGTAGAGATCATATCCGACAGCATTCATATGTCCGTGCTGCTCCGCACCAAGAAGATTACCTGCACCACGAAGTTCCAGGTCCCTCATCGCGATCTTGAATCCACTTCCGAGGTCTGTATACTCACGAATCGCAGACAGTCGTTTCTCTGCTGTCTCTTTGAGCATCGTATTCCTTCGGTACATCAGAAATGCATATGCGGTACGGTTGGAACGTCCGATCCTTCCTCGAAGCTGATACAGCTGTGACAATCCATAACGGTCTGAGTCATGGATGATCATGGTATTTACATTTGAAATATCCAGCCCCGTCTCTATGATCGTTGTGGAAACAAGCACATCGATCTCACCATTGATAAACGCATACATAACCGCTTCCAGTTCTCTCTCACTCATCTGTCCATGCGCAAAATCAATCCGCGCATCCGGGATCAGTTTGGAAAGACGCGCCGCCACATCCGCAATATCATTGACTCTGTTGTATACATAATAAACCTGACCGCCCCTTCGGAGCTCTCGGTTGATTGCCTCACGGACAGTCTCTTCATCGTACTCCATAACATAAGTCTGGATCGGAACGCGGTCCATCGGTGGCTCCTCCAGAACACTCATGTCACGGATCCCTATCATACTCATATGAAGTGTTCGTGGAATCGGCGTTGCCGTCAGTGTCAGTACATCAACGTCTTTCTTGAGCTGCTTGATCTTTTCCTTATGGACAACGCCAAAACGCTGTTCCTCGTCAATGATCAGCAGACCAAGGTTTTTGAAAGTGACATCTTTTGACAGGACTCTGTGTGTTCCTACAATTATGTCAACCTGTCCTTTTTTGAGATCACTGATCGTCTTCTGCTGCTGAGAAGGTGTACGGAAACGGCACAGAAGATCCACACGTACCGGAAACTCATTCATACGCTGTACAAAGGTGTTATAGACCTGCTGTGCAAGAATGGTAGTAGGTACCAGGTAAACGACCTGCCGGCTCTCCTGCACGGCTTTAAACGCCGCACGAAGCGCAACCTCTGTCTTGCCATATCCAACGTCTCCGCACACAAGACGATCCATGATCTTGGTACTTTCCATATCTTTCTTGGTGTCCTCAATCGCAGCAAGCTGATCTTCAGTTTCCTCATACGGGAACATTTCTTCAAACTCTCTCTGCCATACAGTATCCGGACCGCATACATACCCTTCTTTTTCCTGGCGGACCGCATAAAGTTCCACCAGTTCTTTCGCGATATTCTGGACTGCACCTTTCACTCTGGATTTTGTCTTTTTCCATTCCTGACCGCCAAGACGGTTCAGCTTCGGCGGTTTTGCAGTCTCCGATCCCGCATATTTCTGAAGCGCATCAAGCTGTGTTGCAAGGATATACAGATTACTGCCGTTGCGGTATTCGATCTTGATATAATCTTTTGCAACTTTATCCACCGCAACCTTCTCAATACCACGGTAGATTCCCAGCCCATGTTTTTCATGAACTACAAAATCTCCAATCGAAAGTTCCGAGAAATCCTGAATACGTTTTCCATTGTATTCTTTCTTTTTCTTACGCTTCTTCTGCTCTTTTCCAAAAATGTCAGTTTCTGTGATAATCGCAAATTTGATAAACGGATATTCAAATCCCTTACGTGCATGACCATAAGCGACCATGATCTCGCCCGGTTCCAGCACACGGTCAAAATCCTGTCCGTAAAAAGCACTTAATCCCTCATCCTGCAGATCCTTCGCAAGACGCTCCGCTCTTGTCCTTGAACCGGAAAGAAGCACGATCTGATATCCCTGTTTCTTGTACTGTCGGAGATCTTTGACGAGAAGTTCAAAACTACTCTGATAAGAACTCATGGATTTGACTGTCAGGTTAAACTGCTCTGTAATCTTCCAGTCTGCCCTCTTTGGTTCCATCAGTGATACAGAAATGCAGTTTCGATTATTCAGCTTGTGATTCAGATCTTCCCATCTGCACATCCAGTTCTGGGAAATATTTTCTTCACCTTTCTGCTGACGGTTTTCACAGCTCTGACGAAATTCCTCTTCTACTGCTCTGGCATTTTCCTCCAGGCGGTTCGGCTCATCAAGAAAAACAAGACTGTTTTTTTCTGCAAAATAATCAAGAAAAGAAACGCCGCCCTTTTCTGCCGGCTGTTCTGTCGCCGGATAGATCATGATCTCGTCAAGATTTTCCAGGGAACGCTGGCTCTGTGAGTCAAACGTACGGATCGAGTCGATCTCATCTCCCCAGAGTTCGATCCTCCACGGATTTTCTTCGGTAAGGGAATAAATATCCACAATGCCGCCCCGGACAGAAAACTGTCCCGGCATTTCCACCTGACCTACACGCTCATAACCCATATGCACAAGCGCATCTTTGAGTTTATCCATATCCAGCGTACTGTCATTTCGAAAATGGATCAGCTGTTTTTCTATTTTGTCAAGCGGCTGAAGATAATCCATACATCCGTCTATACTCGTGACAACAGTGATGTTTTCTTTCTGTTCCAGCAGAGCTTTGATCACACGCATTCTCTGGCGGATCAGAAGGTTTCCATGAATATCTGCCTGAAAAAAGAGCAGATCTTTCGCCGGATAGTAATATACATTCTTATCATAAAAACGATAATCCTCGTACAGTTCCTTCGCAGCTTTCTCATCTTCTGCCAAAATCAGGTGAGATGTAAAAAGCCCGGAAAGCCCATATATTAAATGAGCTTTCTGGGACTCCATACAACCACTTATCTCCAGTATTCCACGATTACTTTTTGCTTTTGTATAAATTGCTTCCATCTCTGCAAGATTTTGCAGAGGATGCAAAAATGTTTTCATACAACCCCCGGTTTCTTGTTGAATTCATTCATGGCGGCATCCGGACCATCAGACAGGATCAGTTCCACTGCCTTGCATGCACGGTCCTGCGCCTCATCAACGAGTTTGCGGTCTTCACTTCCAAATCTTCCAAGAACATAATCCGCAAGATCCCAGCCCTGCGGCTTGGCACCTACACCGACTTTGATACGCACAAATTTCTGTGTACCGAGCTCCTGAATGATATTTTTGATTCCATTATGCCCTCCGGCACTTCCCTTCTTGCGGATACGAAGCTGGCCCGGATCCAGATCGATGTCATCATAGATCACGATCATCTCTGTTTCCGGGTCAATTTTGAAGTAGTTTGCCATCTCCCGGACCGGACCTCCGCTGAGATTCATATAGGACAGAGGTTTCATCAGGAGAGCAGGCTGCCCTCCGATGATCCCCTTGCCGTACATGGCATTAAACTTCACACCGCCCTGTGGGATCTGGTATTCTTCTACCAGTTTGTCAATCACATCAAATCCCATGTTGTGGCGTGTCGCTTCATACTGCCTTCCGGGATTTCCCAAACCTACGATCAAGTACATTCAAATTTCCTCGCTTAATTAAAGTAAACCATTTCATCTGCCAGTGGCTCGCAGATTTCTACATGATCTGCGTAGAGAACGACACCTTCTTCTCCCTGGTACTCGTTTCTCTTCTCTATAGCAACTTTTGCAGTGACTTCTACCCATGATCCCGGGGCCAGTTTCGGCGCATAAGCACTCTTGCATACATAGCCAAGGAATGTTGTGTCATCTGCACAGCAGGTCATTGCGGTACGTCCCGGAACAAAGAATTTGCTTCCCATTCCGCGCGGTTTCATGACTCTTGCTTTGAATTTGACGGTTTTTCCTTCGTAATTTTCCGGATGGTCCATTGCATCTACAAACCAGATACCATAATCTTCCGGCAGGATGTCAATGACCGGTGCATCCATATCGAATGGCATCTCATCCTGGAAAATATCTCCCATCTCGCCTTCTTCATCCTCAAAGATGACTTCTGCTCTCTGGTTCGCAACCTTGATCCCACGACGGTAAGTCGGCAGCGGATCGTCTTCTTTGCAGCGGTTGAAAATAACCATGTCAGTATTTTTTATCATGTCCATAAAAATGGATTTCATGTTTGCCATATACATCTGGAAAGTGCTGGCATCTACGCAGGTGATCTGCTGTTCTACGCCCCATCCTTCCGGAAGCTGCATTTTTTCGAAATTGCTTACCAGCCACATTCCATTATATTCGATGATAACACGTTCAGGCTGATGAAGGATACTCATTGCTACCAGTCTCTCAGTAGTGAATTCTTCTTCACTTTCGATGATCTCTACAACTGTATTATTTTTTTTGAGTGCAGCCTCATCGTATTCTTCTTCTCCTTCTTCGCAGAGGATCAGAAGGGTCTTTCCATCAATGTGGAAATAATCCTGCTGAAGAGTAAAATTCAGGAAAGAAGTCTTTCCACTTTCAAGGAAACCTGTCATTAAATAAATCGGCACTTTGATTTCTTCCATAGTCTGTATGATCCTCCGTTATTACAGGCCAAAAAGCTCAGCCAGTTTGTCCTCGTTGAGTTTGGAACCGATTACGCAGAGACGTCCTGTATATTCCGGTGCCCCGCTGCGGATCTCTGTTTCTTCCGGAACCATATCAAAGTAGATCCATGTTCCGTCTTCTGCCGGAAGCATTCCTTTCGCACGAAGGATGATTCCATATTCTTCTGTCTCAGACAGTGTCTCAAGGATCTTTTCAAGATTTTCTCTTGTGTATTTCTTAATTGTCTCACGGCCCCAGCTTGTGAAAACTTCGTCTGCATGATGATGGTGATGATGGTCATGTCCGCAGCCGCATTCATCATGGTCGTGATCGTGATGATGATCGTGGTCATGATCATGTCCGCAGCCACACTCTTCATGGTCATGGTCATGATGATGGTGCTCATGTTCCTCGTGATCGTGGTCATGGTCATGTCCGCAGCCACACTCTTCATGGTCATGGTCGTGATGATGGTGCTCATGTTCCTCGTGATCGTGGTCATGATGATGTTCATGCTCTTCGTGATCATGGTCGTGATGGTGATGTCCATGCTCATGAACATGTCCGCATTCCGGGCAAACTTCTTCTTCCATCATTTCCTGTTCCAGAGATACCGGATGTTCCATAACTTCCAGGATCTTTGCACCTTCCAGTTTCTCGATCGGTGTGGTGATGATTGCTGCCTTCGGGTTGATCTCACGAAGAAGCTCCATTGCAGCCTGTGCTTTTGCTTCATCTACGATATCGGTACGGCTCATGATGATCGCACCTGCATATTCAACCTGGTTATTGAAAAATTCACCAAAGTTTCTCATATACATTTTGCATTTCTTTGCATCTACAACAGTTGTGTAGCTGTTAAGAACCAGTCCTGTCTCTTCTGCAACACCCTGAACTGCTTTGATAACATCTGACAGTTTGCCGACACCTGATGGCTCGATCAGGATTCTATCCGGATGATATTTGCTGATAACTTCCTTAAGGGATGCACCAAAATCGCCAACCAGTGAGCAGCAGATACAGCCGGAGTTCATCTCACGGATCTCAATTCCTGCTTCTTTAAGGAATCCACCGTCAATACCGATTTCACCAAATTCGTTCTCGATCAGTACAACCTGCTCACCTTTGAAAGCATCTTTGAGAAGTTTTTTGATCAGTGTTGTTTTACCGGCTCCAAGGAAACCGGAGATAATATCAATTTTTGTTCTTTCCATGATATATGCATGTCCTTTCTTATTTCGATTGTTTCATTAAGCTAACTCATAACGTAGCTTGACCAGGAAGTGCATGCACCCCCTGGTTAAATTTACCTTTTAATATGGTAATGGGGACATGAACCAGTCACGCCCCCACTGCATTTATTGTCTGATCAGCCGTTGATCATGAAGTTCAGAAGTTTATCAATGTCTTCTTTCTCGTAAGCAACGATCTCAAGTTCCGGGATCTCTCCGCCTGAGAAGATGTTTGCCAGAGATACATACTGGGATAATTTGGATTTGAGGTTCAGTCTGTCTCCCTCACCTGTTACAAGTTCTACTCTGCCTGTGCAGCTATCTACTACTTCGAAAAATTTCTCAACGTCTTTAATATTGGATACTTTCATCTTAGTTCTCCTTTCGAGATCTTATTATCAATTCCTATTTACTTTGTAATTCGCGCTCAGTATAAACCATATTTCCTGAAATTGCAAGACCTTTTACAACAAAATTTAGTATGTAAAAACAGCAATTCCATATGCAGGAAGCGGATATGCAAAAGAGAATTCTCTGTGGTCGCACTCCTGTGCTTCTGCCTTGAATACCTTCGGTTTGTCCAGAAGTCCATGCTCATCCATGATAAGTTTGTACTGTTTTTTCTTCGGAACGCCAACACGATAATCCGGACGTTCTACCGGTGTATAGTTTACTACAAACAGGAGGTTATTTCTCTTGGTCGGTGATTTACGAACCAGGCTGAAAATGCTTCTGTCTGCATCGTCTGCATTGATCCATTCAAATCCTTCTGGATCATTGTCACCTGCATACAGTGCAGGATATTTCTTATACATATGAAACAATGTCTTGACAAAATTCTGGAGATCCTTGTGGTTGTCCTCTTTAAGAAGATACCAGTCAAGTTCTCTCTCCTCACTCCACTCACGAAGCTGTCCGAAGTCCTGACCCATAAACAGAAGTTTCTTGCCCGGATGGAAGATCATAAACGCATATGCTGCCTTAAGGTTCTTGAATTTGTCATCCGGATATCCCGGCATCTTGCTCAGCATGGAACACTTAAGATGTACGACCTCATCATGTGAAATGACAAGTACATATCTCTCACTGTATGCATATGTCATTGAGAAAGTCATCTTATTGTGATCGCCCTTACGGAAATATGGATCCAGTTTCATGTATTCCAGGAAATCATTCATCCAGCCCATGTTCCATTTCAGTGAGAATCCAAGACCATTGTCCTCTGCTTTCCCTGTAACCTGCGGCCATGCGGTAGACTCCTCTGCGATCATAACCGTACCGTGGTTTCTTCCAAGTACAACGGTATTCAGATGTTTGAAGAATTCTATTGCTTCAAGGTTCTTGTTATCACCGTACTTATTGGCAACCCACTCGCCATCTTTCTTGCCATAATCCAGATAGAGCATAGATGCAACTGCATCTACACGGAGGCCGTCTACATGGCATTCCTCGATCCAGTACAGTGCGTTGGCGATCAGGAAGTTCTTGACTTCCGGACGTCCGTAATTGTAGATCTTGGTTCCCCAGTCAGGATGCTCACCCTGTCTCGGGTCTTCATGCTCATAGACAGCAGTTCCATCGAAATTGGCAAGTCCATGTGCATCCTTCGGGAAATGAGCCGGAACCCAGTCGAGTATAACACCGATCTTGTTTCTGTGCAGGTAATCCACCATATATTTGAAATCCTGTGCAGTACCATACCTGGAAGTCGGTGCATAATATCCTGTTACCTGATATCCCCAGGATCCGTCAAATGGATGCTCTGCAATTCCCATAAGTTCTACATGAGTATATCCCATCTCTTTGACATAGGCCGCCAGTTCATGTGCAAATTCACGGTAATTATAAAATCCCGGATCATCCTCATTCTCTACCGGATGTTTCTTCCAGGAACCCGGATGTACTTCATAGATTGCCATCGGTTCACGTTTCTCGTCAAATTCCGGACGCTTCTTCATCCAGGTGGTATCTTTCCATTTGTAATCCGTAATGTCTGTAATTCTTGATGCCGTTCCCGGTCTGAGTTCTGCTTCATTTGCGTATGGATCTGCCTTATAAAGTTCTTCTCCATGATATCCGACAATAAAGAATTTGTACAGATCTCCAACTTTGGCACCCGGAACAAAGATCTCATATACTCCGATCTCACCGACTCTGTTCATTGGATTTGCCTGATTATCCCAGTTATTAAAATCACCGATTACAGAAACATATCTTGCATTCGGTGCCCAGACTGCAAAATAGACACCCTTCTTGCGATGCTGTGTGGTAGGATGAGCTCCTAATTTCTTATAGATGTCGTAATGAGTTCCCTGCCCGAACAGATACTGATCCAGTTCTGTAAACTGCATTTTCTCTCCCATCCAGAAATTCCTCCCTTAATTCAAAATTGAGCAGGCTGAAAATATAGAGTCCTGTCTGTGCAGTATATGATTATCGGTAATCTGCACATTTTACTCCTCTTATTCAAGCCGATTTATAGACATATTATACCAATCCAGACTGTTTACGTCAATTAAAAGTATGTCCTGTTACTACAATCTCCCTACAAAAAAATGAGGGCAGAACTGTTATTTCTGTTCTGTCCTCATTTGTATTTCTTATTTAGTATGTATCGTACGAATCGTCGCCGGAATCCTCATCATAGTAGTCTCCGGAATCATCGTATCCAGAGTCTCCACTGTCTCCCGAGTCATCATAACTGGAGCTGTCATCGCCAGAGTCATAATCTTCTGAATCACTTCCATCTCCTGAAGAGCCGTCTCCGCCGGAATCCCCAGAACTGCTGTCACTGCTGCCATCAGAAGAATCTCCATCGGAAGAACTTCCGTCACTGACATCAGTACTGTCTGTAGAACTGTCGTCTGTAGATTCAGTGTCCGCAGAACTCTCAGATCCATCTGATGCATCGCTTCCATCTGTAGAATCCGTATTACCGTTATATCCCGGAACCGTTCCTGCCTGAAGCTGGCTGTCCCAGAACTGTGAGTATGTCGTATTCTGTAATGTTACATTCTTGGCTGCTGCCAGTTCACTGACTGTCATCAGTTTATAGCCCTGTGAAACCAGATCCGGTATCAGTTTCAATGCTGCCTGAACGGAAGGTTCATGAATATCATGCATCAGTACGATTGTACCATCTGTCAGATCGCCATTCATAACGGCATCATAATCTGCTGTTGCATCCATCAGCTTCCAGTCTTCTGTATCAAGAGACCACATGAAGAACGGCTTCTGTACTGCATCATAGATATCCTGATTGGCTGCTCCATAAGGTGCCCTGGCTACCGTTGCTGCCTGTCCGCAGGCCTGTACAAGTGCATCGTCTGTCTTCTGGAATTCTGTGACAACATCATCAATCGACATATTTGTTAAAGTCTGACTTGGATGATCCCAGGTATGGTTACCGATCTCACATCCAAGATCGACCATCCTCTGTACGGTTGATTCCCAGGAACCTACATTCTGTCCTACCATGAAGAATGTCGCATGTGCATTATTCGCTTCCAGACAATCCAAAAGTTCATCTGTATATTCTCCAGGACCATCATCAAAGGTAAGTGCAATTCGTGGTTTATGTGTATTTGGATCATATGTACCGTCATCATTGAAGTAATAATCATCAAATCCAACGCTTATCCATCCTGTCTGAATGTAACCATTCTCATCAAAATAATAGGTGGAACCATCTATTTCCTGCATACCTCCGGCAAAATAAGTGCCATCTGCATTCTGATACCATTTACCATTTTCATTTTCATTCCATCCAATAGACATCTGCGATGCCTTTGCCAGATCATTCTTGAGTGGATATCTTGCCGCTGAATTGACTGCTGATGTCGTCGTTGTATCCGCCGTGCTGTCTGTTCCGTCTGAAACTGTATCGGAATTCACATTCGTCTGATCAGTTTCTGCCTGAACCTGTGCCGGTTTATCAACACTCTTTCCACCGATTCTGTTGACAACGGGGATCAGAATTCCCCTTATAACAAATATAACTACGAGAATGACTGCAATGACATATGCGCCCAGGCGCATCATCTTACGTCTTCTCATCTGTTGCTGCTTTTTGCGTATTCGTTCACGCAATACTTTCTTATCCATGATTTCCACCTGCTGTATTTTATATCTCTAGCGTTACTGTTGCCTGTACTTCAGAAACGCATTCATCTTATTATCATAACGCATTTATTATGGAAATACAATTGTCTTTTCTTATTTATTCATTACTCTTCTACTGTATTGTCCTCAATTGACTCTTCTGACATATTCTCTTCCGTTTCATCCTGTGTTTCCTCACTTCCATCATATTCAGTGAGGTCTGAACCGGTATCTTCTGCTTCAGTATATGCATCTTCGTTTTCAATAGAATCCTCTGCACTTCCTGTCTTTTCGTTGACAGTAGACTGGTCTACAATAAATTTCTCCACACGAAGAAGTGCCAGTGATTCATTTACTTCATCCTCTCCATATGTTTCAATCAGCTCATCAATGCTTGCCACTCCATAGTCCAGAATCAGGTTATTCTTTAATTCTTCTGTCTCTGCATCACTCAGACTCAGTCCCTCAGCATCAATGATTCCCTGAACGATCAGATTCTGTTCAACTTTGGATTCTGCATAATTTTTGCATTCTTCATTAAATTCATCTTCTGTCAGATCCCATGCTTCCAGCAGATCACTCAGTTCCATTCCATTGTCTTTTGCAGTCTGTTCATTGAGTGCTTTATAGCTTTCTTCTGCTTTTTTGACATCTTCTTCCGGGTATTTCTTAATCTCAGATGTATCAAGTACCTCAGACCATGCTGTTGCATACAATTCATTATCTGCTGTCGTGGATGCCTGTTTTTCCAGTTCCTCTCTTACAGATTTCTTATAGTCATCTACAGTTTTGTAATCTGTATTGGAAGCAACCCATTCATCTGTCAGTTCAGATGCTCTTGTAAATTTCTGAAGAGTCACCTTAAAAACAGCTTCCTTACCGGAAAGAGAATCATCCTCGCTGTAACCTTCCGGTAAAGTAAGAGTCAGTTCTTTGGTTTCTCCCTTTTTCATTCCAACCAGACCATCTTCAAAACCATCGATTCCCATATCTCCTTCACCGACAACAAGTTCATAGTCATCGGCAGAACTTCCGTCAAACTCTTTACCGTCTACAGTACCTGTAAAATTAATGGTCACAATATCTCCATATTCAACAGTTCCATCTGTAACCTCTGTTCCCTTGTCCTGTAATTCATAGTTGATTTCTGCATCCACATCATCATCTGTTACTGCCTGTGTATAACGATCCAGTGTAAGTCCTTTGTAATCTCCAATTGTAACATAATCAGAAACATCTTTTACCGAAATAATTCTTGTCTCTTCCTTCTTGGAATCAGAAGTCTTGGAATCTGTCTTGTCCGTATCAGAATTGTCAGAAGCCGTTTCTGTTTTGGCGGTAGTCTTATCAGTCTTATCAGAACTGTCCTTGCTTCCACACGCAGTAAGAGATACCGCCATACAAGTTACTAACATTGCTGCTACTACTTTTTTCTTCATGAAAAATCTCCTTTCAAATCTGGTTATTATTTACATTTCCGGAACCGGAGTCGGCCGGGAAGAATCCCATACATCAGAAACATCAAAAAGGTCACTGAGCATATCCGGGTTATAGTACATTCTATATCCATCCAGGTTTCTTCTTCCCTGGCGGAAATACTGATCTGTGATCTGAACAAAATACTGACTGGAATCTACGTTGCAGAAATAATTGTATCCCGCGCTCTTGTAATACTGGAACTTCGGATTATCAGAAGAATATCCCTCCCAGTCACCAATATCCGCGCCAAACGCAAAGATGACCATATCTGTATCACCAAGGATCGGAGCCACATAAGCTTTCCATTTCTTATCATCAGTCTCAAGATCCTCTGCGGAACGCTCTGTTGCATTCATGTGTCCCCAGGTATGGCTCGCAAATTCCCATCCCTCTGCTTTCATGGCATCTGCTACCTTCGTTGCCTCCTTAACATCCTGGTCGTAATCAAAATCAGGATTATCATCCAGGAATTTCTTCTGGTCATCCTGAAGATTTTCTTTGGTCTTGTAGGCTATATCAGTTCTGTATCCCAGTACTCCGTTATAACCTGTCATCGCAAGGATTCCCTTGCGTCCATGATAGGAAAAATCCGGATGTTCTTTGATAAAAGAATCCAACAGCGGAACAAGATCATAATCTCCTACCAGAACATTTCCATCTGCATCAATGTATTCTGTTTTTACATCTCCATTTTCATCGAGTACAAGTTTGGATGCACATCCATCATCATCCATATAATGATAATAGCTGACATCGTCCTGAGAAAGCACAAACGGGATCTTGCCCTCCGGCACCATGATCTTGCCGCGGCTCATCGTACCATCCTTGTTCACTGTTGCCATGTCATGCGGGCTTACCAGAACATAGCCCTTATCATACATGATCTGAATGATCTTATTGAACTCACTGACAGTCGTCATAACCTGATTGTAGTTTCCGGATTTGGAATCTCCGTCAAAAGCCCTGGAAGTGTCCTCGATCAGTGTGTGAAAAAACACATGTGTGATCTGTTCCAGTGGATACTCTACAAGTGAAGACTTTGCAATCTGGCACTTGGCTGCCAGGTCCATATAGTCCTTGTTTTTCGTAAAATCTTTCTGACCCTTCAGAAGTTTGATCGCCTCATCGTAATTATACTGTTCGTACATGATCGTTGCCTGATCGAGAACTGTCTGATCCTTACTGGATTTCTCAGAATCAGTGTCCTCTGTGTCTCCGGCATCTGCCTCACTGCTGTCTGTCTCTGCTTCATCCTGAGAAGCAGTCTGGTAAGTTTTTACTGTTTTGGTTTCTTTTTCTGCTATATGATTCAAAAGCGGCAGAATATAACTGCCGCTCAGAAGTATCGAAGCTGACAAAATACATGTAAGTATCACAGCTCTTTTCTTCATAGTTAGTAACTCCTTCTTTCTTATTTGTTTAACCCATCGGTGGAACCGGAGTCGGTCTGCTTGGATCAAAAACATCTTTTGCATTGAACAGGTCTTCCAGAAGATCCGGATTATAGTACATACGATATCCGTCCAGATTTCGTCTTCCCTGACGGAAATAGCGATCCCGGATCTGCACAAAATATTTGCTGGAATCTACATTACAATAATAATTATATCCGACACTCTTGAGATATTCAAATTTATCACCGGAATAGTCCTCCTGAGTGGTCAGATCCGTACCAAATGCAAAAATAATAATATCCGTTCCTCCGATCAGGGGATCCACATTATCCTTGAACTTCTGTGTATCTGCCTGAAGCTGTTCCAGAGAAATCTGTCCGATGTTTTGATGACCCCAGGTATGACTGGCAAACAACCATCCATCCTCTTTCATAGCATCAGCAACTTTCTTTGCTTCTTCCCGTTCTTTGTCCAGACTGAAATCCGGGTGTGCATCCAGCCATTCAACTTTGTTATCATCCAGATCTGCCGGACGTGTTTCATAGCTGATATCTGTTCGATATCCCAGAATTCCATTATATCCGGTCAATGCAACGATTCCCTTGGCTCCTCTGTAAGAAAAATCAGGATGTTCTTCTACGAAACGATCGATCAATGGAACCATATCATAGTCACCTACTGATACACTTCCATCATCCTCAATATATTCATTTCGAATCTTGCCTTCATCATCTACAACCAGTTTGGAGGCAAATCCATCACCATCCATATAATGGTAATAACAGACATCATCCTGAGAAAGTACAAACGGGATCTTACCTTCCGGAAGAAGGATCTCTCCCGGTGACATGGTTCCATCCTCATTTACAGTAGCCATGTCCTTGATGCTTACCATCACATACCCCTTATCATACATGGTCTGTGTGATCTTGTTGAATTCATCGATCGTGGTCATGACCTGATTATAATCTGCTTCCTTGTAATCACCATCAAAAGCTTTGCTCGGATCTTTGATAAGAATGTGATAAAAAACATGTGTCACTTCTTCCAGTGGCCATGATTTACAGGAAGCTTTGGCCTCTTCGTATTTCTTAACGGCACTCTGCATATCTGAATCGCTGCTATATGATGTATCTGCCTTAAGAAGTTCTATCGCACCGTCATAATCATACTGTGTCGCTTTAAGTTCAGCAGCTTTGAGTGTATCTTTCGGTGAACTTTTGCTGCTGGCGGTTTCCTGCTCTGTCTTGTCTCCCCCGGAAACAGAAGAACCGGAAGCATCTGCCGTCGTTTCTTTATCTGTGCCGCTGGCTGACGGCTTCGACGAAGAAAAATGTCCTGCAATTCCACGGACTGCCGCAGTTATAATAACTACTGCTGCCAACGCCATAACTATCAGGATCATCCTTCTCTGACGCTGCCGTTTCCTCTGCAGCGCCCGTCTCCTGCGCCGGCGTTCCCGAATCCGCTCTTCCTCGGTCAGATCTTCTTTTCTTACAGAAGCAGTCGTTCTTTCCCTGTATTGGTGCCTGTTCCGACTTTTACCATTATCCTTCTCCATACTAACTCCTTAGTCTTTTTTTTCTGTAATCCCCAGTATACCCGGGATTTCTGTATTTATCCCTGTCTTTAGATTTCGCTCTTTTCATTATACCTGTTTAACTATATAATTTCCACCGTTTTCCTTTTTCTTCACGGAATTTTCGTGAATTTATTTGCCTTTTGTAATAAATAATGATAGAATATATTTCGCATAAATATTTGTAATATACACACTGAGGAGGGTATCTATGAGTACACTTAGCATCGTCCTTCTTGTTATCTTGGTCATTCTGATCATTGCCCTGGTTGCACTTTATTTCTTCGGAAAGAAAGCTCAGAAGAAGCAAGAAGAACAGCAGGCACAGATTGAAGCTGCAAAACAGACTGTTTCCATGCTGATCATCGATAAGAAACGACTTCCACTCAAAGAATCCGGTCTGCCGCAGATGGTCATTGACCAGGCTCCTAAGCTGATGCGCCGTTCCAAACTGCCGATCGTTAAGGCTAAGGTTGGTCCGAAGATCTCCATACTGATCGCAGATGAGAAGGTTTTCGACCTGATCCCTGTCAAAAAAGAAGTAAAAGCCGAAGTAAGCGGTTTATACATCGTTGGAGTTAAAGGAATCCGTGGTTCTCTTGAAGCACCGGCACCTAAGAAAAAGGGATTTTTCAAAAGAATGTTCAGCAAAGACAAATAAGATCGAAAGACAATGCCCGTAAAGTATTTCAGCTTTACGGGCATTTTAATTTGATTTTATAAAACAAAATCCGCGGAATCCTTGGACTGTGCCTGTACGGTCAGATAACAGTCAGCGACATGCTCTTCGTTCATATCCAGAGCATAATCCACCTTCATCTGAATGCCGTCTTCACTCTCCTTGAGTTCCAGTCCTGTCGCTGAGATTCCCATCTGCAGCGTACCATATGGCGTATTGTAAAAAGTCTTGTTTTTCTTGCCTTCCTCAAAAACCATATGTACATTTACCTGTCCCTGCTTGCGGACTTCTACTCCGTTCGGTGACATCTTGATATAATTTACTGTAGTCTCTGCGGTATCATCCAGCATTTCTTCGTAACGGAGATAATGACTTCCGTTTCGGAAATAATACTGTCCCGGAACTACGATCTCGATCGGCTCCCGTGCATCATCTGTTTCCATCATCTGGAGCCCGCGTACATGTATCAGTACATCTTTATTCATATGTTTACTCCTCTTTAATACTTCTCTATGTCGATCTTCTTTGCCATTGAAACATCATATGGCAAGATAGAATTTGCAAAATCCTTAAACTCATCTGCCAGGTCACTGACATAAAAGCGATACGGAAAATCCTCTTCACCTGTTCCACTGCTGGAAATATCCATCTCTGCAAGAAGTGCCTTCAGCTGTAAGGCTGTCTCGTATGCCGGATTAACCAGTCGCACGCCCTCACCCATGACTTCTCTGATCGTAGAACGGATCAGCGGATAATGTGTACAGCCGAGGATCAGTGTGTCAATTTCTTTATCCTTCAGTTCCTGAAGGTATCTGGACACGATCTCCGTAGTTACAGGATCATGAAGCCATCCTTCCTCGACCAGCGGAACAAACAACGGACATGCCTTGCCTATCACTGTGATCTCCGGATCAAGCTGTTTAAGATACGCCTCATGAATACCGCTTCCGACAGTTCCAAGCGTTCCGATCACGCCGACTCGCTTATTGCGTGTCTCCTTTGCAGCAACCTTGGCTCCTGCTTCGATCACTCCAAGTACAGGGATATCCAGTTCATCCTTCACTGCATCCAGGGCAAATGCACTTGCCGTGTTGCAGGCGATCACGATTGCCTTGACCTGCTGCTCCTCCAGAAAATGAATGATCTGTCTGGAATAGCGGATGACTGTATCCTTGGATTTACTTCCATAAGGAACTCTCGCCGTATCGCCAAAATAAACGATCTTCTCCGATGGAAGATTTCTCATGATCTCCCTGGCTACGGTAAGACCGCCTACTCCGGAATCAAATACACCGATCGGTGCATCTCTGTCTATTTTCATAAATCTATTTCTCCAGTCCTTTATGTTCTGTTTGCTATGTAAGACTCAGAAAAAGCCACAGCCTCTCTGAATCGTTCTTTAATCTTACCACCTCTCCAGGGCTTTCGCAAGCCAGAAGGAAAGCTTTGGCGGCTGTTTTACAGTATTTTCATAATTAGCGCTATTCTGTGATCCTCTCTCAAAACAAAACTGTGGATACAGGGTTCCCCACCACGCCATAATACTGCAATCCTCGACATTTTTCGTGCCTCCGAACAAAAGTGTTACTGCCAGCATGCCTGTCATCACAGACAACAGAAGTCTTTTTTTCCAGTTCCTTAACCAGTCCATTTGGGTACCTCCGAATCTATGAAAATAAAATCGTCTTCTGTCTGGAGTATGGACGTTTTTCTGCAAATTTATTCCAGATATACCTGAATTTCTCCATTCTGCAGGATGATCTCAGAAATTCCTGGTAACGTGCCATTCTCATACCACTGATGATATACCTGGCGCAACGTAGTACCGTTTTTCTCCTGATCCGGAATCCTGTTTTCAAGAAGTCCCGGCAGGTATTCCCCTATCGAGGTTCCTTCCTTGTTCCAGTCCATAAGCTCTGTCAGATTTTCTGTCCGGAATACATATACATTTTCACCGATCAGCGGTTCTTTTTCCAGATAAGATAACAGTTCACTCCATCTGTCTGACTGTGTCAGATCATTCTTAAGGATCAGCACCTGCAGATGTCCCATGTCCAGATATTTTTCCTGTGAACGGTCATATATTTTTTCTATCGTTTCAAAATCCACACCTGTTATCGCCAGTGCAGAATTTCCTGCCTCTTCTTTTTCCTGTCCTTCTGCACTTGGAAGTTCCGGCAGTCCATAAATAAATTTCCACCCATTTTCCGACTGCTCTACGCCGAGTGCAAGTGGATACATTCTCTTTTCCGGTTCAATTCCCGCACATCCGCTCAGTGTCAACGCGCAGATCAGCAAAACAACTGTAGTCGTTTTTCTTATTTTCTTTTTCTGTCCATGAAAAAGGATCGCCATCTGTATGAGCAGAAGTCCCGGGACAAAAATACTTCTCAGATAGTTTCTGTAGAATATCACCACATCCATACCTGGTACTTCCACCAATGACAATACGAAGATCAGAATTGCCAGCCAGTATTTCGCCGTTCCCAGATGGCATTTCTCCGTGATCTGATAGCCATAGTAAAAAAGACTTCCCATTGCAAACAACAATCCATACAGAAGAAATCCCATCCAGAGAACATCAAATCTCGCAAGGACATTTCCCGGAAGATCTGCCCCTGCAAGAAGAGGCAGGATTGGATATGTTTCTGTAAGAAGCCGTCTCCACCCAAATACTGCCGGCAATAAAATAAGAACTCCTGCAAAGATTCCACCTACAGTGAGGACAGACGCTATGATTGTCTTGCCTGCACTTCCCCGCTTCTCTACATCACGCATGATAAACGGCAGAAGTCCGATCCCGGAAAATCCACACAGAAAAAGATAACTGCTCTGAATGACTCCACTCCCGCTCACTCGCTCTGTTTCAAACATCTCCTGAAGATAATCAACACGTGTCTGTCCAAGGCACAGTACCATCATCAGAAGGATTCCAACCAAAAGCAAACCTCCGGAAACTTCTGCCATCCGTCCCCGTCTCTGGATTCCTCGTTCTGTTCCCACACTGCATATAACGACTACCAGAAAAGAGATCCAGCCCGCCGGCACTCCCAGGATCAGCCACCTTGGCACGATCTGCTCCAGTATCTTCAAGATATAAACTGCCGTCAGGATAATATACGCCAGAAAAAAGAGTCCTGCTATCCGTCCCCAGAACCTTCCAAAAAAACGTACCATATCCGAATATCCGCTGGTCACTCTCAAAAGCACAAAAACATAAATGACCAGCAGGATCACTGCCGCCAGAACACCTGCGATTCCCGTCATTCCCTGAATCCCGTTTTTCCCAGGAAGACAGATCAGGAAAGGAGCCAGAAACGTCAGGATCATCTGGCGATAAAGCTGTCTGTGCGAAATCCTGTTATTCTCCGCAAATTTCATGAGTCTTTCTCCTCCTGTTCCTGAACTTTCCGGGAATCTTCCCGGCGGCTTTCTCCGGAATCATCGGAATCATTTTTCCGCAGACGGATTTTCTGTTCCCATCTTGCATAGAGCGGCCTCTGCCATCTCTTCCTGAACGGGATCCGCAGGATTCCTTCGCCAGCATCGCGGCAGGGTTCTTTTTTTATAAACGGAAGAAGGTACGGCATGCCGCAACTCAGAAGCCCGGAGAGATGTGCCACTGTCAGATAGATCCCCAGAACGATTCCAAAGATTCCAAGATATCCACCCAGAAACAGAAATACATATTTCAAAAGTCGGAATGCTGCGGCAAACTCTTCCTCCGGGATCACCATCGATCCCAGTGCGGTCAATGCAACGATCATAACAACGATAGGACTGACCAGATTTGCACTGACTGCCGCCTGACCAATGATCAGGCCTCCCACGATTCCGATCGCATTCCCCAATGCCCCGGGGACCCGCACTCCTGCCTCCCGGATCAGTTCAAACGAGAGTTCCAGAAAGATCAGTTCGACCACGCTGGAAAAAGGTACTCCCTCCCGTGCTTTTGCAAAAGACAGGATCAGATTTGCCGGAAGTATCTGTGTGTGAAAGCGGATCACTGCAAGGTAAAGCCCCGGGAGCAGTGTCGCCACAAGCAGTGCAAGATAACGAAGTGCCCGCAGAAACGATGCCATTTCAAAATGATGAAACCAGTCCTCGCTGCTCTCCATAAAGCCATTAAAGGAACTTGGAAGGATCAGTGCGGACGGAGAATTGTCACAGAGCACCACGATCTTTCCATTCAGGATCTCCATCGCCGCCCGGTCGGGACGTTCCGTTGTCTGATACTGTGGAAACGGTGAATACCATGTTCTGTCTGTAAGCTGTTCCAGCATTCCACTGTCAAAGATTCCATCTATCCTGTATTCATCCAGACTGGTTTTGATATTCTCCAGAAGATCTTCCTGAACGAGATCTTCCATGTAGAGAAGCTGCAGGACTGTCTTTGATCGGACACCTGTCGTTTTTTCCTCGACCTTCATTCTGCTGTTCCGGATCCGCTTTCTGACCAGTGCGGAGTTTGTTTTTACAGAATCCGAAAATCCTTCTTTGGAACCGCGCAGGACTTTTTCTGATTTCGCTTCGGAAACTCCCATGTCCGGGTATCCCTTGCTGGATATTTTCATCGCCTTGTCATATCCGTCTATAAAAAAAACTGCATTTCCTGCAAGAACTGCTGACAGGACTTCTTCCATATCCGCCAGTTTCTGCACATCTGCGATCCCCAGACTGTTGTTCCGCATAAATTCCTGTATCTGCCCCGGTGAGATCTCCCAGAAATGATTGATCATCTTGCCCAGTGCAGAATCATCCAGCATCATATTTGAAACTGCCACTTCGATATAGACCATCAGACAGTCTATTTTGCTTTCGCTTCCCAGACGCATGGGGCGGATCAGGATATCTGCACAGTTCTCGAATTTTTCTCTGATGTAGGATTCATTTTTTCTCAGTTCACTGTGGATTTTGGTCTTTTGATCCATTGCATCCTCCTGTTGTAATCGTAATCCATAAAAAAAAAGAGATACACACAATATGTATCTCTTTTAGAATAACCGGATTATACAATTTTATTTACAGTTCAGCGATTTTTTGTTTCTTCCCTGATAGAGCGGATGATCGCCTCTCTCTGGTTCTCGATATGCTGATAAGAAATCTCCTTGGCTTTCTTGAGGTCACGATTCTTGATCGCCTCGTAGATCTCCTCATGTTCCTTAACAAGAAGGTTTCTTGTTTCTTCATCCTTGAGATATTCCACACGATATCTGTAGATCTGCTCACGAAGATTATTCAGTACCTGATTCAGTCTGCGGTTGTCGGAAGATTTGTAGATCACTTCATGAAAAGTTACATCGGCTTCTGCCAGCTTAACAAGATTTCCCTCTGCCATCGTATCCTCAAAGTTCTTGGCTGCTTTCCAGAGATCATCAAGCTGCTCCTCGGTCATGCGCGCGCATGCATTCTCGATCGACAGATTTTCAAGTGCCATACGGACTTCCAGTACATCATTCAGATCCTTCTCTGTAATGTTCGCCACCTGTGCACCGCGGCGCGGGATCATCACGACCAGACCTTCCAGTTCCAGCTTACGCATCGCCTCACGAACAGGAGTCCTGCTGACTCCAAGTTTCTCCGCCAGCGCGATCTCCATCAGTCGTTCTCCGGGTTTCAGCTCACCCTTCAGAATCGCTTTACGCAGTGTGTTAAATACCACATCTCTTAACGGCAGATATTCATTCATATCAACAGAAAAATCATTCATCTTAAGTACCTCCTGTAAAAAATTCCCCTCAGTCTTTGCGGTTAAAAACTTCTGTAGCAAATACAGTCTTGGCCAGATGACTGCTTCGCAGAACCCTGGCTGCTGCTTTCATCTTGTTCTTATCATCAAAAATACCAAAGACAGTCGGACCGCTTCCGCTCATCATTGCCTTGAGTGCACCATGTGCTTCCATGAGATCCTTGATCTCCTGGATCACCGGATATTTGCCGATGATCCCCGGTTCAAATACATTTCCCATTCGGGAAACCATAGTATAAAGATCTCCATTCTCAATATCAGAGATCATACCATCAATATCAGGATGTGCTCCCATATTCTGAAGATCCAGATTTTCATAAGCCAGTTTCGTAGAAACATTGACCGCCGGTTTGCCAACCAGAATATAACATTTCGGAAGCTGCGGAAGTCTGGTCAGTTTCTCACCGATTCCCTCAGCCAGTGCTGTTCCACGCATAATGCAGTACGGCACATCTGCCCCGATCTGCACAGCACGCTCCATGAGTTCCTGCTCACTTAAGCCAAGATGAAACATCTTGTTTACACCGACAAACGCTGCCGCTGCATCGGAACTTCCGCCTGCCATACCTGCTGCCACCGGAATGGACTTGGTAAGCTTCATGGAAATTCCCTCCTGGATATCAAATTCATCCATGAGAAGTTTCGCTGCCTTATATACCAGATTTCTCTCATCTGACGGAACATAAAGAAGATTCGTAGTCAATGTGATCCCCGGTGAAGATTTCCGCCGGATATCCAGAAGATCATACATCTGGATCGTCTGCATCAGCATACGAACTTCATGGTAACCATCGTCTCTTTTACCCAGGATATCCAGTCCCAGATTAATTTTCGCCATTGCTCGCAAACGCATAAATATCCCCTCTGTCCTTTGTGATTTTGTTTCTTTTTTCATTTCTTTTGTACTTTGTATACAATATGATTGTATCTATTTTAAATGATTTTTTTCAGGATTTCAAGTATCAGCTTTCAACTTTTTTTACCAATAAAAGCGGCTGTCCCAGGGTCAGCTGATCATTTTCGAGACTGTTCATGGAAATGATCTCCTCCATAGTCGTATAGAATTTTTTTGCGATGTCCCAGAGTGTATCTCCCTGCTTCACCATATATACCGTAATTCCCGGCATACTTCGGATCTTTTCTGTATCGAGTGGCTGTTCTTCCACACTTTCAATGATCTTTTCCTCTATGCACTGGATCACAAGAACATTCAGGCTCACCGCCGCTCTGACTTCAATCTCGTTACTGTCGACCATGCTTGTCGAAAGCTGTTCCAGATCCGTATGGAAATAGTAGACGCTGTCCTCTGTGATCCCCCTTGCCTCCACCACATGACTGAACGGCATCATCACTTCCATGGAATAGAACGGCATGTCGTCATTCCCCACGATATAGAGAACTTTCATCTGAACGATCCCGTCTACCTGGATCCCATCTTTGACAATTTTTGTTTTATCTATTTTTACTTTTCCCTGGCTGTGGCAAATCTGGAGGATTTTCCCCTGTGTCTCCTTGATCTCAATCCGATCAGACACGCGGCATTTGGAAAAATTCCTCACCAGAAGACTTTCCAGAACTTCATTTTTGCATTTTGGGATGCACTGACGAAACGGAGTATAGACATCCATAAGTATTTCATGGTCTTCTTCCCTGTAAAGACGGATATCCAACTCCAGTACGATATCTGTTACAAAGATGCGTTCCTCTCCGTCGGAATCCGGTTTCACCTCCACGCTCTGATTGATGACCGAAGCTTCCAGATTTGGAACCATGTCAAAAGTACATCCGCTGCATTCCACTTCTCCGGTAAATGGTATAGAATGCTCCAGCCACTGCAGGGTACCGTCCTCATCATCCCCTTTATACAAAGCAAACAAAAAAAGTTCTCCTTTGGCTTTTACTACATTTTCTTCCGGTCTTAAGTCCAGTCCTCTGACTTCAAGCGTATACCAGAGAAGCTCTGCGATATTCGGTTTATTGGATACCAGTTCTACTTCTTCTTTGAGCCGCAGGGTGTCTTTTTTATGTATGGCAAGACTGAGAAGACGCATCTGTTTTTTCTGCACAGAAACTGTTTCATCATCCAGTGAAACCGGCAGACGGATTCCTGAGAGTTCATCTACAACTGCATAAAAAGTCACTACTGCTTTGATGTTCAGTTTTCTTGAATGGATCAGGTGCAGGCTCAGATCCTCTATTTCCCACCGAAGACACATCTTATCGCCACTTACGATCCCCTCAAGGTTCATCGTCTCTTCCACCGGCAGTTTGGCTGAGAGACTGTAAACTTTGCCCTCTTCTTCTCCTACATAGAGAAGATCCACCTGCAGGCTTCCTTTCAGAAAAGCATGACCGTCGCTTAATCGGACTTCTTCTACCGAAACATCGCCCTTGTTCTGGACCATCCGTCCGATATCCGGTTTTACATCCGGCACATTATAATCCACATCAAAAGTCACCTGGCTGGTCGCTCTGCTCTTTGTCCGCAGCACCTGAATATCTTCTTTTCTTAATTCCATCGCTGACCGCTCCTCTCATACTATTCAAACACAACAGGTTCTTCTCTGTAATCGGTCTTTACTGCAATATACGGATAAGATGGCGCTCCGCTCTGATTTTCTTTCTCCGGTCCGATCAGTCTCGTTTTGAAAAAAATCGTCGTAGACGAAGCCGAAAGTTCAGCCACCTGAATACTGTATCCTCCGCTCATCTGCTTTCCATATCCCCGGATCAGATACAGGGTATCTCCCTTCTGATAAGTCATCTGAAAATCGTCCGCTTTCTTTTCCTGAATCAGTTCCTGTGCACTCTGCGGAAGTTCTGCTGTATCCACCACCGTATATTCAAGAGGTGTCCTCTCCCCTTCCTCTATCTTTACCAGGCTGCATCCTCCTGCACTCAGCAAAAAAGCCAGTAATATGCACCAGACAACCGTCATATATCGTTTTGACCGATTTTGTCTGATTCCTGCAGACAGTGGTATCTGCATAGGCACAATTCTCCTGTCCGCTCTTTTTCAATATGTATTCTATGCCAAAACCAAAAGATTTATTGCAACTATTTCAAATATCCCTTATACTGATAGCAGAGTTTCGAACACGCGAAACCCATGCAAATTTAACAGAAAGAGGAATTCGTTATGATTCGTTTTATCATTGTTGCCATTACGGTCATCGGGTTTCTGATCCTTTCCATTCCGATTCTTCTGATCGAATGGATCATCGGAAAATTTTCACCAAGGACCAAGGAAATCAGTTCTCTTCGAATTGTCCAGGGAGTATTTAAATTCATTCTCTGGGAAGCCGGAACCAAAGTTACGATCATCGGCGAAGAAAATGTTCCCAAGGATACTCCGGTTCTCTACATTGGCAATCACAGAAGTTATTTTGACATCGTGCTTACTTACAGCCGCTGTCCGATCCGTACCGGCTACATTGCCAAGAAAGAAATGGAGCGTTATCCGCTTCTTTCCAACTGGATGAAATATCTTCACTGTCTGTTTCTTGACCGTAAGGATATCAAACAGGGACTCAAGACCATCCTCGCAGCCATCGACAAGATCAAATCCGGCATTTCCATCTGTATCTTCCCTGAAGGTACACGTAACAAGAATGCAGATGACCTGGAGCTTCTTCCTTTCCACGACGGAAGCTTCAAGATTGCTTCCAAGACAGGCTGTGCGATCATTCCAATGGCACTTAACAACACCGTAGAAATCTTTGAGGCACATATGCCAAAGATCAAATCAACTCATGTCGTTTTGGAATACGGTAAACCAATCTATGTCAAGGACCTTCCGAAAGAAGATCAGAAACATCTCGGTGCATACACTCAGAACATCATTCACGATATGCTCGAAAAAAATAAACCTCTGGTATGATCCAGGGGTTTATTTTTGTGATTTTATATTCTTTTTTAATAGACAGTAGTTGCTTATCCGATATGTGCTGCTCCGACTGCACGGATGTCCATTGGATATACATTTTCTTTTCCAACAAATTTAGAAATATATTCTACATAGTTCTCCTGCTCTTTTTCCGGAATGATCGCTGCGATAACGCCTGCAAATCCACCACCGTGAACACGGCATACGCCTGCGCCAATCTTCTTGAGGAAAAGCTGTGTCAGTGCAAGAGTTCTTGTGATCTTCTGCTCGTGGAAATCTTTCATAGTGTAGCAGTTCTGAAGGAGTTCCCAGGAAGATTTTCCGGACTCGTCGATCAGTTCAAGGAATTTATCATAATCATCATGGTGGATCGCATCTGCTGCTTCCTCTACACGGGTAGTCTCTCCAAAGAAATGAAGTGCACGGAGAATTGCTCTGTCATCCTCAATCTCATTGCAATGCTCAAGAAGTGCATCTACGTTTGTCTCATGAAGAAGGTTCACGCCAAGTACTTTGGCAACAGCTTTCATTTCACCCGGGATCTCAGAGTATTCCTGGCTCAGATCTGCATGACCTTTTCCTGTATTTACGATAACAAGCTTGTATCCGAATTTTCCGAAGGAGAAATCCAGTTTGCTGTATTTGAGGTTATTGCTGTCAGCGAAATCAAAAAGAACCGGTCCGCCTACTGCACATGCCATCTGGTCCATCATTCCGGAAGCTTTGTCCCAGTAAACATTCTCTGCATACTGGCCAACTTTTGCATAATCATTATATGTCATTTTGCTTTCGTTAAAGAAGTAATCAATGATAGTGCAGATCAGCATCTCGAAAGAAGCAGAAGAACTTACACCTGCTGCTGCGATAACGTTTGTGCTTACATATGCATCGAATCCTGCTGTCTTAAAGCCGTTCTTCTGTGCACCTTCCATCATACCTGCAACGAGTGCCGGTGTTCCCTTCTTGTAGTTTGCCTTGCTCAGTTTGGTAAGGTCTACAACGATCTCATCTCTGTATCCTTCACTGGTGATATGGATAGTCTGTGTTCCGTTCGGATAAGCCGCTCCGATGGTATCCAGGTTGATGCTTCCTGCAATCACCTTGCCGCCATTGTGGTCTGTATGGTTTCCAATGATCTCAGTTCTTCCTGCTGATGTGAAGTATTCTGCTTTGTCATGTTTGTATGTTTTTGCAAAATTATCTGCAAGTTTCTGGAAACGTGCGCTGCTCTTCTCTGTTTCTCCATAGATTTCCTGAAGTTTTGCTGTTTCTGGTAAATTCATGTTCCTGTTCTCCTTTTACATTTTATTTTGATGCATCCCATGTAGTTTTTGTTTCATTATGTTGTTTCGTTACGCTCTTTCATCATGCACATTATTCTCCTGTGCACATCTGATAAATCCATTATATATCTTTTTCTGTAAAATACCTTAATTAATCTGCGAAAAAAAAGTAAAATCTTGCGTTATTCATATTTTTTTGTTTATAATAAAGGTAATTTCCTGCGTTCAGCAAATCTTCGAAAAAAGGAGGAGAGACAGTCTCTCATGCAGATCATCACAAACCAGTTTCAAAAAGAATTAAAGAAACATGGCAGCGACCATTTCCCGTTTCTGGTCAGTTATCAGCGGCTGTCAGAATATGATTCCAATTCCTTTATGTGGCACTACCATCCGGAAATCGAGATCACTTATATAAAAAAAGGCTCCATGCACTATCGTGTAAATAATCAGTCCTTCCACCTGAAAGAAGGGGACATTATTTTCTGCAATTCCAACGCCCTCCACAGCGGCGAAATGGAGCACCAGGAGGATTGTTCCTATATACCGATCACTTTTGACCCAAAGCTGATCTATGGATTTTTCCAGAGCACCATCTGTACGAAATATGTAGAACCTGTGATCCAGAATCTTGCTGTCTGTGCGATGCACATCGACTATACAGAAAGCTGGCATGAAACTTTCCGCAAAAAAATGTTGGAAGTCATCGCCCTTGATAAAGAAAAGCCTGATTTCTACGAACTGGACATATCGATCCGGATGCAGATCATGTGGCGGCTGCTCGTAGAACATCTCCCACATCAGCCGCTTCCTGCCGCATCTGATCTCACAGAATATGAACGGATCCGCAAAATCCTCTCTTACATAGAACAGAATTACATGAACCCGATCACACTGGCAGAAGTCGCTGAACACATTCATCTCTGTGAAAGTGAATGTACGCGCCTGTTTAAACGCCATATGAATACTACACTCTTCTCTTTCCTGCAGGAGTACCGGATCGAACGAAGCCTGGAATACCTGAGCACCCACGAATCCATCAGCAACATCGCCGGAAAGACCGGCTTCTCCGACTCCAACTACTACTCCAAAGTCTTCAGCAAGATCAAAGGCTGTAGTCCGAGAGAATACCGCAAAAATCTTATATCACAGGAGGATCACGCATGAACTACAACAATGCAAAAGAACAATTTGAGAAATATCTGAACAGCTATGACCGTGATAATGGTAAAGTCCGTCTCAAGATCATTCATACCTACGGCGTAGTGCATGATATGACAGAAATCTGTAAACGTATGCAGTTATCTGATGAAGACACTGAACTCGCCAGAATCATTGCCCTGCTGCACGACATTGGTCGTTTTGAACAGTTGAAACGTTTTGACAGCTTCGAACCGACCACCATGGATCACGCAGCTTATGGTGTGCAGGTTTTATTTGAAGAAGGCATGATCCGCCAGTTTGTCCCGGAATCCACCTGGGACGATATCATCCACACTGCTATCGCCAGACACAGTGATTTCAAACTTGAGGGGATCACAGATCCACTCACCCTCCTTCACGCCCGCTTGATCCGCGATGCAGACAAACTGGACAACTGTCGCGTAAAATTAGAGGATGATCTTCTGGTCTTCATGGGGGCATCTGGAGAAGAAATCGGTGCACAGGCAATTACTCCTGTCATTTACGATACTGTTTTCAAAAACCAGTGTGTCTACTCCCCTGACCGCGTCACCAGAATGGATTACTGGGTCTCCTACGTCGCTTACTTCCTTGACATCAATTATCGTGCAACCCTCGATATCATCGAAGAACACGACTACCTCAACAAGATCATCGACCGCATTCCTTACTCCAACCCGGACACCCGCCAGAAAATGGAAGACATCCGCACACATCTGGCTGAATTTATCCACACCAGCCCAGGATATACCTGGAACTAATCCACATTTCCTACAAAAAAAGGACCTGACTTACCTAAGCCAGATCCTTTTTATTTACCCACAATCATTCTCCACACAGGAAATCTACCCCACACAAAAACCAGGAATACATTCCCCCACTAACTCACTTCATCTCATCATAACCTATAGCCATGCTTCGACTAAGCCAGGGGTGTGCAGTGGGGACTGCTAAGTCCACTTTGCGGAATTTATTTAATAAATACTTTGTCCAGATGCCAGATATCATCTACATACTCTTCAATTGTTCTGTCAGATGTAAATTTACCTGCGCATGCTGTGTTCAGCATAGCCATACGAGCCCAGCCTTTTTCATCTTTGTATGCTTCTTCTACTTTCTTCTGTGCTGCTGCATAGGAGCGGAAGTCAGCAAGGATGAAGTACTGGTCTGCTCTCTCTCCACCATTCTGGTTGAGGAGTGAGTTGTACAGATCACGGAACAGTTCTGTATCAGCGGAGAATGTTCCATTTACAAGCTCTGTCAGTACCTGACGGATCTCATCATCTGTGTTGTAGATGACTCTCGGATCATATCCGCCATTGTTTTCGTAATTAATAACTTCATCTGCACTCAGACCGAAGATAAATGCGTTTTCTTTGCCAACTTCATCAACGATCTCAACGTTAGCACCATCCATGGTTCCCAGAGTCGGTGCACCGTTCAGCATGAACTTCATGTTACCTGTACCGGAAGCCTCTTTACTTGCAGTAGAAATCTGCTCAGAAACATCTGCTGCTGCAAAGATCATCTCAGCGTTGGATACACGATAGTTCTCGATGAATACAACTTTCAGTTTGCCTTCGATAGAGGCATCATTGTTTACAACATCTGCTACAGAGTTGATCAGTTTGATGATCTTCTTGGCACGTGCATAACCTGCAGATGCTTTTGCACCGAAGATGAATGTTCTTGGATAGAAATCCATTTCCGGATGTTTCTTGATCTGATCATACAGATAGATTACATGCAGAATGTTCAGAAGCTGACGTTTGTACTCATGAAGTCTCTTAACCTGTACATCGAAGATAGAACGTGGATTTACCTCTACTCCGTTGTGCTCCAGGATGTATTTTGCCAGACGAACTTTGTTCTGGTATTTGATGTTCATGAATTCCTGCTGTGCTTTTTCATCATCAACATAAACTTTCAGTTTGCTGATCTGAGACAGGTCTGTGATCCATTCCGGTCCGATATGATCTGTTACCCAGTCTGCAAGAAGCTGGTTTCCGTGAAGCAGGAAACGTCTCTGAGTAATACCGTTTGTCTTGTTGTTGAATTTCTCCGGCATCATTTCGTAGAAATCTTTCAGTTCCTGTTTCTTAAGGATCTCTGTATGAAGTTTTGCAACACCGTTTACAGAGTAGCCTGCAACGATTGCAAGATGAGCCATTTTTACCTGTCCATCATAGAGGATTGCCATCTTCTTGATCTTGTCATAGTTTCCAGGATATTTTTCCTGAATCTCAAGAACAAAACGACGGTTGATCTCTTCGATGATCTGGTATACACGTGGAAGCAGTCTGGAGAACAGTTCAACCGGCCATTTCTCAAGAGCCTCTGCCATGATTGTATGGTTTGTATAAGCAACAGCTTTGGTTGTTACAGACCATGCATCATCCCATCCAAGACCTTCTTCATCCATAAGGATACGCATAAGTTCTGCTACTGCTACTGTCGGATGAGTATCGTTCATCTGGAAAGTAACTTTTTCGTGCAGTTTCATGATATCTTTGTGGTTCTTCTTATATTTGTCGATAGCAGCCTGGAGACTTGCAGATACGAAGAAGTACTGCTGTTTCAGACGCAGCTCTTTACCTGCCATATGGTTATCATTCGGATAAAGAACTTCTACGATATTGCGGGCAAGGTTTTCCTGCTCAACTGCTTTTTTGTAATCACCTTTGTCAAAGGAATCAAGCTCAAAGTCTACGATTGGCTCTGCATCCCAGATTCTTAAAGTGTTTACGATCTTGTTGTTATATCCTACGATCGGCATATCAAACGGAACAGCTTTTACTGCCTGATATCCCTTGTGTACGAATTTGTTGGATCCTGTTGCCGGATCATATTCAACATCAACATATCCACCGAAGTGAACTTCTTTTGCATATTCCGGACGGCGAAGTTCGAACGGATATCCGTCTTTGAGCCAGTTATCCGGTACTTCTACCTGATATCCGTCTTTGATCTGCTGTTTGAACATACCATAACGATAGCGGATACCACATCCATATGCGCTGTAGTTAAGAGTTGCAAGAGAATCCAGGAAGCATGCTGCCAGACGTCCCAGACCACCGTTTCCAAGGGCCGGGTCCGGCTCCTGATCCTCAATTGCGTTGATATCAAGTCCGAGCTCATCCAGAGCTTCTTTGACTTCTTTGTATGCAGTCAGGTTGATCAGGTTATTTCCAAGTGCACGACCCATCAGGAATTCCATTGACATATAGTAAACAGTTTTCGGATCCTGCTCTTTGTATGCGTTCTGTGTCTCAAGCCAGTTATCAATGATAACGTCTTTTACAGTGTAGCATACAGCCTGGAAAATCTGCTCCTGTGTAGCTTCTTCGAGTTTTTTACGATAAAGGAATTTAACGTTTTCCTTTACGCTCTCTTTGAAAGCTTCTTTTTTGAACTGCTTGTCGATCATCGCGTTTCCTCCTTAATCGCACAGCAACAGCTGTGCAGCTTTGATTACCCCAATTTTTACGAATCATGCCCGGTATATTTACCGGGCATGAGTTAATTACATCTTTGCAACACCAAGGACAACTGGCTCTTTGTTAATATTCCATTCTTTTACATAGCCGTCGGTTGTGCCCAGAGTCATATCCTCTGCCAGTACTTCAGACATGATTTCTTCTTTGTGGTTCTTCATGAGTTCAAGAATTCTGTCATTATCTTTTGCATAGATATGGATCTTGTCCATAACTTCAAATCCGGCTTCTTTTCTCATTGTCTGTACTTTGCTGACAATCTCACGGACGAATCCTTCTTCGATCAGCTCTGGTGTCAGATTTGTATCAAGAACTACAGAAATATCACCGTCTGCTTCTGTTACATAACCTTCTGTCTGTGCGGTCTCGATCAATAAGTCTTCCTCAGAAAGTTCTACCTTGTTTCCATTGATATCCAGTGTCAGAAGACCTGTGGATCTCAGCTCGTTCATCGCTTCTGTTCCGTTGATCTCAGCAAGTGCTGTACGGATGCCGTTCAGAAGTTTACCGTATTTCGGTCCTACTGTACGGAGCTGCGGTTTGAAACTGTAGGAGATGAAGGACTCTACATCATTTGCGAACTTCACTTCTTTGACATTCAGCTCGTCTGCAATGATATCTGTGTAGAACTGACCCATTTCTTTGTCAGCTTTGATATACATTGTTCCGATCGGCTGACGGTTCTTGATGTTTGCAGTATTTCTTGCTGCACGTCCAAGAACAACGATCTTGAGAAGTTCTTCCATATCATCTTCCAGCTCTTTGTTGATCCATGCTTCTTCGACTTTCGGGAAATCACAGAGATGAATACTCTCAATTGCGTCTTTGTCAACGCTTCTTACAAGGTTCTGGTAGATTTCTTCTGTCATGAACGGGATCATCGGAGCTGCTGCTTTGGAAATTGTTACCAGAGCAGTGTACAGAGTCATGTAAGCATTGATCTTATCCTGCTCCATGCCCTTAGCCCAGAAACGCTCACGGCTTCTTCTTACATACCAGTTACTCATCTCATCTACAAACTCCTGAAGAGCTCTTGCGCTTTCCGGGATCTTGTAGTTTGCAAGGCAGTCATCGACAGTCTTCACTACAGAATTCAGCTTGCTTAACAGCCATTTATCCATAACAGGAAGATTGTCATAATCTAAAGTATATTTTGTTGGGTCAAAATTGTCAATATTTGCATAAAGAACAAAGAATGCATAAGTGTTCCACAGAGTACCCATGAACTTACGCTGACCTTCCTGAACAGCCTTGCCATGGAAGCGGTTCGGCAGCCACGGAGCACTGTTGATATAGAAGTACCAGCGGATCGCATCTGCACCGTATTTCTCAAGTGCATCGAACGGATCAACTGCATTTCCTTTGGATTTACTCATCTTCTGGCCATTTTCATCCTGTACGTGTCCAAGAACGATAACATTCTTATATGGAGCCTGGTTGAACAGGATCGTGGACTCAGCAAGCAGAGAATAGAACCATCCTCTTGTCTGGTCAACAGCCTCAGAGATAAAGTCTGCCGGGAACTGTTTTTCAAAAAGTTCTTTATTTTCAAATGGATAATGATGCTGTGCAAAAGGCATTGCCCCTGAATCGAACCAGCAGTCAATAACCTCCGGTACACGATGCATGGTTCCACCACATTCCGGGCATTTCAGTGTGATCTCATCGATGTATGGACGATGGAGTTCTACTGTCTTGGCTCTTTCATCACCGCTCATCTCAAACAGTTCCTGACGGCTTCCGATAGAATGCATATGTCCGCATTCACACTGCCAGATGTTCAGTGGTGTTCCCCAATAACGGTTTCTGGAAATACCCCAGTCCTGAACGTTTTCCAGCCAGTCGCCGAAACGTCCCTTACCGATGCTCTCCGGAATCCAGTTGATAGTATTGTTGTTACGGATCAGATCATCCTTAACTGCTGTCATCTTGATGAACCAGGACTCACGTGCATAGTAGATCAGTGGTGTATCGCATCTCCAGCAGTGCGGATAATCATGCTCGAATTTCGGAGCATCAAAGAGTTTGCCCTCTTTATCCAGATCCTGAAGTACAAGCGGATCAGCTTTCTTAACAAAAACGCCGGCATATGGAGTTTCTGCTGTCATATCACCTTTGCCGTCTACAAACTGTACGAACGGAAGGTCATAGTCGCGTCCTACACGGCTGTCGTCTTCACCGAATGCCGGTGCGATATGAACGATACCGGTACCATCACTCATCGTTACATAGTTATCTGCTGTAACAAAATGAGCTTTCTTTTTCTGTTTTGCTGCTGCCTCTCCTGCGCATGCGAAGAGCGGCTCATATTCTTTGTATTCCAGATCTTTTCCGACATATTTCTCAAGAACTTCGTACGCCGGTGTCTCTTCGGAACCAAGTTTGCCGAGAACTTTGTCAAGCAGTGCTTCTGCCATATAATAAGTATAGCCATCTGCTGCTTTTACTTTGCAGTAAGTCTCTGTCGGGTTTACGCAGAGTGCAACGTTGGATGGCAGTGTCCACGGTGTTGTGGTCCATGCCAGGAAGTATGCATCTTCTCCGACAACCTTGAAGCGAACGATCGCAGAACGTTCTTTGACTGTTTTATAACCCTGTGAAACTTCCTGTGCGGAAAGTGGTGTACCACAACGCGGACAGTAAGGAACGATCTTGAATCCTTTGTACAGGAGTTTCTTGTTCCAGATTTCTTTCAGTGCCCACCATTCAGACTCAATATAGTCATCATGGTAAGTAACATATGGATTCTCCATATCAGCCCAGAAACCAACGGTTGAGGAAAAGTCTTCCCACATTCCTTTGTATTTCCAGACACTTTCTTTACACTGCTGGATAAATGGTTCCATACCATATTCCTCGATCTGTTCTTTGCCGTCCAGACCAAGTTTCTTCTCTACTTCCAGCTCTACCGGAAGTCCGTGGGTATCCCATCCAGCTTTACGAGGTACCATGTAACCTTTCATAGTACGGTATCTCGGGATCATATCTTTGATAACACGTGTCAGTACATGACCGATGTGCGGTTTGCCGTTTGCTGTCGGCGGTCCATCATAGAACATGTAAGTAGGATCGTCTTTGCGGTCCTCCATACTTTTTTCGAAGATATGGTTTTCTTTCCAGAATTTTTCTACTTGTTTTTCACGGTCTACAAAATTCAGGTTCGTATCTACTTTCTGATACACAACAGATTCCTCCTTTAAATTCTCTCGGGAAAATTTTTCCATAAAAATAAAAAAACTTCCGTCCTGTAAAAGGACGAAAGCAATTTCCACATTCGCACCACCTGTTACATTGTACGGGCTGGTAGTAATCAAACGCCGATACATGTTCCCTTTAACGGCGGAAACACCGTCCCTCCTTACTTAAGATTTCAGGAAAGAAACTCCGGAGTGATCTTCCATCGAAATTACTGACACCAGGCTCCCACCTCATCCCGGCTCTCTGCGGTTTTCATATCGATCTACTGTCTCCATCACAGTTTTTATTTCATTATATGTGCTGTTTCATTATACGGTTCTGTTTTTGTTTATGTCAAGGTCTTTTTGCGATATTTTCAGGGATTTACGGCTATTTTACCCAAACCGCTTTAAGGTTTTACGTTTTCTCCCGCTGAAATACACCCTTGTATACAAAAAATGATTACAGTATAATTGTTGAGAATGGTATAATATAGAAATTATATTCAATAAAGAAAGGTAATTACATGAAAAATAAAAAAATCAGCAGACGTGCTACTGCCACCTGCTCGACATGCAATACAATAAAGCGCGTTCTTGGCAGCGTACTCTGTGCAGCTCTCATTGTCTGCCAGACAGTTCCTGTCCTTGCAACCGATGAATATGGTGATCCGATCGTAACAGCAACGCCTGTTCCTGAAGAAATCTATCATACAGACTATTATACACAGCCTGCAGATACAGATTCCATTGAGGGATGGGTTCAGGGACCTCAGATAGAGGGAGAATCCGCTGTACTCATGGATATGATAACAGGAAGCATCCTTTATTCAAAAAACGCAGACAAAGCTCAGTATCCAGCCAGCATCACCAAGATCATGACTGCCCTTCTCGGCAGTGAAAATCTGAAAGCCACAGACAAATTTACCATGTCTGAAACCGCTGCTCATGGAATCACAGATACTCAGAGTTCCAGTATCTACGCAGATACCGGGGAAGAATTTACCGTAGAACAGGCACTGATGGCAGTTATGCTCCAGTCAGCCAATGAAATGACTCTTGCCATAGCTGAACAGACTTCCGGTTCCGTCAAGAAATTTGTCGAACTGATGAACCAGAAAGCCCGTCAGATAGGATGCACCAATACGCATTTCAACAATCCTAACGGGCTTCCGGATGAGAAACATTACACTACAGCCAATGATATGGCAAAAATCGCCCGTGCAGCCTGGTTCAATCCGATGTTCCGTAAATACTGTACAACTGTTTATTACGAAATCCCGGCAACCAACAAGTTCAGTGAAACCCGTTACCTTCTGAATCACCACAAGATGATGTCCGGACAGACCTATGCTTATGACGGTGTTCTTGGCGGCAAAACAGGTTATACAGAGGCAGCCGGAAATACACTCGTTACTTTTGCTCATCGCGGAAATATGTACCTTGTCTCCGTCGTCATGCAGTCCATCAATGGTGCATACTCCGATACCAAATCCCTCCTGGATTACGGATTTGACAATTTTTCCAGAGCTGCTGTAAAAGAAAAAAAAGAAATCTCTTTTTCCTGTCTTCCAGCAGAAAAATATCTGATCAAAGACTACCAGCACTGTGTTCTTTTTTATTCGATGCGGACACCTTCCGTAGCACTTCCAAATGGAACAGATACGGATTCCCTCAAAAAGAATTACACCATTAAAAAAAATCCGGCAGGTCGTCCCCTTCTGACCATCAATTATTCTTTCAACGGTCATCAGGTTGGAACTGCCAGATATTATCCAAAAAATTCAATCTCAGATCTGCTTCTCTGATTTTCTTTTGATCTGTCTCTTCTTGCGGAGGAAATCCCTTTTTTCACGGATTTCTTCCGCTTTTTCATTACCTACATTTTTAAGCGTCTTAATTACATAATAACGGTCTTCTTCTGTATGACGGATCCTTATCTTACCTTTCACGTATCCATGCTTCTGACAGAGTGATATGCTCTCATATGCCTTCGAATTATTCATAAACCATCGAATCTTACGTTTCGCCGGCAAATGACAGATCGGGCATTTCGTGCTGGTCACTTCCCTGTCCCTCATAATCTTGTCCCGGTCTGTGAATTCCCTTGAAACATATTGGTCATGATCCGGATAGGATAAAAAAAGCTCATCTTTCTTTTTTTTCGGGTTCTGATATACGTCCATGGAATAGTTTGTAAAAAGAGTCTTCTCATCTACCCATTTCAGAACCATCGCCGTATAACGCGCATCTGTCAGTGCCCTGTGGAATGTCTGCTCCTTCGGAATATCAAGCTGATCGATCGCGAATTCCAGACTTCTGCGTCCACCGGCTTCCTTACAGCACATACCAAAAACTTTTTGCACATCGTAATACTTCACCGGTCCCGGAAGAAGAAACAGCAGATCATAATATTTCATATTTCTCTGCAATTCCATGACATCCTGATTTCCCCAGGTAAAAAATGCAAAGTCATCTCCACACCAGTCCAGAAATTCCCTCACCGCCTCCGGAAAAGGAAGTCCGTCTGCAAGATCCTTATAATCCACATGGATCACCTCATGGATACTGTCATGGATCCAGTTATATACCTGCGGCTTTATCAGCCTCTGAAAAACATCTACAGGTTCTCTTTTTTCATTCATCTTCACAGCACCGATCTCTATGATTTCAAAAGGCAGGCGACTGTTTGAATATTTCTTTCCGCCTGGACTCTGATTCCATTCCAGATCAAAAACAATATAGTTCATACCGTGTTTCCTTTTCTTTCTTTTCCGTAAAATACCTGATGTATTTCTGCACTCTGTCATTTAGTATAGCAAAAGAAAGGAACCGATGCAACTGCACCGATTCCTTTCGTGGCTTATAATATTTATAATAATTAATCTATTACTTCCTGTTTTATGTCAACTTACGGTTTACCATACGTTGTAGTAACGTTCATAGGAAGTTCCATTTTCGAGGAAATCCTGAAGCAGACTGTCTGTACTGTCACCAAACTGTTCTTCATCCTGATCCTGGTTTCCATCACCCTGATCATCCGGTTTTCCCTGATCCTGATCGTCTTTGGACTCATCCTTGGAATCCTGGCTATCAGCATCCGGATTTTCTCCAAGAGTTACGGTAACTGTTTTTTCTTTATAGGAATCACCATTTGCAACTTCGATGGTAACGTCTACTTCTTCACCTGGCTCATAGTACTCCAGACGGCTTACCAGTTCATCAATGCTGCGTACTCTCTTACCATCGAATTCTGTGATGATAGATTTTGCCTTGATTCCAGCTTTGTCTGCTGCTCCGCCTTCTGTAACTTCAGAAACAAGAACACCTTCCGGAACTCCATAATACTGTGAAGCTTCCTCGCTTACAGACATACCTGTGATTCCAAGTACACCGTGATTATCAACTTTATCTCTTGGTGTTTCGTTCATCAGCTGCTCCAGAGTATCCGTAACATCTGAGATAGAAATTGCATATCCCATACCTTCAACCTCTGTAGATGCAAGTTTCGCAGAGTTGATTCCGACTACTTCACCATCCATATTCAGAAGTGCACCACCACTGTTACCAGGGTTAATTGCTGCATCAGTCTGAATCAGGTTTACTGCATCTGAATCTTCTGATTCTTCAGAACCATCAGAGTTCAGTTTACGGTTCTTTGCACTTACAATACCTGTTGTTACAGACTGTCCATATCCAAGAGCGTTACCAATGGCAACTACCTGCTCACCTACTTTAAGGTCATCAGAACTTCCCATGGTTGCTACCTGGATCTGATCCATTGTATCATCAGAAATATCAGACAGTGCTACAGAAACAACTGCAAGGTCTTTGTCCTCATCATAACCATTGACGGTTGCCTCATAAGTCTCGCCATCAATGCAGGTAACAGATACGGTATCTGCTCCGTCTACTACATGATAGTTTGTTGCGATCAGAAGGCTGTCATCATTCTTTCCGATGATGATACCAGAACCGCTTCCTTCAACTTCCTGCTGTGTTGTATATCCCTGGCTTCCACCGAATCCATAATATCCAAGATAATTCTGAACATCCTGAACAGATTTCGTTGTGATCGCTACTACGGATTTCATTCCTTCTGCTGCGATATCAGATACATCCAGGCTTCCTTTTGTCTTGCTGGAATCGCTTTCATCACTGCTGTCGGATTTATCCTTCTTGTCTGATTTTGTCTGAAGAAGAGTTGTATTTTCTTTGTTAGAAGAAGCAGCTTCTACACTGCTGCTGTTCCATCCAGTCAGTGCATTCACACCCTCAAAAGAACCTGCTGCAAGTCCGCCTGCCAGAACTGCGCATAATGCAATACCTGCTGCTTTCTTTACTTTCTTTCTCATTCTTTCTTTCGGATCGTTATTTCTATTTTCATTGTTATCATTCATTGATCTATTATTCATATCTGTCATCAAAATCCCCTCCTTGGAATCTCTGTTTACTTCTTTTCTTTTATGGTTAGAAGTATAGGGGGTATTTGTGTTGACTTTGTGGGAAAAATGTGACGAATCTGTTAATTTCCCCAATGTTCTCCATGAATAACAAAAATTCCCTGCTGCCGCTACAGGGCAGTACAGGGAATTCCTGTCAAAAATCCTATTACATCAGAAGATCTTACATCCATGTCTTCCATGTTCTTTAATATAGTAAAGAGCTTTATCCGCATCTTTAAAGATATCATCCTCTGCATTATCCCGGTCAGAAAATGCAACACCGACACTTAAGGATACCGCCGGAACTCCATCCACTTCCTTGGAAAGTGTTTCATTCACAGCTTCGATCTTTTCTTCGATCGTATATTTGAGATCGCTGGTCATCTCAACCATGATGATTGCAAACTCATCTCCACCGATTCTGCATACATAGTCGATGCTACGGAAGGTTCTCTTGAGGAGGGTAGCTACTTTCTGAAGAATAGTATCTCCCATTGCATGACCATAGGTATCATTTACAGATTTAAAGGTATCAACATCTTTGGATAATGATGTGACTCTCTATTTTATGCGACTCCTTTTTCTTCCAGCCAGTCAAGAAGAAGCATTTTGCCCTGTTTCTTCCTTCTCGCCATGTGATTGAACTGAAGGATTGTCAATATTGAGAAGATAATCGTAAGTCCGATCAGTACCACAACAGACTGATGGATGCTCTCACCGCCGCAGATCGTGCTTCGGAAAGCATTTACTGTGTATGTAAACGGCAGATAATAATGAATCTTTGCCACAAAATCTGGAGAAATCTCCACCGGATACGTTCCCGCTGAACCGGCAAGCTGTACTACCATGAAGATCAGCATCAGGAAACTTCCAACTTTACCAAATGTAATATTGAAGAAATACATGATCGATGTAAAGCATGCTCCCGTCAGTGCCGCAAACAGGATCGTCTTTGTCATTTCCACTGGTGTAAATCCATCAAATACATGAAGCAGAAGGATCAGAAGAACACCCTGAAGGATTGCCACCGGATAAAGGACAGAGGCCTTGCTTGCCCACCATGCGAATCCGGATTTCAGTTTACCTTTGTATTCTGTCAGAGGATACATCAGACAGAATGCCAGGCAACCTACCCAAAGACCAACTGACATCATATACGGTGCCATTGCATGTCCATTGTTTTCTACCGTTGTGATCTTTGTCTCTTCGTCTGTGATCGGTGTTGCAAACATACTGATCGTATCATCACTTGCCTTTGTTTCTTTCACCTGCGCTGCCCCGTCGCCAAGGCTTGTTGCCAGTGTATCAGAACCATCTTCCAGTTTGGTCATTCCATCACCAAGTTCTTTGGAACCATCATAAAGCTGTGAGGATCCGTCCTGGATCTGGCCTGCGCCATCAGAGAGCTGTTCGGCTCCGCTGTTCAGTTTATTATTATTGGAAACCAGTTTGCTTGTTCCATCATGAAGTGTTTTGGTTCCGCTCGCAAGCTGTTCGGCTCCACTTGCAAGAGTTTTTGCACCTTCTGCAAGCTGTGAAGTTCCACCTGTAAGAGCACTGTTGTTTTCTGCCAGAGTAGAAACTCCGGAAGTGTATGTTTTCAGTCCCGCACTCAGCGTATTCACACCATCTGCAAGTGTTTTTCCACCATTTGTAAGTTGATTGATACCACCTGTAACGCTGCTTCCAGCCGCTTTGAGACTTGCCACACCGGATGTCAGTGTCTCGTCGTTTGCTGTCAGTGTCTCAAACCCTGCATTTAATGCTTTAACTCCCGCTGCTGCTTTTGGAAAATCCTTCGTTCCGCTTTCCAAAGTGGAAAGTGCAGAAGCTACAGAAGTTGTTCCTGCATTTACTTTCTGTGATCCGGCACAAAGCTGATCCACCGCAGCTGATACTGCATTGATCGAATCAGAAGGAACTTCCGGCATAGAAGAAATGCCTTCTTCCATTTCGTTCGCGCCAGCCTGCATCTGTGATGCTCCGCTGCTCATTTCACCGGCTTTGCTTCCAAGTGTATCTGCTCCACTGCTCAAACCGGAAGCTGCCTGTTCCAGCTGCGATGCTGTACTGTTTAACGTACTCTGTGCTCCTGCGATCTGTTCTGCTGCAGAAGCTGCGATCTGCTGTGCCTGACCAGTATACGCATCTGCATCAATACCAGATACTCCGCTCACTCCTGCATCTGCTCCGGCAAGGGAACCGATCACTGCACTGAGACTTTCGGCGGAGATCATTCCATTTTCATCTGCCTGTCCCTGGATTGCCTGAAGTACTGCAGAAGCATTTGTAATCACTGCATTTGCTGCTTCTGTCTGCTGGTTGGCTGCACTGATCTGTCCATTTGCTGCTTCAATCTGTGCATTTGCATCCTGGGCACACTGCTGTACCACCCCTGCCATGCTGTCTGCAGCCTTTGATACCGGCGCGGAAACACCCTGGAGCTGAGAAGCAGCCTGTGAGATTCCACTGCTGGCAGTACGGATCGTATCCGCTGCAGAGTTCATGCCCGCTGCGGCCTGATTCATTCCTGCTGCTGCTGAATCCATTCCCTGACTTGCGGTTTCCATTCCTGTCTTTGCTTTGTTCAGACCTGCGGCAAGTTCTTTCATTGAGTCTGCCGTTGCACTGTCTGAAAGACTATGTAACTGTTCGGATAACTGTCCCAGCCCACTTTCAAGCTGCTGTGTTCCACTCTTGAGAGAACTGTTTCCCTCAGAAACGGCTGTATTCAGCTGTGCAATCCCACTGGATACCTGTCCGATATTTTCCAGTGCAGAAAGCTGCTGCGCTCCGGCTGCAAGCTGTTCTGCTCCGGCAACATACTGTGTCACGCCATCAGCAAGTGTATTTGCACCGCTTACATACTGTGTAGTACCACTTTTCAGAGTATCCAGTCCTGTTTTCAGGCTCTGTGCCCCTTTGCTCAGACTATTTGCTCCAGAAGTAAGCTGTGCAGAGTTCGCATCCAGTTTTGCAACTCCATCTGTATAACTCTTAACCCCTTCATCAAGACTGTTTACACCACTTGTCAGTGTAGGAAGTTTTGCTGTCAGAGTTCCAACACCCTCATCAAGCTGGGAAGCACCTCTGTCAACCTGAGAAACGCCATCTGTATATTCCTTCAGGCCTTCTGTCAGAGTTTCTGCACCACTCTTGAACGTCAGTGTGCTGTCAGCAAGTTTCTTAAGATTTTTGATGATCGTCTTATTTCCATCAGAAGCAGTTTTGAGTCCGTCTTTTAATTCCTCAGAACCATCCGCTGCCTCCTGCATTCCATCTCCAACCGTTGCAATCTGGTCAAAAACCGTCTGTGTATAAGTTTCAGTCACCTTGGAAGCAACTGCCTCACGGATCTTGGACAGAGCGCTCTCGCTCATCTTGGACGCGATATAGTTGGTTCCCGGATTTGTCTCATACTTCAATTCCATTTTTTTCGGATTGTCGTCCATCAATGTAGAAGCATCTTTGGAGAAATCCTCCGGAATGGTGATTACCATATAATAAGTACCATTCTTTAATCCCTGCTCTGCTTCCTCACTGTCTACAAAATGAAAATCCAGTGCATCATTGTCCTTTAGCTCATCCACCATATCTGAGCCTACACTCAGCGTTTTGCCATCGTATTCTACGGATTTGTCATTATTGACCACTGCCACCGGAAGCTGATCCAGATTTCCATATGGATCCCACATGGATTTCAGAAACAAGCCGGCATAGATCACTGGAATAATAATGATCGCCATGACTACGATGATCAAAATCTTGTTGTTCCATAAACTTTTCCACTCGTTTTTGATCATTTATATGTTCCTTTCCTGTAATGTAAATATAATTGTAACATGCTGATTTAAACGAACTCTCTCCATCAAATAAATATTATCTTAACAATAGACAATATTCTATTAATGGTTTTAGTTTCTATTAATCAACATTATGTTGCTTTTCTTGGCAAGGTGTATTATACTAAACACGAAAAGCAGATACAACCAACAAAAAAATATCGTCATGTATATTAATAGACATATTTTTAATTAATGTCTATCACATGTCAAAAATTGACATTTTATCTAAAAGATGACGATTTTTTACCAAAAGATTAGGGGGATTTAACATGGCCGGAAAAGTTGACCGGAGAGTACGCAAAACCAAAGCACAGCTCAGAGAAGGGCTTGCACGCCTGATGCTTCAGAAAAGTATTAAGGAAATTACAGTAAAAGAACTTGTTGACGAAGTTGACATCAACCGTTCCACTTTTTATCTTCATTATACTGATATTTATCAGATGCTGCAGCAGATCGAGGAAGATGCTCTGGAAGAAATCACTCAGGTAATGCAAAATCACACGATCGATTCCAATAATACAGAAGGTGCTTTTTACTTCATCGTGCAGTTTTTCAATATTCTGGACAGCAATAAGGAACTCTGTCTTGCTCTCCTTGGACCGCATGGAGATATGGCATTCGTAGAACGGATTGAAAAGCTGATCGCAGGAACTTTCTTAAGCCAGCTTCCTGAAAAATTTCCAGAGGATGACCCAAATCTCAAATACGCTTATGCCTTTATCCTGAACGGATGTGTCGGCCTGATCCGCACATGGCTCACAGAACCAGAGCAGAAATCTGCGGAGCACATGGCAGAGCTTACCTACAAAATGATCGAAAGCACTACCCAGGGATATCTGGAAATGCTCAAAAAATAATTTTTATTCTAATGTCAGAAGCCCCGGCTGCCGCATTCATCCATGCAGTAACCAGGGCTTCCTTTTATACTTTATTTTATTCTCTGTTCTGATCAGTTATGCCATGCCAGACGTTTTACATCTGCATGAACATCACCTGTCATCCAGTCTACATCATTCGTGATCCAGTCCATGATTCCAAGCTGACGCATTTCCCATTCAACAGTCTGCTCTCTCTCTTCAACCGTTTCTTCTACTTCCATGGTAGTATCGATCTCATCATAACCAAAAATATAACCACCGGCACTCCAGATGCTGAAGTTGCTGTCCGGACCCGGATCAACAGTATCACCTCTCTGTTCGATCAGACCGTCATGGCGTCTCTTGTATTCTTCTTCACAGCCATCTTTGAGTTTAGTCATAAACATTCTGTGACGGATCAGTTCTTTGTTTTCTCTTACAACACCAAAGTTATGATACATCAGCCGCATATCTTTTCCCGGTGTGGAGATCCAGTCAAAAGTATCCTGGATTTTCGCGGTAATGGCATCTTTCGCTGCATTCTCCTCTGCGCTTAAAGCTACTCCATCCTCGTTCTCATAATAACCAAAGATCAGATCCTCTGCATTCCAGATACTGAAATTCTTTACCTTATTACGATCAAGAAATGCTGTCAGTTTCGGCCAGATCTCTCCAAGTTTTTTGCGGTAGTCATTCATCCTGCCTTCTTTTACTTTCATTGCAAATGCATGTCTTTCCATGGTAAAAACCCTCCTGTCATTTGTGCTTTTCAGACATTGCTGTCTGCATCTGCAAGCTTTTATTTTCTGATACTGATTCTATCACATCTGTATTTATAATACAATTTTATTCATGAAAGAGGATCTGGGAAAAATAGCGCACCATTCCGTCATCTGTCCAGCAAAGCATTCCCGCCGCATCTGCCATTTTCTGTGCGTCCACACAGTATGCCGACATACAGGAATTATGTTTATACGGACCGGCACTCATGATCAGCAGATCTGTCTTTCCGTCTGCTTTCATCTTCTCTGCGAGTTCTTCTGTCATTTTATTCTGCAGCAGTTTTGCTTTTTTGTATTCCGCCGGATCGTGCAGATCCTCCTGCATTGTCTGCAGCACCAGTGTTTTTTCATAACTTAATGCACGCTGTTTCATCTCTTCCACGGTTCCACTTTCGGGTGGACAGGCTGGATTTACATTATAACAGCCGCATAAATTTTCTTCACAAAATGTCCGGTATTCCGGCACAAAGACAAGCTCTTTCGTATCCATGACAGCCGCCCCGGAAAATCCCAGAAGAATAGCTTCCTGCATAAGATCCATCATAAAATCTCCCTTCTGTTATTATCGTAATTTCTCACTTTTTCTTATTATTTAAAGTAATTATACCCAATATCTGTCATAGGTCAACTATATCCCACATAAAATATATCAAATAAGCTATTCAGATAAAGTAAGCTCTTGGGCCTGTGCATTATTTTGTATTTCGTTTTATTTCTTGTCTTTTATGTGTGCATTATATCGCACTTTTTTTCTTGTATTTCTTTTTTATATATAATTTTTTATATTACGTCCCATTTATCGGATATATAAGTTTTTATAATACTATTTATAGTACTTTATTGTCGAATTTTCAAAAAAGCCTTAGTTATTTTTTTCACTATAATCATGTGCAAAGTTTTTCTTTCACTCTTTTGATATCTTTGGTATTTTCAGCTTAAACCGTCATTTATGAGAGCAAAAAAGCCGGTGCCTATCGCAGCAGCAATAAGCACCGGCTCGTTTCATTTCTTATACTATTTTTCACATTTATTCTCTCAAATCCTTGATCCGTTCAAAAATAGCTTCCCTTAGTTTTTCCACATCATCCGTTGTCTTTTTCAGTCCCGCGGCAGCGGCATGTCCTCCACCGCCAAAAGGAGTCAGCAATTCATTGACGTCAATCCATTCACCATCAGATCTGAAAGAACATCTCCATTTATTCTCAGCTTCCTCATACATGGTAAAGCTCAGCTCTATATCCTCGCAATCCCGAAGAATTTCTGTAATTGGATGGATATCTTCATAACGGATTTCTTTTTCTTTGCTCTCTTTCTGATCTACACAAACATACGCTACTTTGCCATCCAGTACACAAAACGCCTTATTTAATAAAAGGGCTTTCTTCTGTAAGCTTTCCAGCGTATCATTATGCATCGTTTTCATAATATCACTGTGTTTTACGCCAATTCCCTGCAATGTCATTACCGCATACAGAGTACTTTCCTTTGCTCTGGCAAGACCTCCTGTATCCTGTATGATTCCCAGGTAGATATAATCAGCAGCTGTTGGATGAAGTTCTAAAGTTGTCGCTTTTTCTAGACTATTTTTGTCCAGTATATAAAAAACATTCTCTGCACAGGCTTCTGAAACTTTCGTATAATTAATGTTTCCATATCCTTCATTAGATGCATGGTGATCAATAACCATTGATGCCGTAGCAGCTTCATAATATTCTCTTCCTGCCATACGCACGATCACTGCATTATCGCACACAATAACTGCAAACTTTTTTCCTTCTACGTTCGGTTTTTCAAATGGATTAAATACTTTATCTGTCTTTATGATCTTATTAGGGCCTTTATCTATTGTATCCGCCAGATATGGAAGCACTTCATACTGAGGATAGTTTACCTTTATGTAATGTGCTAATCCCATGACAGATCCTACCGCATCCCCATCCGGATTTATATGTCCCAGTAATACAACTGTATCCAGTTTATTACTGGTCATCATGTTTTCGAATTCTTTGTCAAAATCAAATTCTTTTGGCATATTTCTCCTCCTTTTCTTTTCGGTAAAAAATAAAATCTAAGACACAAGTACTACTGTATCTCAGATTTTATCTTTAGTACTATAAATGAGCAAGTTCGTGATTTTGCATAAAAGAAAGACACCTTAAATCTGATTATGTTGTATAATGAAAGTGACGAAACAAACATTTGCAACATTCACAAGAAAGAAGGTGCCTCTCGCAAATACTATAATCATTCGTCATTCATATACAACCAGTTTAAAAAATTAAATTTATGCAAATTCTATTCGAACCGGGTCATAAATCATCTTATGAGTATCCTGATCAGCATTTTTATCTCAGGATACCATGGAAAAACCACGGATTTTGCTAAAAACAGCTCCTGCCACAGAACTACGATCGCTCATTTCCTTAATTCCGGGAAATGGAATGATTCATTACTTTCAGATACATTAAAACAGTCTGTCATTGAGATTATTTATTCAGAAGCTGCACGTACCGGAAATCCTGTTTTCTGCATTGCGGATGACACGATAGCTTCAAAGACTAAGCCTTTGTCACGGGCATTACATCCAATTGAAGATGCGTACTTTCACCAGTCTCATTTAAAGAAAAAACAGGATTAGGGACATCAGGCAGTTGCTGTCATGCTTTCCTGCAATGGCATTGTACAGAACATTGCAAAGGAACTGTCTGTTCCACCAGTAATGTCTTATTTCCTTTGTGACTACTGGTATGTTTCAGAAAAAATAATCAATGCCTTTGCGCAGAAAGGGTTCCATACCATTGGTGCTTTGAAAACAAACCGTCTGCTGTATCCATCAGGAATGAAAAAGAAACTCAGCGAACTGGCTGCCGAATTGTCCGTTACACATAATGGATTTGACCTTGCGACAGTCAAAAAGCGAAAATATTATGTGTACCGATGGTCAATTGAAATATTTTTCCGCCAGTGTAAGGATAAAATGGCACTGGACGGCTATCAGCTGCGTTCTGCATAGGGGATCAAAAGGTATTGGCTGCTTATGTCACTGGCACATTTCATGTGTATAGCAGGAACTGGTGAGTTCTGCTCTTTCGAGACCGGATATCACAAGATCTGTGGCATTGTTCAGTTGGAAAAGTATCGATATCTTTTCCAATGTGCAAAGGAAAGCGATGATTTTGACTCATTTATAAAATTAGCAGGGTAGTTTTGTGCAATTTTTCAAATTTACTCATTTATAGTTTAGTATAAGTATATGAGTTACTGTTTACTGTGATTTAATTTTATCACAGCCACTTCAATGTTTCACGTGAAACATTTTAAAAATTTCAAGATATTCTTCTTCCACTACTTTAAACGGCCGCACCGTATAATCCAGATCTATGTGCAGTTTCGGCTTTTCTGTCTCCTGTTTTTCATCCAAAAGTGTTTCCAGATCGTACCACAATAGATCATCATCTATTATTTTGATCTGTGTTTCTTCCTCTGGTGTAAGTGGTGTTCCGAGGAATTTACCGTATATCACTTTCAGTAAATCGTCCTCTATTTTTCTATATGCGGACATCTCCTGCTTTAAAGGTCTTGGCACATCTGACATATAACATTCACTGGCATCGTGTAAAAGGCACGCCAGCACCAGACGTTTCGACAATCCTCTTGCATTTGCTTCTTTTGCACAGCAGATACAATGTTCTCCTACTGACCAGAATGTAGTGACATGTCCATTCCCCCGGCAGATCATAGGCAAAGCATGGGCAATATCCTCGATACAGATCAGATCGGGATCAGGATTTACAGGGTCAAAATGCCGCCTTGTATACGTTGTTATATAGCTCATCTATATTTATTTACCTTTCCTCCAGCAAAATGTCATTTAAGGCATCATACGCGTCTTCTAAGGCATCCAGAGCTTCTGTCATAGTATCCAGTTTTTTCTCTTCTGCGCCTTCATTTTCATATTGCTCAATCATATTTGCAAGAGATGCCTTCAATGTATTGAGGTTATTTGTAAGTTGCAAAAGACGTTTATCTTTGTTTTCCGATGAACCAATTTTTACGATTTTTGCCATAATCATCCTCCTTGTCCAGTTATTATTTGCGTATACTCTCACTGTAGCTGCACTTATTATAGCATATATTTATTCGTTTTTCCCGACAAATGTGCAAGCATCCCTTATACTTTGCCGGCAGCTTTTCACAGGCACCATTCACAACCAAGTTACTACGGACAATTACATATCATACATTTCATACTTATCAAGTATGTATTTTACCTTTACATCTATGCAAAAAGGGTATAACATAAAAGATACTATATACAATGTAAAGGCAGGGAAAATTTATGGACTATTCTATCAACACCAAATGTGTTCAGGCTGGTTATACACCTGGAAATGGAGAACCACGGCAAATTCCTATTTACCAGTCAACCACCTACAAATATGATACCAGTGAAGACATGGGGAAACTTTTTGATCTTGAAGCAGAAGGCTATTTTTACTCAAGACTTCAGAATCCCACAAACGATTATGTTGCAGCCAAGATTGCAGCTCTCGAAGGCGGTACCGCCGGAATGCTGACTTCTTCCGGACAGGCAGCAAACTTCTTTGCGATCTTTAATATCTGTGAAGCAGGAAGTCACGTTGTTTCTTCCTCTTCCATTTATGGTGGAACCTATAATCTGCTTGCCGTCACAATGAAAAAAATGGGTGTAGATGTGACTTTTGTCGATCCGGACTGCACTAAGGAAGAACTGAATGCAGCTTTCAAAGAAAATACAAAAGCAGTTTTCGGAGAATCTATTGCAAACCCGGCGCTTACGGTTCTGGATATTGAAAAATTCGCCAAAGCTGCTCATGCTCATGGTGTACCGCTTATCGTAGATAATACTTTCCCAACACCGGTAAATTTACGTCCGATCGAATGGGGTGCTGATATCGTAACTCATTCTACAACCAAATATATGGATGGTCATGGAGCCGCACTTGGCGGCGCGATCATTGATGCCGGTAAATTTGACTGGATGGCTCACGCTGACAAATTCCCTGGACTCTGTACTCCAGATGAATCTTATCACGGAATTACATACGCCGAGAAATTTGGCAAAGAAGGCGCATTCATCACTAAATGTACTTCCCAGCTGATGCGTGATCTCGGCTGTGCTCAGTCACCACAGAGCGCCTTCATTCTGAATCTTGGTCTGGAATCTCTTCATGTCCGTATGCCACGTCATGTCGAAAACGGACAGGCTGTTGCAGAATTCCTTGAAAAGCATGACAAAGTAGAGTTTGTAAATTATCCCACTCTTCCATCCAATAAATATTACGAGATCGCAAAAAAATATCTTCCAAACGGAGGATGCGGTGTTGTTTCCTTCGAATTAAAAGGCGGTCGTGCTGCCGCAGAAAAATTCATGAAGAATCTGAAACTTGCAGCAATCGAAACTCACGTTGCAGATGCAAGAACATGCTGTCTGAATCCTGCTACTTCCACTCACAGACAGATGAACGACGAGCAGCTTGCCGCTGCGGGAATTCCAGCTGGACTGATCCGTATTTCCTGTGGTCTTGAGGACAAAAACGATCTGATCGCAGATATTGCCCAGGCACTCGAAGCAATTTAAATGTTTCACGTAAAACATTTATTTTCTTAAATAAAAAGATGGAACTGTTATCATTTGAATTATCATTCTGATACAGTTCCATCTTTTGTTTCTGTTTATAGATTTTTTAGTTGATTCCAGAAAAATTATTCCTGTTCGTCCTCATCCATTTCCCAATGCAGCATGTGAAGTATTTCCTGCAATTTATCCAATGTCTTCTCATGCCAGATCACGAGGATTGCAGCTACTGCAGCTGCGAAAGATATTCTGCAGACAGCTTTACGGATTCGCATTTTGCGTCTGGCATCTTTCATTCCAGCCTCATACAGAAGGTATCCCATTCTGTCCTGCTTGGATTCCATACATGCGGTGTAATCGTCCACAACCTTGCGATCCTTCTCTGACAGTTCCATCTCATTCAGCTTCTGTTCCAGTCCCAACAGCTCATCTGTGTCCTGTCTGACCCATTCATCTTTTCGATAGATTCTGTCTTCTGCCCGCCATCTCATTTTTTCAAGTTTTTTACTCATTTCCATTCACGCTCCTTTTTTCATTTATTATATCATAAACAGCCCTTGATCTTATATATTTTTACGACATTTCAAAAATCACGATTCTCTCCCTTGGGTCCTGTCCCGGAAATAGATCGTTACAGGAAATTTCATCCACAAACATCAATTCATCTATCGTCATCAAATACGATATATATTCATCTGACAGATAGTAAAAAAACAATTGAATCGCTCTGGGATTCTGATAATAAGATTCAAGGATCCTGGCCATTACTTTCTCCAGAATTTCCACGGAAAACGGATTAAAGAAATACATACGGTCTGCATTCTCCGGAACCGCAAAGATTTCCGCATTCGCCAGTTCCATAGAAGTTCTGCCGCCTGAAACAGCTTTATCTTTATTTTCTACGGCCTTTTGATAAATACGTTCGTCGTATTCTATCCCTATCGATCTGCAGCGGGTCTGATATGAGAGGAAAAAATCTACCCGTCCCTTCCCACATCCATAATCAAGCAGTGTATTATTTTTCCTGATATATCCTGTATTCGCCAGACGTTCCAATACAGAATACGGTGTCGGCTCATATGGATATCTGTACTGATCTGAATTAGAATCGTCTCTTCCCATCGTCTGAATATGCAGAAGTTTATCCCATCTTGTTTCGTTTTTATCCTGTTTCATATCGCTTATATACTTCCTCTGATCAGATAATAATTCCTTCCAGATGATCCAGCTCATGCTGGCAGATCTGTGCTGTCCAGCCACTGAGTTTCTGCTTCTGCTTTTTCCAGTTCATATCCAGATATTCCACTTCTATATTCTCATAGCGCGTAGTTTTACGTACTCCCGTAAGTGACAGGCAGCCTTCCTCTGTCTCATATAGGCTATCTTTTTTGGTCAGAACCGGGTTAAACATCACCACATCTACAAATCCCATATTTACAATGATCACACACTTATTCACGCCGATCATATTCGCAGCCATTCCCACACACGCTTCCTTGTTCGCCCGAAGTGTGTCCTGCAGATCTATCCCTATCTGTATATCCTCGCGCGTAGCCTCCTCTGCTTTACGTCTCAGGAAAAATATATCTTTTACGATTGGTTTGAGCATATGTCATCTTCCACCTTTGTCTGTATTTATTACGATCATTATAACAGATTTTTCTCTCAAACATGACAGAAATATAAAAAAGCGAAACCACTTCAAATTTCGCATTTAAAGTAATCTCGCTTCAGGATAAACGTCCCGTGCGGGAATCGAACCCACATCAGACGCTTAGGAGCAAGGCACTCGGCATCTTCCTCCGGGACTATTTATGTTTTATACTGTCTTTGAAAACCCCTGATTTACGGGCTTTCTTAGCTCTCGTGGGCACTTCGCTGTCAGCTTTTATATCGTCCTTGAAAGCTCCCGTTTCAGGCATAAATGTTGGCATTTTGTTGGCATGAGCTAATAAAGTTCTCAGTACCGGATTGCCAGTCACTGTGTAGATGGCGCTCAAATCCTGCGCCAATCAATCTATCGGCTACCGACTCCGTACTTTCGCGGAATTGGTAACTCTATTAAATTTTCATCTGTTATAAATGGTCTACTTCTACATTATGCCTCAAAACTGAGGTGTTGTGTATATAAATTTTACGTCAATGGAATACTATTTGGTCTATAACGCTGATGCCTTGCTATTTCGTAAGCGCTCAGCAGACAACTTGCATAAGTACTGAGTTGGTAGGAAAGTTGGCACCTATTTGTTTATAACTTCTATAGGCAATTGTTCTTTTATCTTATCAACTACCCAATCTTGCAAATAGTAACTATTCAGTATGTTCTTAGAATACTTCTCAACGCCATCCGCAGTCAACGTAATCAAAATCTCTGTAAAAAACTTTTCCCAACTTTCATATTTTTCACATTCGACATATTCAGGAATATTATCTAAAATCTGAATTAATTTTTCGGACTTAAGAATACCAGATTTCAAAATCAAATATTCAAATGATTCTGGAAGCCATAATGAAATTCTTCGTTCTGTTTGTATCTGAAATGAACTTATGCAAGTTTCAATTAAAGAGCCAAAAGCAGCCCCATCAGCTATTACCAATGTATCTCCTAATCCCAGTTCTTTTACACATTTAATGAGATTCCCATTTCCATTAGAACTGGTAACATTACTATTCTTAAATGCGTGCATCCAGAACTGATATCCTGAATTACTATCCTCTGTAACAACATTCTGAATTTTGTTATTTTCTATAATAGGATAATTGCTATATATTTCTTTGAATTCATGATAAGATTCTTTTATATCTGTACGCTTTCCATCCGTAATAATTTCATAAATTTCATGAATGCTATAAGGTAGCATCTTCAATGGTGCACGAGTTACAAAAACAAAATAATTTCCAGATTCTTTTACATAACTGGCAAATTCCTTTGTAAATACAAATTCATTATTTTCTTCAATAAAAATAACTGTATTTTTTAACGGATATAATGCATCCTTCCAATCACGTCCCACTTCATCTCGAATATATACATAATATAATGCATTTGTAGAAACAGCATATCCTGACTGCCTTCCAATTCTCAAGTATTCATATAAAATACGTAAAAGAGTAGTCTTTCCTGTTGCACTGTCACCTTTTATAATGGTAATATTTCTTCTAATGGAAAAGTGAATTAAAAACTCTATCCTCACATGACTGAAGTCACGTGCTTCCGGACGCTTTAGGC
>NZ_QTWS01000016.1 GCF_003461245.1 Blautia sp. AF19-10LB
GATTCTTTGCGCATTTACAGGTTTTCATATAATTTATTTGAAGTAGCACAATAGGTTAACTTAATGACATTGCTCAGACAGATGCTGTTCTCTTTTATACTTTCTCCCGCGCCTTTCGCGTGGCCAGGTGGGGAGTGCGAGGGGAGAACGGCCTTCGCAACTTCGAGTGCCCTCCCCTCGCATGGTTTTTTCAAAACTCGAAGGTCCCTAAGGAAGTACCCTTAGATCACCCAAAAATTATCCGTACAAACAACCTTCCGATAAGTCTCAAACCGGAACCACTTGTTATGTACTTCCGAACGGTTTTCTGAGGTCACATTCTTTGCTTCTTCAAGGAATCTCTCAAGATCCTCTTTGTTTTTCACAAGCAAAGCCATTCCTCTTTCATCGACAACCGGAAGTCCCATATAACGATACTCTTCGATCTTCTGGATATCTTCCACCTTGCCATCGCGGATCAGAACCGCAGCTCCATCCTCAACGGAAAGGATATCAAAATACTCCGGATATTTGAAGCTATCACCAACAACCGGCACTTCGTCGCCGACATGATAAGTCTTCTTATCGGATCCAGCCTTGGACATCATCGCATTTTCAAGGTTGAAGTAAAATTCTTCAAATACATATCCTCCAACTTTGATGTCATCTTTCTGAAAATACGGCTTTTCTCCGTCATTTTCTACGGTCTCAAGAACGCCGCAGGCAGATGTCATATGGCTTACGCGGTCGATCAGGATCATTTCGCCGAGAGTCTTATGTTTCTTGAACTCGTCAAGGACGATCTTCTCAGCCAGCTCGATCTCGCACAGTGCGATCTCATTTTTCTCAATGTAATCTGCGGAGATATGTTCTCCGGTGTTAACATCAATCTTATATTTGATGCTGCGGATAAATCCAGGAATTCTCTTAGTTCCCAGTTTGACCAGATACTCTTTTCCAAGAGTCAGCTTGCTGTCATCCATCCAGAGCAGTGTTGCGGTGAAGCTTTTTGCTACGGAGAGCTGTGCCTGGTCGGTGAGGACGCAGCCTCGGCTGACATCCACTTCTTTGTCAAGCTGGATGGTCACTGCCTGTCCTGTCACGGCTTCTTCTACGGAAGTGCTTCCGTTCAGAAGGGATTTGACAGTTGCAGTCTCGTTGCTTGGAAGTGTGGTAATGGTCTGTCCGACTTTGATCTTACCGCTTTCGATCTGTCCCTGGAAGCCACGGAATTCATGGTTCGGGCGGCAGACTCTCTGTACCGGCATATAGAATCCTGCTTCGCTCTCTGTCTCTGTCACATCGACGGTTTCCAGATGATCCAGAAGTGTTTTGCCTGTGTACCATGGCATGTTCTCGGATTTGACTGTGACGTTATCTCCTTCTGTCGCGCTGACAGGAACGATCACAACATCCTGAAGTCCGAGGCTTTCGGAAAGTTCGTTGATATCTTTTACGATCTCATTGAATCTTTCTTCGCTGTAACCTACAAGGTCCATCTTGTTGACTGCAAATACAAAATGATGGATTCCCATCAGGGCGCAGATGCGGCTGTGGCGTCTTGTCTGTACCAGAACACCCTGTTTTGCATCGACAAGGATGATCGCAAGCTGTGCAAAAGAAGCACCAACTGCCATGTTTCTTGTATATTCTTCATGTCCCGGTGTATCCGCAACGATGAAGCTTCTCTTGTCTGTTGTAAAATAACGATAAGCAACATCAATGGTGATACCCTGTTCTCTCTCTGCCATCAGACCATCCAGAAGAAGTGAATAGTCGATCGCGCCGCCTCTGGATCCTACCTTACTGTCGAGGATCAGGGCTTTTTCCTGGTCTGCATAAAGCAGTTTGGAATCGTAAAGTATATGTCCGATCAGTGTGGATTTTCCATCGTCCACACTTCCGCAGGTAATAAATTTCAGTAAACCGCTCATCTAGAAGTACCCCTCTCTCTTTCTCTTTTCCATGCTGGCTGCACCACCGTCAGAATCAATGATTCGGCTGGTTCTTTCAGATTCTACAGAACTTAATGTCTCATCGATGATCGCATCGAGTGTATCTGCATCAGAAAGAATACCACCGGTCAGAGGATAACATCCCAGGGTACGGAAACGAACTTTTTTCATTTCCGGTTTCTCGCCAGGTTTCAGACGCATACGGTCATCATCTACCATAATGATATTTCCGTCACGATATACTATCGGACGCTCTTTTGCAAAGTAAAGAGGTACGATCGGAATATTTTCTCTTTTTATGTACTGCCAGATATCTTTCTCTGTCCAGTTGGAGATTGGGAAAACACGGATGCTCTCGCCTTTGTTGATCTCTGTATTGTAAAGTTTCCACATCTCCGGTCTCTGGTTCTTCGGATCCCAGGCGTGGTTTTCATTACGGAAAGAAAAGATCCTCTCTTTGGCACGGCTCTTCTCCTCATCACGACGACCGCCTCCGAATGCTGCGGTAAATCCGTATTTATTGAGAGCCTGTTTCAGAGCCTGTGTCTTCATGATATCGGTATAAGCGGATCCGTTGTCAAAAGGATTGATTCCCTGCTTCACACCGTCCTCATTGATATATTCCAGCATCTCGATTCCAAGATCTTTGGCTGTCTTGTCACGAAATTCGATCATTTCCCGGAATTTCCAGGTTGTGTTTACATGTAAAAACGGGAAAGGTGGTTTTTCCGGATAAAAGGCTTTCAGTGCGAGATGAAGCATCACTGAGCTGTCTTTTCCGATGGAATAAAGCATAACAGGTTTTTCGCACTCTGCTGCCACTTCCCGGATGATATATATTGCTTCTGCTTCCAGTTCATCTAAATGTGATAATCCGCTCATAGTTCTACTCCTGTACTAATATTTATTGGAATTTCGCCGGTCAACGCTGATGACCAGTTCACTGCCGTCAGATCTGGTGATGTTCCAGTTGAGGAGATCACCTTTCTGGGTAACGTTCATGGTTCCACCCATGCCGCCGATGTCTGCGCCAAGATAAAATTCAATAGCTCCCATCTTACATTCCTTTACGCAGGAAACGCAGCCCCAGCAGTTCTTCGGGTATTTCATGACCGCTTTTTTGTCTTTGATCTGGATCAGGGTGCCAGGACATACTTCCTGACATTTACCGCAGCCGACGCATCGGTCTTCACGAATTCGTATGCTCATAAGTATCCCCCTTTACCAGATCCCTGAACAGAATGTGGATCTTGCCGTCTTCCATTCTGGAATTTACGTATTTTTCAAAATTCTGGTCTGTTTCCGGATGATCGAGATTCTCATTGAAAGAATGCCATCTGGTTTCTTTTCTGTTTCTGAGATGTTCGATCAGCACCTGACAGACGAGAAGTCTTTCTTTTAATTCGTATGCAAAAAGAAGTTCATGCATATCTTCTGCACCGACCTGATCGGCAAGTTCGCTCAGTCTTACGATCTTTTCTTCTGCAAGATCCAGCTGTTTCTCATTGAACTGATAGTTGCTGGCGATTCCGCCTGCGTATTCGTCCATGACTTTCTGCATGGCTTCTTCCAGTTCGTCGATGGTGAACAGACCGTTTTCTCCATTGCGGATCTTTTCATAATCGGCAAGGATCGTCTGTGCCTGTTTTTCGATTTCGGATGTTTCTTCGTTATGATCATCTTTTAACTGTTCGATGATCGCGAGAGAGGCGATCTTGCCCTCTGCCAGAGCACCGGTCACATATTTCTGAGGACATCCGCCTGCCACATCACCGGCTGCATAAAGTCCGTGGATGGTGGTTTCTCTTCTGGTATCTACCCAGAAACCGCTGGCTGTATGACCGCCTACGATATACGGCTCAGTTCCCTGGATCTCTACGTCCTGTTCGCTTGGCATCTTACCGCTCTCGATCCATTTGAGGGTCTGGCTCGGTGCCATATTCAGGTATGCTTTGAGAAGATCCTGATCCTGATCGGATGTGATACCGGAGGTCTTGAGATAACAAGGGCCATGCCCAAGCTGATTTTCTTTGACAGTTCCATATACACGCTGACTGGTAGTCAGACCGTAAATGTGCTCATAGACTTCGCCTTTGGAGTTGACCTGCTTTGCCTGCACACCCTGTGCGATAGTTCCTGTCGGAGCGATCGTATCTTTGCAGCGGAGTGCGATAAAACGCATCTCAAAGGTTGTCATCTCTGCACCGGAACGGATTCCCATCGCGTATCCGGCTCCTGTGTTGAATGGCGGATACCACATCTTATGTCTGGAAAATCCCGGGTTGTTTGGTTTGTAGAGGCCGGCTGCTCCGCCTGTTGCGATCAGGACTGCTTTTGCATGGATCACATAGGCTGTTTCTTCCATGATGGAAAAACCGACAGCTCCGTAAACGTTTCCGTTTTCTGTGAGAAGGTCTGTGATATTTACATAATTGAGGACATCTACATTTTTGCTTTTGTATACGGCATCTGCGAGGAGTGGTTTGAAGTTTTCGCCATTGATCTTAATGTTGCGGTTTCCTCTTGCCACGTAGTCTCCGTTTTCGTCCTTGAGGATCACGAGACCAAGTTTTTCCATATCTGCCGTTACTTCATTGAATTCTTCTGCGGCTGTCAGAAGGAGATCGTTTCTGACGATTCCTGCCGCATCTTTGGTTGCGTAATCTACGTAGTCCTGTGGCTTGCGGCCTTTGACGATGTAGGCGTTGATCGCGTTGACACCTGCTGCGAGGCAGCCGCTTCGTTTGATGTTCGCTTTTTCTGCGACGAGAACGGAAGCGTCAGAGTTTCTGCTGATGGTGAGTGCGGCGTAGCAGCCTGCGGTGCCGCCGCCTATGATCAGGACATCTGTATGTAAGTGTTTTACCTGTAAGGGTCTGCTCATGGTTTTTTCTTCCTGACTTTATTCTGTGATCTCGATCTCGTGGATCGTTACGTTTTTTTCTTTGTCGATTCCGAATGCTTTGAGTACCGGGTTTCCTTCTTCCATAAGGGAGAGGATGAGGTATTCAATGGTCGGGTCAAATGCCAGGCGTTTGTCTTCTTCGGATGGGCGGGATGGGGATTCCGGATGGGAATGGAAATTTCCGATGATCTTGTATCCATTGGCTCTGGCGTCTTTGAGTGCTGCAAGCTGTTCTTTGGGATCCATGGAGAAGTGTTCTCTGCTGGCGTCTACGTTTGTGAGAAGGTAGACTTTGGTGACGGTGATCTTCTCGGATTCTTTGGTTCCTGCGAGGAGACCGCAGGATTCATTTGGGAGGCCGGCAGTGCAGTGGTCCAGGATGGTGTTGTAGTCTGATTTTTTTATATATAATTTCATAATGGGGGCTCCTCGATATTGTTCTCTGACATGTGTGAATAAACAGTTCAACGGGGACACGCTCTCGCTGACTTCGACTGGCAGCGGATACACTGTGTACTACGTCCACAGTGTATCGGTCACAATACGGTCACTAAGAACCGGCCGTCTCAGATCATCCCCTTATATTTCAATCCACGTTCCCGCATGGGGAACGACCATTGCTCTTTGACATATTCGACTAATGCCAATTTCACTAATTCAGTTTTAGTGCATGTCACACTCAACCTGCTCGTAGTCGATTAATTTAGTAATGGTAGGATGATCACCACATACCGGACAATCATGGTTTTTCGGCAGTTTAATTGTACGGAAAGTCATAGTCAGGGCATCGTAGGTGAGGAGTCTTCCTGTGAGGAGGTCTCCTTTGCCGATGATGTATTTGACTGCTTCCATTGCCTGGAGGCTTCCGATGACTCCGCCCATGGCTCCGATGACGCCTGCCTGTTTACAGGTTGGGACTGCATCCTTCGGCGGCGGATCTTTGAAGACGCATCTGTAGCATGGTCCTTCTCCTGGGACGTAGGTCATGAGCTGGCCTTTGAAGCGGATGATCCCTGCGTGGGAGAATGGTTTTCCTGCCATGACACATGCATCGTTGATCAGGAATTTTGCCGGGAAATTGTCGGTTCCGTCAATGATGAAGTCGTAGTCTTTGATGATATCCATGATGTTCTCGGATGTGATGAATTTGCGGTATGTATTGACTTTGACATCTGGATTGATCGCCTGCATGGTTTCTTTGGCGGATTTTACTTTGGCTTTGCCGAGGTCGGCTGTTGTGTGGATGACCTGTCTCTGAAGGTTTGAGAGGTCTACCTCATCGGCATCTGCGATTCCGATGGTTCCTACGCCGGCTGCTGCGAGATACATGGCTGCCGGTGCTCCCAGTCCGCCTGCTCCGATGATGAGGACGCTGGCGTTCAGGAGTTTTTTCTGTCCCTTTGCACCAACCTCTTTGAGGATGATGTGGCGGGAATAGCGTTCTAACTGTTCGTTTGTGAATGCCATTATCTTGCGCCTCCTCCCATGAAGTACAGGAATTCGATTTCGTCGCCGTCTTTGACTTCTGTTGTCTCGAAAGCTCCGCTTTCTACGAATTCGTCGTTGATGGTTACGGTTACATACTGAGGTGTTTCCACATCCTCTTTCTCAATTAACTCTTTTACGGTAAGTCCTTCTGGATATTCTTTCTTTTCTCCTGCTACTTTGATAAACATGATTCTTATCTCCTTTATTATAACAAAATTTATGAATTTAATTATCAAATCAAAGTTATATAATTGTGAAATGATAATTAGATATAATCTTCAAACAAAGCTTCAATCTCTTCTGGTTCTTTGAGCCCGACTATTTTGCCTTTCTGTTCGCCGTTTACGAAACAGATGACGGTTGGAGCGGACATGACTTTGTATTGTTCGGCGAGTGCTTTGTCGTAGTTGACGTTGACTTTATAGATGTAAAGGGCGTCTTCGTTTTCGTCTTCGAGGTCTCCGAGGATGCAGGCCATTTGTTTGCATGGGATGCAGGTGTCGGAGTAGAAGTCTACGAGGACTGGTTTGTCTGCCTTTAATACTTTTTCTTCGAAGTTTTCTGCGTTGATCCTGAGTGCCATATCATTCGTCCTCTACTTTCCTGACGATCAGAGTGAAGGTATCGTCGCCGTTGTCGGTGAGCTTCAGGATCTGATGTCCTTCTTCTTTGATGCTTCGCGGTACGTTCTGTACCGGTTCGCCGTTGTTCATACGGACGGCGAGGATCTGTCCGTCATCGAGTTCTTCCAGTGCCACTTTTGCCTTGACAAAGGTCACCGGGCACACAACATCTGTAATATCTACGGTATCATCAATTTTATAATCAGCCATCGTAAGCTCCTTTCAGTACTTCGTACAGTTTACCTTCTCCAACTCTGTCGATCGTGAATTTGAATCTTTCACCTGGTTTTGCGTGATCTCCGAAGAACTGGATCGCTGCATCTGTCACGCGGAAGAGCTGTTCTTCGGAAGTGATCAGTGGCAGGAATTCCTGTCCTTTGCTGATATGGTTTCCAAAAGTACCTCCAAATGATACAAGGAACGCTTCATTTACATCCCATGCATCTACCGGACAGGATTTTGCACAACGTCCGCAGTAGTTGCATTTGTCGGTATCGATCACAAGTTTGTCGTCCTTGAAGGAAATCGCTTCCTCGCGGCAGGCTTTTTCACAGACACCGCAATGGATACATGCATCTTCCTGCCAGGTAACCTGTGCGGCTCCTTTGATTCCTACATCGTTTTCTTCGGCTTTGAGACAGTTGTTCTGGCATCCGGTTACGCCGAATTTGAATTTATGAGGAAGTTCCCTTCCGAAATATCTCTCATTTAACTTAACAGCGATGTCGTAGCTGTTGATATTTCCGCTTGGACAGACTGCATTGCCCTGACATGCTGTTACCGTTCTTACTCTCGGTCCGCAGACACCTGGTTTACATCCGCCTGTGGCAAGATCTGCTGTCACATCATCGATGTCGTTTAATTTGATGAACGGGATCTCAACTCCCTGTCTGGAAGTGAGATGTACGTATCCGTCACCGTATTTCTCAGCTACCTCTGCGATCTTCTTGAGGTTCTCTGCTGTCAGTGTTCCACCGACACAGGCAAGACGCAGGGAAAAGTTGTTTTTCTGTTTCTGGCGCATGAAACCGCCTTTTTTTAATGTTGCATAATCTACTTTTGCCATTTTATTCTCCTTCTATCACTCGTCTGAAATCTTCCTTTAAGTCCTCGATATCTTCAATTCCCACACTGATCCGGATCATGTCATCGTACACACCGGAAAGCTCTTTTTCTTCATTGGAAAGGTGTGCTGCGATGGTGCTTGACGGGTGGATCACCAGTGTCTTGGTGTCTCCGATATTGGATACCAGCCAGGGAAGTTTTAGTTCGTTTAAGATCTGGAAAGCTCTCTCCTTGCTTCCTGTTCTTAAGGTAATGATCGCTCCAAACCCACCATGGAACTGTTTCGCCGCGATCTCATGATATGGATGTTCCTCAAGTCCCGGATAGGAAACGGTGATGCCATGTCCTAATCCGTTCAGGAACTCCGCCAGCTCCATGGCGTTACTACAGTGACGCTGCATTCGAAGTCCCAGGGTTTCAAGTCCCAGATTGTTAAGAAAAGCATTCTGCGGTGCAAGACAGGCTCCCATGCTTCGAAAAAGTCCGTTCCGCAGTTTTGCAAGATAGGCAAATGGTCCGAACTTCTTAAATTCTGCCATCGCCGGATATTTCTCCGGGTCCCATTTAAACTTGCCTCCGCTCACCAGAACTCCGCTGATCGCATCACTGCTTCCGTTTATGTATTTGGATGAGGAATGAATCACAACATCCGCTCCGAGGCGTAATGGCTGGATCAGATATGGGGTTGCAACGGTGTTGTCAACCAGAAACGGAAGTCCATGCTTATGTGCGATCTCTGCCACTCCCTCGATGTCTGTGACATCCAGCTTCGGATTGCCGATCGTCTCTGCAAAAACGGCTCTGGTCTCAGGCATGATCGCCTTTTCAAAAGCATCCGGGGTGTTTTCCTTAACATAGGTTGTGGTGATCCCGTATGCCTTAAGCTCATCCAGAAGTTCTACCGTTCCACCGTAAAGTCCTGCCGCTGCCACAACATGATCACCATTTCGAAGAATGTTCATCAGTGCCATGGTCAGTGCTGCCATTCCGGAGGAACACGCTACACTTCCGACTCCGCCTTCCAGTTTCGTCATCCGCTTCTCGAAGGATTCGATCGTCGGATTGTTGATCCTCGTGTAGGAGTAGCCTGCGCATTTGTTTGCGAAGATCTTCTCCAGTTCCTCTGCTGTATCGTGACGGAATGCACTGGACTGGTAGATCGGAACCTGTGTCGCGCCGTGAGGATTGCTGTCCTCGCTTCCATGAAGCAAAGTTGTGTTAAAACCGTATTCTTTCATTCCTGTGCTCCTTTGTTTTCCTTTGCTGTTTTGATGGTATTACTATATACCTATAAACATACCATGTCAATAGGTAATGTATGTTTTTTCCAAATTTTTTCATTTTTCTATTTTCAGCTTTCGGAACATATCAAAAAAGGCAGCAGAACACATCTTGCTTTTTTGATATGTTCTGCTGCCTTATGCCACAGAGTGGCTGTCAGATCACGTAATCTCCCATGTTTGAATTCTGTTCCAGAAGATCCTCCAGTGTGATTCCGTCAAAATATTCATTGATCAGCTTATAAAAGCCCTCCCACATCTGAAGTGTCTTACAGGTGGCAGCTCTCTCGCACTGGTTCGGATGATCATCCAGACAGGCAACCGGTGCCATGGATCCCTCTGTAATCCTTAAGATGCTCCCAATCGTATACTCAGAAGGTGTCCTGGCGAGACGATAACCGCCGCCCTTGCCTCTGAGTGCCTTGACAAATTTCTGTTTGCTTAATACGGAAACTATCGATTCCAGATATTTCTCTGAGATTTCCTGTCTCTTCGCAATGTCCATTAACGGAATATATTCTCCTGTATTATGCTCTGCAAGATCCAGCATGACGCGGATCGCATAGCGTCCTCTTGTTGAAATTTTCATGTAAATCCCTCCATATACCTATTATACCACAAGGTTATAGGGATTTCAAGCGATATCCCATCAGATTACAAGATAATCTTCTCTTGTAGAGCTGTTTTCCAGTGAGTAAACCTTGTTTTCTTTTATCACAAAAAGCCTCTGCACGAACACGTCGACTTTTTCGCCCTGGCGCACCATTGGCTCATCCAGGCCTCGTTTTGCCGTCAGCGTAACATCTCCGACTTTCACTTCCAGCTCAAAATAGCTTCCACGGAAAGCCACTCGTTCGACTTCTGCCCCGGATGCGGAGCTTTTGTACTTCTGTACCTCTGTCTTTCTGGTGACTTTGACAAACTCCGGACGGATGATCGCGTATTCGGCCCCTGGAATGTCCTCAAAATATTTGAACATCTGATAATCTTTTACAACAGCTGCCTGTCCGAAGAAAGATGCGCTGAATGCAGTTTCCGGACTCTGATATACCTCGACCGGGCTTCCCTTCTGTTCGATGTGGCCTCTGTTTGTGATGATGATCTCATCTGCCACCTCGATCGCCTCATCCTGGTCATGCGTCACGAAGATACTGGTAATCCCCAGCTGTTCGATCATATCTTTGAGCCAGGTACGGAGTTCCTGACGGATCTTGGCATCGATCGCCGCAAATGGCTCATCGAGGAGGAGAAGCTGCGGATTCGGAGCAAGTGCTCTCGCAAAAGCAACTCTCTGTCTCTGCCCACCGGAAAGCTGGCTTGGATATCTTTTTTCCAGACCCTTAAGGCCTACCAGCTCGATCAGTTCCATAACTCTGCTTTTGATGTATTTTTTGTCTGCTTTCTGGACTTTCAGGCCAAAAGCAACGTTGTCGTATACGGTCATATAGCGGAACAGCGCATAACTCTGGAATACGAATCCGATCCCGCGCTCACTTGCCGGAATGTCGTTGACTACTTTTCCATCAATGATGATCTCGCCGCTGTCCGGCTGCTCCAGACCTGCGATCATACGCAGGATCGTGGTCTTTCCACTTCCACTCGGACCCAGAAGACCGATCAGTTTTCCTTTCTCGATTCCAAAAGAAACATGGTCGGATGCTTTATAATCTCCAAAAGTTTTGTTGATATCCTTTAATTCGACGTACATTTAGACTTCCCCCTCTTTTTTTCCTCTGTGCTCCATCACGCTGCGGATGATCAGAAGGATCACCGCCATGATCACCAGGATCGAAGATACCGCAAATGCCGGCACATACTGAAATTCATTGAATAAGATCTCCACATGTAGCGGCAGTGTGTTGGTCAGGCCGCGAAGATGTCCGGACAGAACGGAAACCGCTCCGAACTCTCCCATTGCTCTCGCTGTACATAATACGATTCCATACAGGAGTGCCCATTTGATATGTGGAAATGTAATTTTAGAAAAAATCGTCCAGCCTTTCGCGCCCATCAGTGCGGCCGCCTCTTCTTCATCTGTTCCAATGGATTCCAGTACAGGAAGAAGCTCACGGAACACAAATGGAAAAGTAACAAATACCGTTGCAAGAACGATACCTGGAACTGCAAAGACGATCTGGACATTCGCCTTCTGCAGATACGGATAAAGGATGCTCTGTTTTCCAAAGATCAGAAGGTAGATAAGACCGGCAATGATTGGTGAGACTGTGACCGGAACATCGATCAGAGTCGTGAGCAGTTTTTTGCCCTTAAACTGAAATCTCGTGACTGCCCAGGCTGCACATAATCCAAGAACGGTGTTGCATACGACTGCGATCACGGTTGCTTTCAGTGTCAGCATCAATGCGGCGATCGTATAGGAGTCTGTCACCGCTTCTACATAGACTTCCCAGCCTTTTTTGAGAGCTTCTGTGACTACGACAAACAGCGGGAGTACCAGCATCACAAAAAGAAATAAAACGCTGATCCCGATCAGAAGATATTTTACGATCTTTGATTCATTTTCTCTGTTTTTCATCAGACGTTGCCTCCTCTCAGTCTTTTTGAATTGCGTGCCTGCATCAGATTCATCAGAAACAGGATGAGGAACGATGCGATCAGCATGACGAGAGCGATCGAAGTTGCGCTTTTGTAATCGAATTCCTGAAGTTCTGACATGATGATGAGTGGTGTGATCTCAGTCTCGTAAGGTCTGTTTCCTGCGATAAATACAACGCTTCCGTATTCTCCAAGGCAGCGTCCGAACGCCAGTCCTGTACCGGTAAGAAGCGGAGGAAGAAGTTCCGGAAGAATGACTCTTCGAAAAATATATCCAGGCTTCGCACCCATGACTCTTGCTGCTTCTTCATAAGAACCGTCCAGCTTTTCAAGGACTGGCTGCACTGCTCTTGCGACAAACGGAATTCCTACAAAGATCAGTGCAAATGTGATCCCAAGTTTCGTGTAGGCGATCTTGATGCCGAATTTTGCAAAAAAATTTCCGATGAGTCCCTGGTCTGATGTCAGGGAAGTCAAAGAGATGCCGGCAACTGCGGTCGGCAGCGCGAATGGAAGTTCGATCATACCGTCCATGATCCGTTTGCCCGGAAATTCATAGCGTACCAGAACCCACGCAAGGATCAGTCCCATCACGGCGTTGACAAGGGATGCGCCCAGTGCGGTGATAAAGCTGACATAAAAACTGGACAGGACTCTCTTTCTTGTAATGACCTCAAAAAATTCTCTCAGCCCAAGCTGCGAAGAATACACAACAAGGGAAGCCAGCGGGATCAGAACCACGATACTGAGCATGGTGATCGTCACACCCATGGTCAGTCCGAATCCCGGAATTACTCTTTTTTTGCTTTTTTTCATAATCGTTCACCTCGTATTTTAGTTGCCGTAGATCTGATCAAAGATCCCGCCGTCTGCAAAATGTTTCTCCTGCACTTCCTGCCAGCCGCTAAAATCGTCGATCGTTTTTAACTCCATTGTAAGGTCAAACACATCGCTGTATTCCTTCAGGATCTCCTCGTTGACCGGACGGTAATAATTTTCTGCTGCGATCCTCTGTGCATCGTCGGAATAAAGATAGTTCAGATATTCTTTTGCGATGTCCTCTGTGCCGCGGTTCTCTGCCACTTCGTCGACCACTGCCACAGACGGCTGTGCCAGTACACTGATGCTCGGGTTGATGATCTCAAATTCATCCGGATCATCCTGTACAGAAAGAAATGCTTCATTTTCCCAGGCGATCAGGACATCTCCCTGTCCGTTCTCCACGAAGGAAGTGGTCGCGCTTCTTGCACCGGAATCCAGAACAAGTACATTCTGGTATAATTTTTTGATAAATTCTTCCATCTTGTCTTCCTGGTTATTATAAGCTTTCTGTGCATATGCCCAGGCTGCCAGATAGTTCCAGCGGGCTCCACCGGAAGTCTTCGGGTTTGGTGTGATCACATCAACATCGTCACGGATCAGATCATCCCAGTCCTGAATATTTTTCGGATTGCCTTTTCTTACCAGAAATACGATCGTGGAAGTGTAGGGAGCACTGTCGTCCGGAAGTTCTTCTTTCCATCCTTCATCGATCATTCCTGCATCCTGGATCGCATTGATATCATATTCCAGTGCCAGTGTCACCACATCTGCCTGCAGGCCGTTGATGACTTCCAGTGCCTGTTTGCCGGAACCGCCGTGGGACTGGATCACGTCCACATCCTGACCGGTCTCTTCCTTCCAGTGTTCCTGAAAGATCTTGTTATAAGATTCATACAGTTCCCTCGTTGGATCGTAGGAAACATTGATAATATGTACATCGGATCCTGCCCCTGCATCGTAGGAACAGACTCCGGTAAAAGCTGCAATTCCAAGTACTGCTGCCAGACACAGGCTTCTCAGTTTTTTCTTTGTCATTTCTGCCACTCCCTGTTGTTTTCTTATTTTACGTTAAAGGCATTATATACCAATAAACATACTTTTTAAATATGTTTTTTAGAAAACGTTTGCACAGATGTTTCTCCGGCACTGGTCGGGCATTGATCAGGCAGCAAAAAAGACCGCCAACACAGCACCTGTTCCCCTGTACGCCAGGAGTTACAGCCGTCTGTATTGATGGTCTTTTTTATTTTATATTTTTATTTCTGTTCATCGTAAGTGTCAAGGAAATTGTGTCTCACGCCATCCTGCTTGTATCCGATGACGGTATTCAGGTTGACATTCTCCACGCTTCGGAAAATATTATATTCAATGACCGGATCCTTCTTGGCAAGTTCATGGATCAGTTCCTTGATCTCCGCACGCTTGGAGCCCTTCTCTGTACCGCCGCAGGATGCACAGTGCTCTGTAAAGCGGCATGCACACTGGATGAAATGAAGGTCATTGTAATTCGCCCAGTGAATGATATCTGCCTCACGGATCAGATACAGCGGGCGGATCAGCTCCATTCCCTCAAAGTTCGTACTGTGAAGCTTCGGCATCATGGTCTGGACCTGTGCGCCATAGAGCATTCCCATCAGGATCGTCTCGATGACATCATCATAGTGGTGTCCGAGCGCGATCTTGTTGCAGCCCAGTTCTTTGGCTTTGCTGTAGAGATAACCTCTTCTCATTCTCGCGCAGAGATAGCATGGTGACTGTTCTTCTGCTGCAACGATATTAAAAATATCCGACTCAAAAACTGTGATCGGCACATTCAGGATCTTTGCATTATCCTTGATCGTCTGATAATTGATTTCATTATAGCCCGGGTTCATTACCAGGAAAACAACCTCAAAGTTCTTCTTGCCGTGGCGGGAAAGCTCCTGAAACAGCTTCGCCATCAGCATGGAGTCCTTGCCGCCTGAGATACAGACTGCGATCTTGTCTCCGTCCTGCACAAGCTCGTACTCACGGATCGCCTTGGTAAATCTCCTCCAGATCGGCTTGCGGAATTTCTTGATGATGCTGCGCTCGATGTCCTTTGTGCGCTGTTCTGCCGCATTGTGATCCGCCATCATTTTGCTGAGTTTGATCTTGAGCCATGCGCGGTAGCCGTTCTTGATGCTGTATACTTCATACCCCTGTTCATTCAGTTCCTGCGCAATTTCCTCACTCTTCTGCCCGGTATAACAGAGCAGGTAAACCGGACAGTCCTTGCGGATCTTGTCCATATGCTCTTCTAATTCTTCCCAGTAGATGTTGACAGCCCCCGGATAGGTTTCCTTGTCAAAATCTGCCTTGTCACGGATGTCTATGATCTGTTTTTCCCTTGTATCTTCCTGTAATTCTTCAATCGTTCTAATACACATATGCTTCTTCCTTAATAAAAAATTTCTTATATACAGTAATCGCTCCAGGTGCTCTCGGAAACGTGGGAGCAGCTGTTCCGGATCATCAGGTGACCGGAAAGTTCCATACGCACGACACCGCTGTGTCCGCCTTTCATGCGGTCGAGAAGAAGGTAGAGGGCAAATTTCCCCATCTCTTCCTTCGGAAGTCCTACAGTTGTCAGCATCGGCTTCGTGTACTGCGCTTCCTCGATATCGTCACTCGCTATGATCGACGGCGTAAAATAAAGATTCCTGCAGCGTCCCAGATATTTCAGCATTCCGACAGCCGTAATGTCATTGGCGCAGTAGATTCCTGTCGGACAGTCGTCAGACTTAAGAAGCTGCTCCATCGCTTCGTAGCCTTCCTTCTCTGTCTGGTTCGTCTCCACGACATACTCCGGGATCACATCCAGGTTATTTCTCTTAAGAGTGTCCAGATAGCCATTGTAACGGTCCTCGTTTCGACAGTTTCCGACATACCCGATATTCCGGTGCCCCAGTGAGATCAGATGTTCCACTGCCATCGCCGCGATCTTTCTGCCGTCACACAACACTTCATCCACCTCATAATTGGTGGAATTACGGTTGACTGACACTACACTCCGGTATTTCTGATTTAGTTTCTTAAGGGCCACAGGATTGCATCGGCCGATCACGATCAAGCCGTCCTGTTTTCCCTCCGTCTCAGTATACATTCCCTGGATGATCTGGTCAAGATTTTCCCGCCGGCATTTTCGGTCATCGGAAAAAAGCGGCATATACCAGACTTTGGAGAGGATGCAGTTGTGCTCGTGGATCTCGCTCTCCACCACGCGGAGAAGCTCTGTGAAAAAAGGATCCGTCCTTGACTCATCAGTTCTTGTCATCAGTACATTGACGTACCAGATCCGGCTGTCTCTGGACTGCCTGCCTTTTTTGAGATTTCTTGCCGCCTCGTTTGGGACGTAATTCATTTCCATGGCGATCGCCCAGACTTTTTCCCGAAGGCCGGGAATCGAACATTTGTAGTCAGGACGGTTAAGGATTCTGGAAACGGTTGAGATAGATACTCCTGCTTTTTCTGCAATCTTTTTGATAGACATATGTGTATTTCCTCTTGAAGTCGATAAAAAAAACCGGAGGCCAGGGCATCGCCTCAAACCTCCAGAGTTTTTCAGATATAGTACATTTCCTGTTTTTCGTAATGATCGGAATAATATCCGCTCATTTGTGCCAAAGTCAAGTTTGACAGAATCTGATCGAGTTCCTGATTGACGGTATCCACCACCAGCTTCTGAATCGTATCTGAGATTCCTTTATAGCTGTTTTCCGCCACAACATCCTCATCTTCGAGGTGGTAGCTTCCTTCGAGAGCTTCCACCACGGATGCAACAGTGATCTCGTCAGCAGCCTTCGCCAGATTATATCCTCCCTGGGAGCCTTTGACACTTTTTACTATGCCTGTTCTGCGGAACGAGGCAAATATGTGTTCCAGAAACTGCAGAGAAATGTCATTTCTCTCAGCTATGGTTTTCAGGGCTACCGGTGTGCTGGACGGCTGTGCAGCCAGGTCCATCAGCGCAGTGAGACCATATCTGGTTTTTTTGCAAAATTTCAATTACTGGATTGCCTTGAAAGCTTCGTCCAGATCCTGGATGATATCGTCGATGTTTTCCGTTCCGATGGAAAGACGGATCGTGTTCGGTTTGATACCCTGATCCAGAAGCTCTTCTTCTGTGCACTGGCTGTGGGTGGTGGTTGCCGGATGGATAACCAGTGATTTAACATCTGCTACGTTTGCAAGCAGAGAGAACAGTTCCAGGTTGTCGATAAAGTCTTTGGCTGTCTGTGCATCTCCCTTGATCTCGAATGTGAAGATAGATCCACCGCCATTCGGGAAGTATTTTGCATACAGAGCTTTCTGGCTCTCATCATCTGTTACGGACGGATGATGTACTTTCTCTACCATTGGGTGATTGTTCAGGTACTGAACAACTTTGAGTGCGTTCTCTACATGACGCTCTACACGCAGGGACAGTGTCTCAAGACCCTGAAGGAAGATGAAGGAGCTTACTGGAGAGATCGTTGCACCTGTGTCACGAAGAAGGATCGCACGGATCTTTGTAACAAATGCAGCCGGACCGCATGCTTTTGTGAAGCTGATTCCATGGTAGCTCGGGTTTGGCTCTGTCAGGGACGGGAATTTACCGGAAGCTTCCCAGTCGAATTTGCCACCTTCTACGATGACACCACCGATTGTTGTTCCATGTCCTCCGATGAATTTGGTTGCGGAATGAACAACGATGTCTGCACCGTACTCGATCGGTCTTACAAGGTATGGTGTTGCGAATGTGTTATCTACAACGAGCGGGATCTGATGTCTGTGAGCGATCTCAGCGCAAGCTTCAACATCAACAACGTCAGAGTTCGGGTTTCCTAGAGTCTCGATGTAAAGTGCTTTGGTGTTGTCTTGGATCGCATTCTCTACTTCTTCAAGATTGAAGATGTCTACGAATGTTGTTGTGATTCCATATGCCGGAAGAGTATGCTCCAGAAGGTTTGTTGTTCCACCGTAGATGTTCTTTGCTGCTACGATGTGGTCTCCGTTCTGTGCAAGGTTCTCAATCGTGTATGTAATTGCTGCTGCACCGGAAGCTACTGCAAGTGCTGCTGTACCGCCTTCAAGTGCTGCGATTCTCTTCTCAAAAACGTCCTCTGTCGGGTTTGTCAGACGTCCGTAGATGTTACCTGCATCTGCAAGTCCGAAACGAGCTGCTGCATGATCGCAGTTACGGAATACATAAGAAGATGTCTGGTAGATCGGAACTGCTCTTGCATCGGTAACCGGATCCGGCTGTTCCTGTCCTACGTGAAGCTGAAGTGTTTCAAATTTGAATTTTCTGTTTTCTCTTGTGATCTTTTCACCCATAATAATCTGATCCTCTTTTCTGTTTTTTTGATTTTTTGTGGGGGAAGGAAGAAACTCTTCCTTCCGACTGTCTATTGTATATGAAATTTCTTACTCTGTAAACAGTGCTGTTGAGTAATATCTGTCACCTGTATCCGGAAGAAGTGCTACGATCGTCTTTCCTTTGTTTTCCGGACGTTTGGCAAGTTCGATCGCTGCGTAGAGAGCTGCTCCTGAGGAGATACCTACGAGAACGCCTTCTTTCTTGGCAAGAAGCTTCGCTGTTGTGAAGCATACTTCGTTGTCGATCGGCATGATCTCATCATAAACCTGTGTGTTGAGGACTTCCGGAACGAATCCGGCTCCGATACCCTGGATCTTGTGCGGACCGCCTTTTCCTTCGGAAAGTACCGGGGAAGTTGCAGGCTCTACTGCTACGATCTTGATGTCCGGGTTCTGTTCTTTGAGGTATTCACCTGTTCCTGTAAGTGTTCCGCCTGTGCCGACACCGGCTACGAAGATGTCTACCTTTCCGTCTGTGTCGTTCCAGATTTCAGGACCTGTGGTTGCTTTGTGTGCTGCCGGGTTTGCCGGGTTTACGAACTGTCCCGGGATGTAGCTGTTCGGGATTTCTTTGGCAAGTTCGTCTGCTTTGGCGATCGCACCTTTCATTCCCTTGGCTCCCTCTGTCAGAACCAGTTCTGCGCCGTATGCTTTCAGGATGTTTCTACGTTCAATACTCATAGTCTCCGGCATAGTGAGGATGATTCTGTATCCTTTCGCTGCTGCGATGGATGCAAGACCGATTCCTGTGTTTCCGGATGTCGGCTCGATGATCACGGATCCTTCCTTGAGGATTCCTTTTGCTTCAGCATCCTCGATCATCGCTTTGGCGATTCTGTCCTTGACGCTTCCTGCCGGATTGAAGTACTCGAGTTTCACAAGGATGGTTGCTTCCAGTCCGAGTTCCTTCTCTACATTTGTTACTTCTACAAGTGGAGTGTTTCCGATCAGTCCAAGTGTTCCTTTATAAATGTTTGCCATGGTGTTTACCGCCTTTCTGTTTTCTTATTTATTCGTGTCTGTTTTTATTAACATACCTCTTTGATATGTTTAGTATGTTATTCCTTTTTACCCGAAATGTCAATAGGTTTTTGGAAAAAAATTGAACTTTTTTTCGCAGTATTGTATAATCCCATTTATACGCGGAAAATAAACCTTTAGGAGAATGCATTTTATGAATCAGCAAACAGATAAAGCGATCCTGGTCGTGAGCTTCGGAACCAGTTATGAAGCCTCCAGGAAAGCTACCATAGAAAAGATCGAGCAGGATATTGCCGATGCTTTTGGCGATCATCGAATCTATCGTGCATGGACCAGCAAGATGATCATCTCTGTTCTTAAGAAAAGGGACAATTATATCGTTCCTACGGTAAAAGAAGCCATGGAACAGATGATCGCAGACGGGATCCGGGAAGTGGCTGTGCAGCCGACACATATCCTGGACGGTATCGAGAATCATGTTATGAAGGAAGAAGTTCTTTCTTATAAAGAATCTTTTGACAAAATTGTATTCGGTACTCCTCTTCTGACCTCACCGGAGGATGAGCAGAAAGCGATCGAAGCTGTAAATTCTGAATTTTCTGATCTGAAAGATCCGGAAGCCCTGGTACTTATGGGCCATGGAACCACGCATCAGGTCAATGTTGTTTATGCAGGACTGGATAAGAAGTTTAAAACTTCAGGACACTCCAACGTCTTTATCGGAACAGTGGAAGCAGAACCAACGATCCAGGATCTTGTCAAAGAGGTATCTGCTTTCCAGCCATCCAAGATCTATATGACACCGTTTATGATCGTGGCGGGTGATCATGCACACAATGATATGGCTGGAGATTCCCCGGATTCCTGGGTCTGTCAGTTTAAAGAAGCCGGATTTGAAGTCTGTCCTGTTTTGAAGGGACTTGGCGAATATCCGGGAATCCGTGCGATGTTTGTGGAGCATGCACGTGAGGCGATTGCTTCTATGTAATATTTCAGCATCAAAAAAGTCTGGACATCAAGACTTATAAAATCTCGAATGTCCAGACTTTTTTTAATTCTTCTGACTCTTCTTACATATCTGAATCCCGCTAAGCAGAAGCACCGGGAACACGATCGCCGCGAGGATTCCCATCCTCAGATTATTACCCACACTGCTGGATACGAAACCGGCAAGTGTCGGACCGCCGGAGCAGCCGAGGTCTCCTGCGAGAGCAAGTAATGCAAACATTGCGGTACCGCCGCCTCTGATGGATGCCGACGCAATGCTGAACGTTCCCGGCCACATGATCCCTACGGAAAATCCGCAGACAGCACAGCCGACGAGACTGAGCATCGGAACCGGAACGAAAGCGATGCAGAGATAAGAGATCACGCAGAGAATGCTGCTGTAGGTCATAAAACGTTTCAGATCGATCTTCTCTCCGTATTTCCCATAAAGAAGTCTTGCAAGTCCCATCAGGACTGCAAATGCCATCGGACCCGCGAGGTCTCCGACCGTCTTGCTGACCTTCAGTCCTTCTTCTGCAAAAGTGGATGCCCACTGGCTCACTGCCTGTTCACTCGCTCCTGCACAGGTCATCATCAGCATCACGACCCAGAAGATCTTCATGGAGCAGAGTTCTCTGATAGAAAGTCCCTTCTCTCCTTCTTCATGCAGGGAATAGATCGGGGAAGTCAGAAATACGATTCCATTGAGCACCGGGATGACCGCCCAGATGCGTGCAAGGATCTTCCAGTTTGCGATTCCGAAGGTACTGAAGAAGATCGTGGAAATCAGAACGACTCCCACATGTCCCCAGCAATAAAACGAATGCAGAAGGCTCATTGCTTTTTCTTTGTTGTCTGTCGGGCAGGCCTCGATGATCGGGCTGATCAGTACCTCCAGAAGTCCGCCGCCGATTGCGTAGATCGCAACTGCGATCAGAATGCCGGTAAACGGATCTGCCGTGACTTCCGGAAGGATCGTCAGCAAAAACAGACCGATCGCCGAACAGATATGCGCGATCGTTACCGATGCCTTATATCCGATCTTATCTACAAATCCGGCTGACAGAAGGTCGATCAGAAGCTGGATCATAAAGTTGATCGTGATCAGCAGCGTGATCTTTGACAGCGGGATCTGGTAGCTTTTCTGGAATGTTACGAACAGCAATGGAACAAAATTGTTGACGATTGCCTGCACGATGTATCCCACGAAACAGGCGTACATGGTTCTTTTGAATGATGGTCTCATACCTTTTCTCCTGTAAAATATAACTTAGAATTTTATCATAATATCTTTTCCAGAAAAATACCAGCCATATTTTGACCACTTTTTACGAAATCCTGACTTTCTTTAAGGAAAATCATTTCAAAACTGAATCCTGATTTCTCTCTTAATGGCCATCTGGCATCGGATATGACATGCAGCATATTTTCCGATGCGTGAATACATTTGCTCGCATAAGGTACCATTTGCTTTTTATGCTTTTCTTTCTATATATGACCAGCCTTGCGTAAAAAATACTTTTTTGTTACAATTGTAAACTTTTTAATTTTTTAAGTTGACAATTCGTACTCTTTCTTTTAAAATTGTAAACCATAAAGATTTTGGAGGTTTACAAATGTCAAAGACGAAAACTTTAATCTACTGCAGTCTTTTTACTGCGCTGATCGCGGCGGGGGCTTTTATCAAGATCCCGGTGCCGGTGGTTCCTTTTACTTTGCAGTATCTGTTTACGATGCTTGCAGGGCTGCTGCTTGGTTCGAAACGTGGAACGATCTCTGTCGTTGCCTACATGCTTCTGGGGCTTGCAGGGCTTCCGATCTTCTCTGAGGGCGGCGGTCTCTGGTATGTCTTTAAACCAAGTTTTGGCTATATCATTGGATTCTGTCTCGGAACTTACGTGACAGGACGTATCGCAGAACATCTGAAGAAAAAGACGATCTTCCGCTACCTGCTCGCAAACCTGGCGGGACTTATGATCGTCTATGCCTGCGGCATGATCTACTACTACGTGATCTGCAATTATGTGATCAACACACCGATCGGGATCTGGCCGCTCATCCTCTACTGCTTCCTTCTTGCAGTACCTGGTGACATCGCTTTAAGCATCCTTGGTGCCATCATTGCCAGACGTGTCCGTCCAGTCGTGATCCAGTACCTTTCTGATTCCAATACAACTTTATTACATACGGAGGAGACAGCAAAATGAACCCACTTACTTTAGCCCAGGAAATCATTGACGGACGCAGGATCACAAGAGAGGATGATCTTTCCTTCTTTCTCACCTGTGATCTGGATGAATTATGCGAAGGTGCAAACCGCATCCGCAAGGCCTGTATCGGAGACAAAGTAGACCTCTGCTCGATCATCAACGGACGCAGCGGCAGATGCCCGGAAGACTGTAAATACTGTGCACAGTCCGCACACCACCACACTTCCTGCGAAGTTTATGATTTTCTTCCGGAGGAAAAAATCCTTGAAGCCTGTAAGATGAACGAGTCCGAAGGTGTTGACCGTTTTTCCATCGTCACCGCCGGAAAAGCTCTGACAGGAAAAGAATTCGACCAGGCGATCCATGCCTATGAGACCATGCATAAAGAATACAAGATCGACCTCTGCGCTTCCATGGGATTTATCTCCGCAGAACAGCTTCACCGTCTTCACGAGGCAGGCGTGACCAGCTACCATCACAACATCGAGACCTCCCGCAGAAATTTCCCGAACATCTGCACCACACACACTTACGACATGAAGATCGAAACCCTCAAAAAAGTCAAAGCCGAAGGCATGTGCGCCTGCTCCGGCGGCATCATCGGCATGGGTGAGACCTGGGAAGACCGTCTGGATATGGCGATCAGCCTTGCTGAACTTGGCATCGACTCCATCCCGATCAATGCTCTGATGCCGATCCCGGGAACGCCTCTGGAACATCTCCCGGAACTTTCTGAGCCGGATATCCTCCGTACGATCGCTTTCTTCCGCTATATCAACCCGGAAGCAAACATCCGTCTCGCCGCCGGACGCGCCCTTCTCACCAACGACGGAGAAACTGCATTCAAGGCCGGAGCCTCCGCTTCCATCACCGGAAACATGCTGACCACCGTTGCCTGCGCGACGATCCGAAGCGACCGCAAGATGCTCGCTGACATGGGACGTGACGTGACTCCTGAATACTGGAAGGAAGTGTAAAATAAAAATGAGCAAAGCAATTTTTCTCACCGGAACCGGTACAGATATCGGCAAAACCTTCATCGCCGGACTGATCGTAAAAAAACTTGCACAGGCGGGCAAGAATCCTGCCTATTACAAGGCAGCCATGAGCGGAAATGACCGCCGCCCAGACGGAAGCCTGATCCCAGGCGATGCACTTTTTGTCCGGCAGATGTCCGGTATCTCACAGCCGCTTGGCGAAATGTGCCCTTATGTATATGAAAATGCCTGGTCACCACACCTTGCCTCCCGCGTGGAGGGAAATCCTGTTGACCTCGCTGTTGTCCACGAAGGTTTTACGAAAGTCGCTGAGAACTATGACTACATCACGATGGAAGGAAGCGGTGGGATCCTCTGCCCTCTCTGTTTTGATGAGCGCAAGATCCAGCTTGAAGATGTGATCCGGGAATTTGGACTTTCCAGTATCCTTGTCGCCGATGCCGGTCTTGGCACGATCAACAGTGTTGTCCTGACTTTTGAATATATGAAGACACACAACCTTCCGCTTAAGGGTATCATTTTTAATCATTACCATCCGGGAAACATCATGGAAGAAGATAATATTTCCATGTGCGAACATATGACAGGGCTTCCTGTGCTTGCAAAGGTACAGGACAATGCCACAGAACTTGAGACAGATGCAGATGTGCTGAGTGCACTTTATGACGAGGTGAAGATCAGATGATATGGTATCCTTATGAACAGATGAAAACAATGAAAGAGCCTTACAAGATCCTGGATGCAGAAGGCGTGCATCTCTACACCAAAGACCAGAAACTGATCGATTCGATTTCTTCCTGGTGGTGTATGATCCACGGCTACAAACACCCGGAACTGACCGCTGCCATCAAAGAACAGGCTGACCGTTTCTGCCATGTGATGCTCGGCGGTCTCACCCATGAGCCGGTAGAAAAACTTTCTGATAAGCTCCAGGAATTTCTTCCGGGTGACTTGGACTACTGCTTCTTTTCTGATTCCGGAAGCGTTGCGGTAGAAGTTTCCCTCAAGATGGCTCTCCAGTACAACACCAATCAGGGAAGAAAACGCCCCCTGGTGCTGGCTCTGGAACATGCCTACCACGGAGATACCTTCAAGGCAATGGAAGTCGGCGATGACGAAGATTATCATTTCGCTTTTGACAAAAAAGAAGGCGTTGTCCATATACCGACAGAGATCCCGGCGCTTGAGGAAGCATTTGAACTTTACCATGACAGGCTGAACTGCTTTATCGTAGAACCGCTCCTTCAGGGTGCCGGCGGCATGCGGATGTATAATATTTCTTTCCTGAAACGTGCCAGAGAACTGTGTGATCAGTATGATGTGCTTCTGATCTTTGACGAGGTTGCGACCGGATTTGGCCGTACCGGAAACCGCTTTGTGGCAGACCTTGTCCTTCCGGACATCCTGGTTCTCGGGAAAGCCCTGACCGGCGGTTATATCGGACATGCTGTCACGGTTGCAAACCACAAAGTCTTTGACGCTTTTTACAGCGACGATGACCGCCTTGCCCTGATGCACGGTCCGACCTTTATGGGAAATCCACTTGCCTGCGCCGTTGCACTTAAGGGAATCGAGATCTTTGAACGTGACGATTATATGAGCAAGATCCGGCATATCGAACAGATCTCCCGTCAGGAAATGGAAAATTTCTCTGACCCGCGCATCAAAGAAGTCCGCATCATGGGCGGCTGTACCTGCGTCGAAGTCCACGATTCCAAGACCCTGGAAGGCTTCCAGCAGTTTGCTTATGAGCGTGGTGTCTTCTGCAGACCCTTCTTAAACTATATGTATTCCATGGTTCCTTATGTGATCTCAGACGGGGAACTGATTCAGATCTTTGACGTAATGAAGGACTGGTTTCACTGAAACCAGCCCTTCTGTTTTACTTTTGTTTCTTTTTTCTCAGATATTCCAGAATAACCTCTATTTTGCGGATTGCATTTTTTTCGGCATTCTGATATTTCTGCACATCTTCGTTCCAGGAACTGTACTCTGGATCCTTGCGGTGGTCTTCAAGATCATAATGTTCTTCCAGATAACTTCCGAAATAACGGCTCAGTTTTTCTGCTCCGAGAACATTCAGATGATCGCCATTATCAAGGCTGTCTTTTTCCCAGTCAATCCCTAATTCCTCTGTCATCAGATTAAAATCAAGATATTCCGCACCATTCTGCTCTGCATAATCTGTCAGTGTATTATGCTTTGCATAATTATAGTTATTCGGAGACGGTGCACTGTACAGGATCACCGAAATTCCTTTTTCTCTGCACATTGCAAGCATTTTGTCCATGTAAGAGCGGACAGCCCGGGACATGTACTCTCTGCGCTCCGTTTTTTCCATGTAGCTGCCGCCGTCATAAGGCTCCACAATATCCCGGACAACAAACCCCTTATAGTAAACCTGCTGTTTTTCCGGGCCCATAAGCCAGTTCTGCCACATGCTGTGAAGCAGAAACACCGGAAAATAATAATTAACTGTCTGTGCAATCGTCTTACTGAACCCCTCTGCAGCATTCTGCGGTTGAAACATACTGTTCGTTTCGAATACAACAACCTTCGGTTCCTGCGTGCGCAGAGCTCTCCTGAGCATATAATAGGTTTCTTCCACTTCCTGTCCGGTCTGACCGCAGACAAACGAAGCAATTCCATTCTGTTTCCAGATCTCCAGTGGTGAAAATGTCGTATAGCTTTCGCTGTCTCCCAGAACAAGAACATCTATGCTGTTTTTCTTTTCATTCTGAATATTAAGCCAGGGTCGGTTTCTTGACTGTACAAACTCCGGATGTTTTTTTGCCATATTTACAAAGAAAGCAGACAGGATCAAAATCAGGCAGAGAAAAATTGCCAGAAACACTGCCGGTTTCTTTAAAGTTCTCATTTTCTGTTTAAAATCCTGCATAAATCAAATCAACCTGCTGATATCCTGTACCATAAGCACCTAACAGAAGTACTGCAAAAATCAGTCCATAATAAAGTATCCAGCGTACCGGAAGCTTCATCTCCTGCAGCTTATCCCAGTTCAGCAGTTTCCTTTCTTTTAATATATCTGCCACAGCGACAATAAGAATTCCAAAACCAACAGCTGCAAAATCTGCGGCGTTTAATCCCATTCCCAAAAGAGTTCCATCCCACAGTTTCTGTAGTTCAAACCCCTGAAAGATGCTTCGGAACATGTGAAATCCGGCTGCTGCACCTTCTGCCCTGAAAAACATTTCACCTGTAAAAATGATCATCCAGGTTTTCAGGATCTGCGGCACTCTCCAGTACAATGCGTGACAGTCCAGATGAAATCTTTCAAGAACCATCTCCCTGACCGGTGCAACTGCTTCTCCTGCCAGAAGGATTACAAAATAATACATTCCATAAAGAATGTAATTCCACTGTGCACCATGCCACAGACCATTGCACATCCATACCGGGAACAAAGTCATTGCAAAGATTCCCATCTTGGTCAGATATTTCCCAACATGTTTCCGCGCAAAGTGGTTCCATTTCTTGACCAGCCCCGAAACCGAAACCGGATAAAAAACATATGCTTTCAGCCATGCGCCAAGTGTAATATGCCATCTTCTCCAGAATTCAGATGCATTTCCGGCAAAAAACGGCTGCCGGAAATTCTCCGGAAGATCCACACCAAAAAGGTTGCCGCTGCCGATCACGATATCCATACAGCCGGAAAATTCCATATAAAGCTGAAGCGTATATGCAATGGCGACAACCACGATCATAACACCATGATAGCTGGTATAATCGTCATAAATCGCTGCTACCAGAACAGAAAGTCTGTCCGCCACAACAATTTTTTTGAACAGTCCCCAGGCAATACGGATGATTCCCTTTGTAAGATTTTCGCTTCGAACCGGTCTGCACTCCCAGAGTGCATCTGCTGTATCATTCCAGCTGCTGATCGGTCCCTCCATGATCTGCGGAAAAAAGCCCAGGAAAAGGGCTACTTTGCCAAAATTATGTTCTGCTTTGATCCTACCCCAGTAAACATCTGCCATATAGCCAATTGCCTCCAGCGTATAGAAAGAAATTCCTATCGGGATCAGAAGGTTCTGTGGGTTCAGATGAAAGCCGCTTCCTGATGCTGCAAAGATTCTGTTTATATTCTGTATAAAAAAATTACAGTACTTTAAATATGCCAGGATTCCAAGTAAAATAACAATCCCGGCTATAAGAACTTTTTTTTCTTTTGCTTTGTACTGTTTTTTTACGGCAGAACGTTCTTTGGAGGGAAGCCCTTTTGACCTGGCTTTTCCGGTTTCTTTGAGCTGCTCCATCCAGCGCCCTGCTCCGTAGACCAGTCCTGAAACCGCAATCAGATATCCCACAAGCCACTGGCTGAAGGACCAGAAAAAGATATATCCTGCAAGGATCAGAACTGCTCTGCGCATTTTTTGTGATGAAAAATGATATACAAGAACTACCAGCGGCAAAAACACAAACAGATATAACTCTGTATGATATGCCAATGCCATATCAGTTCTCCTGTAATCTCTGGATCATTTTCCACATAGCATCTGCGGAATTAAAGTTTTCCGGAACGATCTCAGATGCATCAATTTCAATTTCGAACTGATCTTCCAGCTCAGAAATAAGGCTGATCACTCCAAAAGAATCCAGAATACGGTCATCGATCAGGGCTGTTTCATCTTCCCAGTTTACAGTATCATCAATATCATTTAAAATTTCCAGTAAAGTTTCCATTATTATTTTTCCTCCATATTCCATTTATAGGTTTTGTATGCTTTTCTTACCTGTCTGAATCCATCTGTATTATTATACAGCATAATCTTCGGAAGGCTGTGGCTCAAGAACAGCAGCATGCCCTCCATGCAGGAGTAAGCTCCTGTCTTCTTAAATACCAGAACATCTCCCGGCTTCGGATCTGTAAGCGGCAGTTTCTGTACCATAATATCATTTACAGTGCAAAGGCTTCCGCAGATTGTCCAGTTCTTCTGTTCTCCCTGTCTCTCTTCGGCAAGAACTTCCATTGGTGGCTCATACATTCCTCTGATCTGTCCGTCATAATTAAGCTGATGGATTCCCCCATCTGTAATGCAGTAATTTCTGTCATCACTTGATTTGACATCCATGATCTTTGTAAGATAATATCCACAGTCCGCTGCAAAGGCTCTTCCCATCTCGAGAGTTACCCTGCCGGAGAAGTTCATCTGTTCCAGAGTCTGTACCAGCTCCATGAGACCATCATCCCCGATTGCTTTGGATGGATCAAAATAAGGAACCGGCATTCCCGGACCATACTCCAGTTCTTCTGGTTCAAAATCATATTTCTGCTTCAGTTCAGTAAGAAAAACATCGAGTTTCTCCAGTTCCTTCTGGATCTTTCCGACAGAACGTTTCTGTGTGCCGGAAAAATAGTGGATCCCACGGATCTTAAGGAAAGGATAGTTCTGACGATTTTCAATAAGCTCTTCGATCGTCTTCTGATCCATTCCGAACTGATTGCCGCTTGTCAGTCTCGGAAACACTGAAATTTCCTGCCTGTGCTCCGCTGACCAGTTCTTAAGAAGTTCAAACTGCTGCAGAGATTCCGCTGTGTACATACAGGAATTCCCATATTTGTCCAGTACTGCATTCAGTTTTTCTGCTTTTTTGAGTACACCGGACACCAGAATTTTCTCCGGGGCAACTCCCTGTTCCTCGCAGATTGCAAACTCTCCCATCGAACATACTTCAATACGATCAACGATAGGCTCCATCACTTTTACAAGGAAAGGATTTGCCTTCATCGCATAACAGAGACCTGCTACTTTGCCAAGAGTATTCTGAAAACGTCTGGTTGTTTCCTGTAACTCTTCTTCATGGAACACATAAAGCGGTGTTCCAAATTCTGCTGCTTTTTTGAGCTCGTTTGTCTGCATTTCCATTAGCTCCATTCCTCTGCAAGATATTTACGGTCAATCTTGCCATTTTTGTTGAGAGGCATTTTGTCGATCTTTCGGATCTTTGCCGGAATCATATATACAGGGAGATAACGTTTCAGTTCCTGATGAACTTCTTTCTCCTCGCTGTCGCCAGTATAAAATCCCAGAAGTTTGTTGCGTTTTTTGTCAAACAGACAGCAGCATCTTGATACTCCGTCAAGTTTCTCAAAGGCTCTCTCGATTTCTTCCAGTTCGATACGATGTCCCATGTGTTTGATCTGGAAATCTTTTCTTCCTGCAAAATACAGATTCTCATCCTCTCCGTAGTAACCAAGGTCACCTGTCTTGTAATATCTTGCAGTTTCTCCTGTAGATGCAATGATTCCCTGTACAAATCTGCGTGCAGTCTCCTCTTCATTATGATAATAGCCATCTGCCAGAGACTCTCCTGCAACACAGATCTCACCTGTTTTGCCAGGTTCTGTAATCTCTGCGCCGGTATCATCAAGAAGAAATACAGTTCGTCCATTGAATGCCTTACCTGCCGGAATCACTTCGCCATCCTGGAATTCCCTCTGTACCGGATACCAGGTACAGTTACAGGTAATCTCTGATGGTCCGTACAGATTGACAAATTCGGTCTGTGGCAGAGCCTGCTGCCAGAGGCGCATCTGCTTCACCGGCATAACTTCGCCGCTGAACATGATCAGTCTTGCATCTTCCGGGATCTTATATTTCAGTCCCTTCAGGGAAGAGATCAGACACAGGGCAGAAACAGCCCAGACCATAACTGTAACCTTTTTGTCGCAGAGATAGTCGAGAAGCTTCGGCGGAAGTGCAAACAGACGCTTCGGAACCAGCACCAGCGTTGCTCCTGTTGTAATTGCGGAATAAATATCCTTGACCGAAACATCAAAATCAAACGGAGCCTGATTGCCAATGCAGTCCCTGTCCGTAATCTGAAACTGTTTCGTAAAATGACCAATAAAATCAATGACTGCCTGATGGCTGACTGCCACACATTTCGGTTTTCCGGTAGAACCTGATGTAAAAATACCATAAAGAAGATCTGTATTTTTTGCAAAAGAACGTCGTTCCATCAGTTTGTCCAGTTCCTGTACAGTAACTGCTTCATCAGATGGTTCCTCTTCCAGAAGATAGATCTGTCCCTGATAGCCGGCATCATCAAGCTGATGTCTGTATGTACTGTCTGTAATCACCAAATCTGTTTCAAGAACAGTAAGGATATCCTTAAGCCTTTCAAGCGGCTGTTCCGGATCGATCATTACATAAAAACATCCTGCATAAACAACGCCAAACATAGCGGATAAAACCTCGGAGCTTTTTTCGTGCAGGATTGCCACTGGTCTGCCTGGTTCTGTCCTGTTCAGGAAAGACAGACCAAAATGTCTCGCTCGGTTCAGAAGTTCCTGATAGGTAAACTGTTGATTTCCGTCATCCACTGCTGTTTTGTCCGGAAATTTCTCTGCTGTATTTTCCAGATATTTTAATATATTATCCATTGCCTATTCACCTGCCTTTACTCATATCATTTTTGCATAATAATATTACCTTTTTCTGAATAATTTCTTAATTTTTCTTAAGTTCAGACTTTTTTATGCAAGAAATGTGGTGTACACCACAATACATTACTGTATGTCATAAATCGTTTTAAGTCAATGTTTTCCGGGAATTTTTAACAGGAAATTTTTATATGCAGAGAAAAACTGCCAGCCGGACAAGCCAGCTGGCAGAAAATGTGATTTTTCAATTGTTTTTTAGTATTCCACACCAAAGTGATCGAATAATACTCTCTCTGCTTCTGCGCTCCACAGACCGCGGTTTGCTTTGCAGATCTCGTCCAGTTTCTTGAAGAGAGGATCGGTCTCGCCGAGTTTTCCGAAATCTTCAATTGCTGTCATTGGCATGTTAAACTGTGTATAGCTTAACTTCTTTCCGCCCGGGATCTTTGGCAGGTTCAGGGTTGTCTCTGCAATACTGTCGATACCGCCGACGTGTGTTACCATAACTGCCGGTTCGATCTTTCCTTTGGCAGCCAGTTCATTCGCTTCGATCAGGTCATCGTTGTTTCCACCTGTAGTACCGAGAATATGTGTGCTTGTATAATGGCAGTTGTACAGATTGATCTCTGCTTTGAACTGGTTGTCTGTCGGACCTGCAAAGAAATTCATGCAGCCATCGAATGCAAGGAGCTTATCGCCCATTTCTGCAACCGCTCTGTTTGGAATGTATACGAATACATCGTCATAGCCTTTGCCGCCGGTGATCGCTTTTAATTCTTCAACCGGATCAGCCATTTTTGCGGTGTTTACATAGAGAAGTTCTACGCCGTTTTCTGCTGCTTTTGCTTCCGGGATAACTTCTCTTGCACGCTCGATCTTGGCGTCGTCAATATCTGTTACAACGATCCGTTTCGGGCGGTTTTCGATCTGGATACCGTAGCTGACTGCACCAAGTCCCATCGGTCCGCAGCCGCCGAGGATGATGATATCGCCGCCTGCTTTTGTTCCTACGGAAAGGTCATGGTTGCGTTTGTTTGTGTGGTAGTTTCCGTGGTATCCTCCGATGATACAGCTCATCGGCTCACCAAGGGACGCTCCGAAGAAGCTGTCACCTTCGTATGGCATCAGGCAGCCAAGTTCCATAACTTCGTGAGGGATGATGCAGTAAGTGCAGGCTCCACCGAAGTATTCATAGGAATATCCAGGAGATGCAAGGCTTCCTTTGTAGTTCAGTGCCGGCTGCTGTGCGAATTTCATGCCCGGTTTGAACTGATCTTTCCATTTTTCACCGACTTCTACGATCACACCTGCGAATTCATGTCCGATGATGATCGGATTGGTGTCGATGTTCTGTGGTGCTCTTTTGTGTTTCTTACCCTGCTCTGCAAGTTTGTAGGTGGACATGCAGATACTGTCACTCATGATCTTTACGAGGATCTCGTCGTCTTTGATCTGCGGTAATTCAAACTCTTCCAGTCTTAAATCTCTTGTTCCATACATTCTCACTGCTTTTGTTTTCATGATAAATTCTCCTTTTCTATTCTTTATATATTTGAAGTAAGTTTTTTATAAAATCTCCATCTCCACCTGCGGGATCAGCTCGTCTACAACTGCTCTTGCCGGCGGCTTTGTTCCGACGGTTGTCACGGCTCCTGCGGACGTTGCCATGCAGAGTCTTACGGTTTCTTCATCACCGAGTTTTTTGTCCCAGGAATATGCAAGGGCTGCTACCATTGCATCTCCGGCTCCTACGGTGGAATGTGCTTTGACAGACAATGCCGGGCATCTTGCCACAAACTTGTCTCTTACGATCATCGCGCCGCCTTTTCCCATGGAGATCGCTACAGTTTTGATTCCGTTGTTCTGGAATTTTTCTGCCAGAGCTTTGAGTTCTCCCATGGAAAGCCTGTAATCTGCTCCGATGTATTCTTCCAGTTCTACCTGATTCGGTTTGATGATGTCCGGAGATGCTTTCAGCGCATTGCGGAACAGTTCTCCATCTGCATCCATCAGGACGGAACCGCCTTTTTCATGGACACTCTCTGTGATCGCTGCGTAAATGTTTTTGTCGACACCTGCCGGAATGCTTCCTGCGAGAACGACCAGAGTTTCTTTGTCTGTGTGCTCACAGATCTTCTGGATCAGTTCTTCCACCTGTGCTTCGTTGATGACCGGTCCTGGCTCATTTAATTCTGTCACACCGCCGCTCTTTTCAAAAACTTTGGTGTTGGTTCTTGTCTCGCCTTCCACCCAGATAAAATCGTGCTGGATGTTCCAGGATGTAAGTACGTTCTCGATCGTCTTTCCTGCATTTCCTCCGAGGAATCCCATCGCAAGGCTCTCACCGCCAAGTTCGTGGATCGTTTTGGAAACGTTGATTCCTTTTCCTCCGGCATCGTATTCTACCTTCTGGATGCGGTTCAGTCCGTTTGGCACGAGCTGTTCGATCTCTACGGTCTTGTCGATCGCCGGGTTCATTGTTACTGTTATGATCATTTCTTTACTCCTTTCCTGTGAGGACTTTGTAAATTTTATCTGCGTCATAATCTGCAATATTTGCACTCACTTCTTCATCAAGCATTGCTTCTGCGATCTGTGCCAGAATGTCGAGATGTGCATCTCCGACTCCTGCGATCCCGATCACGATGCGGACCGGATTGCCGTCCCAGTCGATCGGTTCTTTGAAGGTCTGTACGGAGATCCCTGACTGTAAAACTCTCTTCTTTGCAGCTTCAACACCGTGCGGAAGAGCAAGTCCGTTTCCCATAAATGTGGAACATGTTTTTTCTCTCTCGAGCATCGCCTCTGCATATTCCGGCTCTACATAACCTGTCTCCACAAGCATCTTTCCTGCTGCCATGATCGCTTCCTGCTTTGTCGCCGGTGCACAGCCTGTGCGGATGTTCTCACGGTACAGAAGTTCTTTCTTTTCGATCACCGGTGCTGTTTCTGCTTTCTGAGCTTTTTCTTTTTTTGATTTAAAAAACATGTAAGTTACCTCCCTGAATTCTTTTTCATTTTCTATTTTTTGAAGTTCCGATTTGTTTTTGCTTCCCTCTTTGTGACTTTATTATACGCATGGCAAATGGGAAATTTCAATTTAAAGAAAGGGGGATTTGGCACCATCCCTTAGTGCCAAAATTGAAGAAAAAAGACGTTTTATAACAACAAAAAGGACTGTCGTTTATGACAGTCCTGAAATGTATTTCCTGAAATATTGTTTTAGATGTCTGGACAGCAGCGTGCGGATCTGCTCCTTGTCGCCCTGCTCTGCGACCTCCATAAATTCCGGTTCTTCGATGAGCATGCCGCTGATGTGTCCCATGATGTCATTGTTGATCTTTACCAGCTCATCGTCTGGTACCAGCATGACAAAAGCCACCGTGATCTGTTTGAAATACGGATCTTTAAATGCCACATTTTCCTCCGGCATGCACACGGCAAATACCGGGCGCGTCACGCCTTTTGTTCTGGTATGCAGGAGCGCAAAGCCAAACTCCGCAAAGATCTGCGAGGACACCTGCTCCCTCCGCATCAGATCCTCCTGGATGATCTGGCTCTGGTCGGAATATGGCGAAAGTCTCTCACCGATCTGATGCAGAAGTTCCTCAAACGTAATGTCCACATCCACATAAAAAAGCTCCATATCCTTAATGACAATGTTGATCTGTGCCGCCATCTGGTTGATCTGGTCAAGCTGCACGGAAAAAAGATCTTCCTGTTTATGTTTGGTCGGCATCCGCTGATACTGATAGATCATCTTACGGATCTGATCGATGTCCTCCTCATTCAGAAGCGGGTTGACATGGATCACCGGGATCTCCGCTTTTTCGATCGGAAGACTGGATACAAAAAAGTCTGTTTTTCCCTGTACATAGGAAGTAATGTCGTTTTTGCCATAAGCAGTAAGGTTCACGCGGTCGCCAAACAGCTTATTGAGCTTCGACAGCATCAGACGGGAAATACCGATCCCGCTCGAGCAGACGATTCCCACATCCACTTGCCGGATCTCTTCTTTGCGTCCTTCCTGACGCACCATAGCCGCACCGAAATGCACGGTCAGAAATCCTGTCTCCTCCTCCGGAACCGGCTTTCCGGTAAAACGTTCCAGCACTTTGGAAACGTTCAGGCATTTTTGGTAAATATCCGTATAATTCTGTTTAATATCATCCAGCACCGGATTCTGGATCTGCATACCGTGATCCAGGCGGATCAAAGTCGGACGTAAGTGTGCGAGAAGGCCCTGGATAAATTCCTCATCCTGCTTCAGAAGATACGCACTTTCCGGGTCAAAAGCATCCACCATTTCATTAAGAAGCCCCCGGAGTTCCCTGTTCTCGATCGCATTGATCTTCTGTCCGTCCCACTGGATCTTTTCATGCTTTGCTCCCTTGATGTGCAGGCAGATATAGGAAACCTCCACTGCCGGGATCTCGATCTCAAACTCTTCCTCCAGCTCTTCTACGATCTGCTCTGCAAGGTGATAATCTGCATCCTCCACAAGTCCCTGCTGCCAGGATGCATCCGTGTCGATCACTTCATCCTTGAGGATCCGGTTGATCGCGATCGCAATATGGATCACCAGACCGACATAGGAACTCTCTGTCAGAGTCATCACACGGGTATTGTCCATCCCTGACAGGCAGGCGATCACACGCTTCACGATATCATCATTCAAGATCTTACCGATATCTCCGTACTGCAGCGATGCATAACCCTCTGCGTCACTCTCTGTAGACTCGTAGGCTTCTCTCAGCATATGGGTATCAATATTTTCGTTGATAAATGCACGGATCGCACGGCGGTATGCTTCCTCACTTCCGGAAATGGAGATCCCGCTTCCCGGCTTGCGCGTGATCCGGAGCCCGTATCTGGTCAGCCATCCTTCGATTGCCTCCAGATCTGCACTGATCGTCGCCTCACTTACCTGGAAACGGCTGCTGTAATAAAACAGTTTGCGGAGTTCTTTTTCCTTGAGGATCTCAAGCGTCAGACGCTTCCTGCGTTCTTCGCGGTTGCTGACATCCAGGCGGTCATCCATCGACAGATCGTGCCGCAGTTCCTGTTTTTTGTCCTCGCTGCCCTCGAGCCAGATGCCGATTCCTGTTTTGGAATTCAAGGTGATCTCATATCCTTTGAGGATCGTGTTGATAGAATCCATCTCTCTCTGGATCGTGCGCTTGCTTAAATTCATCTGCTCTGCAAGCGCTTTCACAGAGATCGGCGCATTCTGTTCCAGAAGAATCTGCAGGATCTGGCTGACGCGGGGCGAAATATTGCTTAACTTCATCGTGTTCCCCCGTTCTGTGCATCCTGGATGCACTGGATCAGTTTTGTGTATTCTTCTCTGTCGGTAAATCCGGCGATCACATGACAGGCTTTCTCATGCAGCTGTGGATTCAGCGCATAAAATTCTTTCTGACAGACGATCAGGTCAATGTCCTCTTCGATCAGGTCTGCGGCATAAACTTCCACCTGGATCCCGGTGATACCGGCTGTTTTGAGTGCGCGTCGGAACAGGGCCGCACCCATTGCGCTGGAGCCCATTCCTCCGTTACAGACGAAGCCTATTTTATGTAAGTTCTGATAAATATTTTCTGGCATGGGTTTCTCCTCCTGTTCTGATGCAGTTTCCAGTTCACGCTCCAGTCCGGACATTTCTGTATTTTCTTTCTCAAGTTCTTCCTGCTTCTCACTCTCCGGTATTTCCGACTGCGGCACTTCTTTCCTCTCACCTCTCCAGCACAGATACAGATAACTTCCAACGCCGGACACAGCCGTAGAAACAAAGATCCCTCCAAGCACCGGCAGCATACTGCTTCTTCCTGCCATGATCAGAATAGTCAGAACACTTCCCGGCGAGATCACGCCCGCTGTCTCACAGTGAAAAATGGAAAACCAGATACTTCCCGCAACACCACCCACGATCAATGGAAGCAGAAGTCCCAGATCCGCAAGTACAAAGGGAAAATAAACTTCATGGATTCCTCCGATCGCCTGTGTAAATGCAGCTGTCGCCAGTTCCTGACGGCGTTTGACATTTTTTCTTTTGTATAAAAGCAGTCCAAGCAGCATCCCAAGTCCCGGTCCCGGGTTCGTCTCAAGCAGAAAAAGGAGCGAACCTCCAGTCTGCTCTGCCTGGCTCATCCCCAGCGGAACAAGGATCCCATGGTTCATGATATTGTTCAGGAAAAAAACCTTCGCCGGCTCGATCAGGACATTCAGGACTGCGATATAGCCATGCTCCAGGATCCATCCGATGCAGCTGCCGGCTGCTACTGCAAAGACAGTCACTGCTTCTGCCAGAAGATAATATTCCCCGACCGCAAGAACCGCCCCGGTAAGCCCCAGGAGCAGATTTCGGAACAGCATCTTGGTCTCTGCGAAACAGTCCCGCTCCAGAAATTCCCGTTCTTTTTTCCAGAGGTATCCTCCGAGTGGTGCCGAGACCATTGCCCCAAAGATCCCTGCCTCCGGATCCCGCAGAAGGATCCCGCAGAGTGCCATGACTGCCGCCAGCCCTCCAAATGAATCGCTGAGAAGGTTTCCGCCCTCATAGGCGATCATGCATGGCAGGACATAGCGATAAGCAACCTGTGAGATCGCATAGATATCTTCATTCGGAAACCACCCTTCGGTCTGGAATACCACAGACAGAAGACCGATAAAGACAAAAATGCCGATGTTTTTCATGATGATCCTTGAATAAAATTTTCCTGTTTTCTGTATCACATTCATAACGTTCCCCCGCGTCAGACAGACTCCCCGCCGCCTGTCTGCTACCCGTTTTAATTCTGTAAATAATTTTATCATACAACAATCCCACCCGTCAATTCGCTCCGGTTAAGGTGCATAACCAACGTGTGGGATGTTACTGTTCACTCCGTTCACAGTAACTTGGTCAAAATGCATTCCAAATCACCTTCGGTGATGGCATTTTGCCCCGTATGTCTCGGGATTTTGCCATATTCATGGCAAAACACCTCGCGGGATATTACCCGTGAACAGTTACGTGTGGGATCATTGCGGTTATATTAAAATTTTAGAGGGCATCTGATAAATTATAAATTTCTCTTTTTCAGATTTTCTACCAGTGTTGCATATTCCGGTGCAGCAAGGAAGTTGGTGATCAGGATGCGTTCTGCATTCGGATTGCTGTGTGCGGCGCGCTCTCCCAGTTCCTCATGTGTGACAACGATCTGTACATCTGCCGGGATGCTGGATACCGGAGTGTGGATGACTTCGATTCCCTCAAGACCTGCTGCTACAAGTTTTTTCTTGAGGACCGTTGCGCCCATTGCGCTGGATCCCATTCCTGCATCGCATGCAAAAGCGATCTTTGTTACTTTTCCTGTATTTGCTGCCGGTACAGTAGCTGCTGTTTCTGCTGTGATTCCTTTTGCCTGTTTTTTCATGGCATCTTTCTGACGCTGTGCATCTTCCAGTGATGTATCCTTGCCCATGAATTTGAGGATCGGCACGGAGATTGCAAAGGAGACAAGTGCTGCCACTGCAACGCCGACGATCAGTCCAAAATAGCTATGTTTTTCTGCCATCATCATGATCGCGATGATACTTCCCGGTGAAGCCGGAGCGGTAAGACCTACGTTAAATAAGTTGAAGCAGAAGATTCCACTTGCGCCGCCTGCGATGACAGAGATCAGAAGCAACGGGTTCATAAGGATGTACGGGAAATAGATTTCATGGATTCCGCCGAGGAAATGGATGATCACTGCTCCAGGTGCAGAGCTCTTCGCATTTCCTTTGCCTGCGATGCAGTAAGCAAGCAAGATTCCAAGTCCCGGTCCCGGGTTTGCTTCAAGCAGGAAGAAAATGGATTTTCCTGTTTCCTCTACCTGCTGGATTCCCATTGGGGATAAGATCCCGTGGTTGATCGCGTTGTTTAAGAATAATACTTTTGCAGGTTCGATAAAGATACTTGCCAGCGGAAGAAGTCCGTGTGAAACAAAGACATCTACACCGGCTCTCATAACGGAGTTCATTCCTGTTACGAGCGGGGCAACTCCATACATGGCAAGACATGCAAGGATCGCACCGATGATACCAAGCGAAAAGTTATTTACCAGCATTTCAAAGCCGGCTTTGATGTGACCCTCAACTGCTTTGTCAAATTTCTTGATGATCCATGCAGCCAGCGGTCCGACGATCATGGCACCGATGAACATCGGGATGTCAGAACCGACGATCACACCCATGGTCGCGATCGCACCGATCACGCCGCCGCGCTGTCCTGCTACGGCAGAACCGCCAGTGTATGCGATCAGAAGCGGCAGCAGTACGGTTGACATCGGAGTTACAAACTGTGCGAGTTTCTCATTCGGACACCATCCTGTCTCGATAAAAAGCGCTGTGATGAGCCCCCATGCGATGAATGCGCCGATGTTCGGCATGACCATTCCGCTCAAAAACCTTCCAAATACCTGAACTTTTTCTTTCATTGTGTTTACACCTCATTTTGATTTTTTTGTGAACAGATTCCCTTCTCTCTGTCCGTCTTTTCGGTTTTGTTTTACTTTTTTTCTGAGGTGTAACCGGCCAGTTACTCTCTTCTTGATGAGTTCATTATAGCGAAAAACCATTGTACTTTTCAAGAAATAGAAAAAGAGATTTGGCACCATCCCTTAGTGCCAAATCTCCTTAATGTTTTTCATAAATGTCCCTAACATCTGTTGCGTTTGTTGACAAAATAATTCAGGATCCCGCCGCCAACGATGATTACCATTGCAACGCCAACGACTCTCTTGGCAGCCTCCTGCGGGAGCTGGCTCTTGGAGCCGATGGAATCTGAATAAAAAGTTAATGTATAATCAATCTCATGCGGTGTTCCCATCGCTGTTGTGTCTGCCACCACCGGCATTGCCTCATCAAGTGTAAGGATCGGGATCTCAAATACAGAGTTCATGCCCTCTTCATTCGTCGGAAGATATTTCTCCCCGTCCACGATCATGTAATCATAATTTGAACTGCTCCACTGAATCTGTGCGTATCCGTTTCCGTCCTTCACGGTAAAAAGTGTCGGGGAAGTCACGCTCGCCTTGCCGCTTCCGCCCTCCAGATCTACCTGAATGGAATATTCTCCATCTTCCCTGTCAAATTCTACCGCCTGCATTTCTGTCGTATCTGCTGCCGCCATACAGACAAATGGTGCAGTACAGGAGGATACCAGTGCTGCCAGAGAACAGACTGTCAGAAATTTCTTATATTTATGCATCGTACTTCAAACCCCGTTTCATTTTTCATTACTCTGAAAACTACTATAGCACAGCAAATCACACATTGCAAACTATATAATGTTCTAGTATAATAAAAAGAATGTGAGTAATTATATCAATTAATATTTTTAAATATCAGGAGGTTTTTTACCAATGAAAGGAACATTATATGGCGTAGGAGTCGGACCTGGGGATCCGGAATTAATGACACTGAAGGCAGTCCGCATGATCCGCGAGAATGAGATCATCGCCGTACCGGGAGCAGATGTCAAAGAAACCGTTGCCTACAAGATCGCAGTCCAGGCAGTGCCGGAATTAGCCGACAAAGAACTTCTTCCGATCTACATGCCAATGACACACGACGCAAAAGAACTCGAAGAAAACCACGCAAAGGGAGCCAAAACTCTGGAAGCCTGTCTTGACCAGGGCAAAAACGTTGTCTTCCTGACACTTGGAGATCCTTGTGTATACTCCACTTTTTCCTATCTGCAGCACCGTGTGGAGGCTGACGGATATCACACAGAGCTGGTGAGCGGGATCACTTCTTTCTGTGCCGCTGCTGCCCGCCTGAACATTTCTCTTTCCGAGTGGAATGAGCAGCTTCATATCGTGCCGGCTGTTCACCGCCTGGACAGCGACCTCAGCGAATCCGGCAACTATATACTCATGAAATCAGGCAAAAAGATGAACCAGGTCAAGGAAATCCTCGCAAAGAGCGACCGTGATGTCCTGATGGTCGAGAACTGCGGTATGCCAGAAGAACATATTTACAGAAGTGTTGAGGAGATTCCGGATGATGCAGGTTATTATTCCCTGATCATCGCAAAGGAGAAAAAATAAAAATGATCGAAACCAGAAATCTGACCAAGACATTTGATAATTTCACAGCCGTGGATTCCCTGGATCTCAAGATTGAAACGGGAGAGTTTTTCGGTCTTCTTGGTCCGAACGGTGCAGGAAAGACAACGACGATCAGTCTTCTGTCCACCCTGCTCCTTCCTACAAAGGGAGAGATTCTGATCGATGGCCAGACACTGAAACGAAACCGCCCGGACCTAAAACGCAAGATCAGCGTGATCACCCAGGAATATTCCATGCGCCAGGATATGACCATGGACGAGATCATGGAATATCAGGGCAGGCTTTATTTCATGCCGCGCAAGGAGATCAAACGGCGTACAGAGGAACTTCTGGAGTTCTGTGACCTGATCAAATTCCGCAGACGTACCGTCCGCAAGCTTTCCGGCGGTATGAAGCGTAAACTGATGGTCTGCCGTGCCCTTCTTACAGATCCGGAGATCCTTCTTCTGGATGAGCCGACCGCCGGAATGGACGCGCTTTCCAGACGACAGATGTGGAACCTTCTCCGCAAGCTGAACGGCAAAAACCTGACGATCCTTCTGACCACACACTATATGGAAGAAGCCCAGAACCTCTGCAACCGCGTCGCCCTGATGGATCACGGTAAACTTGAGGAAATCAGCACACCTTCCGCATTGATCGAGAGTCTTGGAGCCTACACGATCGATGAGCCCGGACCGGATGGAAATACCGTCAGCCGCTATTTCCACAGCCGTCAGGAAGCCATTGATTATCTGTCCGGCATTCCGGGACAGGCTTCTCTTCGTGAGACCACACTGGAAGATGTATTTGTGGAACGTGCCGGCCGTCATCTGATGCCGTCATAAAGGGAGGTCAATTATGGGAATTATAACAATTTTATGGGAAAAATGGGTAGAATTCCGCAGAGATTTCTACAAGATCACCCTGGCAGCCATGATCGCGCCTCTGATGTATCTTGTCGTATTTGGAATGGGGATCCAGACAACGTCCCACGGACAGCCTTATCTGAATTTCCTGATCCCCGGTGTCGTATCTCTGACGACCATGAACGGAAGTTTCAATGCGATCGCCCAGAACCTGAACGTACAGAGACTGTACGAAAAAGCATTCGACCAGGTCATGATCTCACCGACGCCTCTGTGGCAGTTTATTGCCGGTCAGATCATCGGAGGAAGTCTCCGTGGATTTTATGCCGGAGGTGTGATCCTGATCCTGACTCTGCCGATCGACACAGGACTGATCTTCAATGGATGGTCCTTCCTGGTGATGTTCTTAAACGGAGCAGTGTTTTCTGCGATCGGAGTGGTTGTTTCTTTCCTTGCAAAAAACCACGCCGATGTACCGCGTTTTTCCAACTACATCATCATGCCGATGGCTTATCTTTGCAACACCTTCTTTTCCACTGAGAAGCTTCCTGGCTTTATCGGAAAGTTCGTAGCCGCGCTTCCGCTTTCCCAGACAAGCCACATGATCCGAAGCATTTCTGCTGGTGAAGGCTTTGCATTTTCGGGAATTGTGATCCTGCTTGTTTACCTTCTGGTATTTACAGGGATCGCCTCCTGGTTTATCTATAAGAAAAAGAATCTGTAACTGTTCAGTACCCTTACAGTTACGAGTCAAAATGCATTCCAGATCACCTTCGGTGATAGCATTTTGCCTTGTATGTCTCGGGATTTTGGCAAAAAACATGCCAAAACACCTCGCGGGATACTACCTACTAAATAGTTACAAGAATCTTTAAATAAAAAATACCCGCCGGATCGATCGACTGCGACCACCGGCGGGTATTTTTCTGTTATTTTACATCTGCAAGTTCATAGAGATAAGTTTCGAAACAGATTCCTTCATTTCGATCTGTTCCTTCTTCTACAGCATCATGGATTCCTTTTGCAAGGAAATTCACCGCTTTCTGTACGGAAGCAGCGGTATCAGTCCCCTTGACCATCCCTGCACTTAAGATAGAGGCAAACAGATCTCCCGTACCAGAATAGCTGCCGCCCTCTTTCTTCGTTGTCACCCAGGTCTGCGCTGCTTTTTTGCAGATAAGGTTGCTGATGTACTTCGCACCATCTTCTTCATGGCTGATGCCCGTGATCACAGCTTCCACATCAAATTTCTCTGTAAGCAGGCTGCCGATCGTCTGGACATATTTCAGAAATTCCTCTCCGGAGAAACCGGAAATCTTCTGCCATTCTGTGTGCATTTTTTCTCTTCCATAGAGAAGAAGCAACGCTTCCGTGATGTTCGGAGTGATCACTGCTGCCTCTCTGACAAGCATTCTCATCTTTTCGCACAGTTCTTCTGTATAGATCGGGTATTCCTCCCCATCATCACCCATGACCGGGTCAACGAGGACTTTTGTTTCTTTTTTCTTAAATCTCTGTATAAAATCCACCGCCTTGTCTGCCTGTGCAGCATCAGCCAGGAATCCTGTATAAATGCCATCCGGGTGAAAATCCATCTTCTGCCATTCGTCCATCAGGATATCCATACGGTCTGTATAATCATCACAATAATAAGACGGAAAACCGGTCTGTGCACTCAAAATAGCAGTAGGAAGCGGACATGCCTGCACCCCCATCACCGAGATCACCGGTATCGCTGCTGTCAGGGAGCATTTTCCCATCCCGGACAGGTCATTGAGAACTGCAATTTTCTTCAAAGTATTGTCTCCTTGTCTTGCTTTTTGTCATATTCTGATTTAGAATAGCACCTAAGTGTATTTATAAAAATAACCACTTTTATTCATTTTTGAGGGGACAGTTTATGAGTCTAGCATTCCATTCCACCAAAGAAAGCCTGTATCTCCAGGTATACGACCATTACAAAAATCTGATCATGGAGCATCGCATTCCTGCCGGAAGCCGTATGCCTTCCCTGCGTAAATGCGCCACAGAACTGAAACTCAGCCGCACCACGATCGAGAATGCCTACCTTCAGCTTGCCGCAGACGGCTACATCGTCGCCCGTGCCCAGAGCGGTTACTACGTAACCAGTATCGCCGACCAGAAACCAGTGTCCACCGCTTCCTGGCATGCAGATCTTCCGCTGGTGCAGTATGATTTTGCCTCCAACGGTGTCGACCGGGAAAGCTTTCGCTTCGATCTGTGGCAGCGTTATATCAAGAGTGCGCTGCGCCAGAGTGACCGTCTTCTCTCTTACGGCGAACCGCAGGGTGAGGCGGATCTCCGTCAGGTGCTCGCTGACTATATCCGACAGCGGAGGAATGTCAACTGCTCTGCCGATGATATCGTGATCGGAGCCGGTGTGCAGAGTCTTCTGAACCTTCTCTGTCCTCTGATCCGGGACAGAAAGTCCGTTTCTTTCCCGAATGCTTCTTTTGTACAGGGAAGTACGATCTTTGCAGGCTATGGTTTTGAAGTGCAGTACCGCAACAAGGACTGTGATGTCATCTACGTTTCTCCTGCCCATATGACCAAATGGGGCGAGATCATGCCGGTCAGCCGCCGTATGGAACTGGTACATTACGCGGCTCAGAAGGGCAGCCTGATCATCGAGGATGACTTTGAGAATGAATTCGTCAATTTTCAGCGGCCGACCCCGTCCCTTTTTAACCTTGCCGGTGGACATGGAGTTGTTTATATCGGGTCATTTTCCCGTCTGCTGCTTCCGTCGATCCGCTTAAGTTTCATGGTCCTGCCACCGAATCTTTCCAGGAAATACGCTGCTGTCGCAGACCGCTACAGCCAGACTGCCTCCAAGGCCGAACAGATCGCACTCTGCCAGTTTATCCGCGACGGTCACCTGACTTCACAGACCAAAAAGCTCAAGAAACTCTACGCGCAGAAACTCAAAAAACTGAAAAACGAAGTGCGGAACACCTTTGGCAGTGACTGTACGATCCAGACAGGTGCCGCCGGAACAAGCCTCGCATTGACTGTTCCCTACGCCCGGACCGGCCTGGAACTAAAAAAAGAAACCCGCATGAAGGGCTTCGATCTGCTGATTCTCGAGGAAGGCGCAGACACGATCACGCTCCTGCTTTCCTGTTCCTCGATCCCCGCAGACGATTTTGCCCCGGCATGCCGGCTCCTGAAAGAACTTCTTAATAAATAATGATCACCTGACACCTGTCCCTCCTTTTCTCTGGAACAGGTGTTTTTCTTTAATCCCTTCGATTGTCGATCATGTACAAAAGTGCATTGCAGATGCAGGCTGCGATATTGCTGCCGCCCTTGCGTCCTCTTGCAACGATATACGGTGCTCCGGACTGCATAATCAGTTCCTTGGACTGCACCACATTGACAAATCCTACCGGAACACCGATGATCAGTTCCGGATCCAGTTTGCCGTCCTCGATCAGTTCATAGAGACGCACCAGTGCCGTCGGCGCATTTCCGATCGCGAAGATCAGCTTTTTATCGAGAGTAGCTGCTTTGTCCATGCTTGCAGTCGCTCTCGTGGTTCCGTTTTCTTTTGCGGTCTTTGCCACATCTTCATCGGACATGAAGCAGTAAACCTCACCGCCATAACGGGCAAGGGCGCGTTTGTTAATGCCGGATTTAGCCATCTGTGTGTCTGTGACGATGCAGGCTCCGTTTTTGATCGCATCCATTGCCTTCTCGATAACATCCGGGGAAAAACAAAGATTTCTGGCATAGTCAAAATCTGCACTTGTATGGATGCAGCGTTTCACCACCAGTTCTGTTCCCGGGAGCAGCGGGGTATCCCCGAGTTCTTCCGTGATGATCTCAAAGCTTCTCTTCTCGATGTCCATCGGTTTTACATTTTCAAGTTCTACTTTCATCAGGCTTTCTCCTCCTCGATTCCCTCGTCCAGTATCTCATAGATTTTTTTCATGTCCAGATGTTTCCGCAGTTCTGCTGCCAGGATATCATACTGTGTCTCCTTAAATGCTGCAAAATCCACGCCCTCCATCTCGGATACATCGATTCCCTTTTTGTCGCCCACCGCTTTTACGAGACCGAGTGCAACTTCTTCCTTGTCGAAGATTCCATGCACATAAGTACCGCAGATATTGTGGTAGAACGTACCTTCTCTCTTCTCGCTTCCTGTCACGGTATCCTTCGTAAAGGTGCTGGCAGAGGCGCCCTCTTTCCAGGTGCTCTCGCCCATATGGATCTCATATCCTGTAAATTCGACATCTTTAAGCGGTGCATAATCGCCTTCCAGGGAAAGGAAACGTCCGGTAACCTGTGTCCTTGTCTTTTTCTCCGCAAATACGGTATCCATCGGCAGAAGTCCCATTCCACGCATGGAACCTCCCGCTTCCACACCATGCGGATCACTTAAAGTCTCGCCCAGCATCTGATAGCCGCCGCAGACACCAAAGATCAGGGTACCGGAAGCTGCTGCCTTGAGGATCAGAGCCTCCATCCCGCTCTCACGGAGCCACTTAAGGTCATCCATCGTATTCTTTGTTCCCGGAAGGAAGATCACATCCGGATTCTTAAGGTCGGACGGATGCTGTACATAGCGAAGAGAAACTCCCGGTATGCTCTCCAGTGGATTAAAATCTGTGAAATTGGAGATCCTCGGCACACGGATGACTGCCATATCGATCATCCCAACTTCCTGCGGACGGTCAAAGCGCTCTGTCAGGCTGTCCTCGTCCTCCACCTGGATGTTAAGATACGGTGCGACACCGACAACCGGGATCCTGCATTTGCTCTCCAGCATCTCCACGCCCGGATCAAGGATCGTCTTATCACCGCGGAATTTGTTGATGATCAGACCCTTTATCATCTTTCGCTCGTCTTCCTCCAGAAGCTCCACGGTTCCGTAAAGCTGTGCAAACACACCGCCGCGGTCGATATCTCCGACCAGAAGGACCGGTGCTTTTGCCATCTTCGCCATTCCCATGTTTACGATATCCTCTTTTTTGAGGTTGATCTCTGCCGGGCTTCCTGCACCTTCGATCACGATGATATCATTCTCTGCTGCAAGTACATCAAATGCTTTCATGATGTCCGGGACAAGTTTTTTCTTGTAAGCAAAATAATCCCTTGCGCTCATTGTGCCAAGGACTTCTCCGTTTACAATGACCTGAGAGCCCACATCGTTGGTCGGTTTCAGAAGGATCGGGTTCATAAGGACGGACGGTTCGATCCCGGCAGCCTCTGCCTGCATGACCTGCGCTCTTCCCATCTCCAGTCCTTCCTTTGTGATAAAGGAATTCAATGCCATATTCTGTGACTTAAAGGGAGCCACACGGTATCCATCCTGTTTAAAGATACGGCAGAGTCCCGCTGCCAGAAGGCTCTTGCCCGCATTTGACATCGTTCCCTGCACCATGATCGCTTTTGCCATTTTACTCCTCCCCCTCTTCTTCCTGTGTTTTCTTTCTTGCTTCCATGAGACCGTCATGGATTGCCTGGATCAGACGCTCATTTTCCTCATGGGTGCGTACTGCCACTCTGTAAAATCCCTTACCAAGTCCCGGATAGTTACTGCAGTCGCGGATCAGAACATTCTGTCCCACGCAGATCTCAAAAAGATCTTCCGGTCCCTTGAAAAACAGATAATTTGCCTGAGAAGGAAAAACGGTCATCCCAAGCTTATATAATTCTTCACTTAAATATTCAGATTCCGCAAAGATCAGTTTTCTCGCTCTTTCGACATATTCGACTTCACCAAGTGCCGCAATTCCTGCCGCCTGTGCAGGAATCGAAATATTCCATGGCTGTGTAGCCTGTGTCATCTTTTCAAGAAGTTCCTCATTTTCTGTAATTCCATATCCAAGACGCACACCCGCCATCGCATAACGCTTTGTAAATGCTTTGAGAAGAAACAGATTGTGATACCTCGGAAGCTGTGCCTTGAGGCTGTACTGTCCCGGTTCGCGGATAAAATCCTGAAAACATTCATCCACCACCAGAAAGATTCCCATTTCCCGGCAGACACGGAGCAGTCTGAACAGAAATTCTCTGTCCGTCAGTATCCCCGTCGGATTGTTGGGATTACAAAGAAATACCATATCCAGATCTTTGTGCAGCCAGTCAATAAAACTATCCTGAACACGGAATTCATCTTCTTCCTTGAGAAGCACATGCTCCACCTCTGCCCCGACACTTTCCAGTGCCTGCTCATATTCTGCAAATGTAGGAATCGGAATCAGTGCTTTCTTCGGTTTGAGTGCATGGCACAGTGAAAAGACCAGCTCCGCCGCACCGTTTCCACAGATGATATTCTCCGGTTTGACATCCTCATAGGCAGCGATTGCTTCTTTCAGCGGCGCGTATCCCACCTGCGGATAGTCTTTGAGATGGTCCAGACTGTCCCGGACTGCCTGCTTGACACTCTCCGGTGTTCCAAGGGGATTACAGTTTGCAGAAAAATCAAGACAGTTTTTGTAAGTATAGATATTTCCCCCATGTACGTGTTTCATTTCATTTCTCCTTTGCTGCCTGTTGTGGTATTACAGGATCCAGAACCCGACGGCGATGCGGATGATAAGGCAGATCAGAATGCCAAGAAAAGCAGTTCCGTACATCAGACGGTTGGAGCGTCTGATATCCTCCGGTTCCACAGCGCGAATCGGGTCTCCGATCGTCGGTTTTTCGTATAATTTGCCAAAATAGCAGGCATTGCCGGCAAGCTGTACGTCAAGCGCTCCTGCCATTGCTGCCTCTGTCTGTGCAGAGTTCGGGCTTGCATGGTTTCTTCTGTCTCTCCGGTAGATCTTTGCTGCGTTTTTGCCATCCATTCCACAGACAAAAGCTGCCGCAACCATCAGCCAGCCAGAGATCCTTGCCGGAAAAAAGTTTGCCACATCATCAAGCTTGGCACTGCATCTTCCAAAGTACAGATACTTGTCATTTTTGTAGCCGAGCATGGAATCCATGGTATTGATCCCTTTATAAAGAAACATCAGCGGTGCGCCGCCGATCGCCATATAGATCATCGGAGCGATCACACCGTCAGAACAGTTCTCTGCCACAGTCTCCACGGCTGCCTTTGTGACACCTGTATCGGTGAGTTCCTGGGTATCACGTCCTACGATCATGGACACTGCATAACGCGCCTCCTCGATCGTACCGTTTACCAGCCGGTCATAGGCCTTCATGCTCTCATCCTTTAACGATCTGGTAGCAAGGAGCTGGTAGCACCAGAATGTCTCCAGGATCACACCCGCCACCGGGAAATGTCCGTACAGAAGAGACAGGAGCACAGCCGGCACGCCAAAGGAAAACAGACAGACAAGAATCGTTTCCACAACTCCGCCAGCCAGTTCTCCTGCATTTGTCTTCGGAAAGATCCTGCGGATTCCCTTTTCAAGAACGGAGATCAGATTTCCGATCAGGCAGACCGGATGATACAGCCACCTGGGATCTCCAAATATCAGATCAAGTAAAAACCCTGCTGCCAGGGCTATCGTATGATAGATCACATTTGTCACTCTTCCTGACCTTCCTGCTTGCAGGAACATCGTTGTTTTTTGTATGCGAGGCATTTTTTAAGAAATGCCTTCGGTACTTCGGGATTTCCATAATAATAAAGATGTGGAAAACCAGCCAGCATCGTGTCCGTTCCATGGATACAGTCCCATCCACGCTTACTCTCCGGCTTCGCCGCATGAAAATCCCCGCCGCAGTTTTCGGAATCAAAATAGTGGAACTCATGTGCCGGGATCTCTCCGAAATCTTCCATTCCAAGAGCCGGCTTTTTCTGTGTCAGTGTCACATAGCCAAATCTGGAAAGTTTCGGTGTGCGGTATGCTTTTCCCGGGATCACCCCTGCCATCTGGTAGAAGTTCCCATCCATGCCCTCCATTTCCTTGTGGAGATACATAAAGCCTCCGCATTCTGCCATACATGGCATCCCTGCTTTCAGTTTTTCCCGTATCATGTCTTTCATTGTGGTATTTTGTTCCAGTTTTTTTCCGTTTAATTCCGGATAGCCGCCGTATAACAAAAGCCCGTCCAGATCATCCGGAAGCTGCTTATCTTCCATCGGTGAAAATGGAACAATCTCTGCCCCCATCTCGCCCAGAAGACGGAAATTGTCTGCATAGAAAAAGCAGAACGCCTCATCCTCCGCAACGCCGATACGCACCGGCTCGGAGAGTCTGAAATCGGTCACTGACTCCGGCTTCGCATCCAGAAGATCCGGTGCCTCGCCCGCCAGTTCCAGGATCCGGTCGATGTCAAGTGTCTCTTCCAGAACGCCTGCAAGCTTATGAAGCCTGTCTTTCAGTTCCGGGATCTCATCCGGAAGGACCAGACCAAGATGTCTGCTTTCGATCACACAGTCCTCAACCTTCGGTACATAACCAAGAACCGCAACACCCAGTTCTTCTTCCAGAAGTTTCTTCATTCTCGGATAGAGCATGGGAGACATCTGGTTAAAGATCACACCTTTGATGTGGCTGTCCTTCTTATATTCCAGGAAACCTTTGACATAGGCAGCCAGGGACACACTCATCCCACGGCTGTTTACGATCAGGATGACTGGTGTATCGGTCACTTTGGCAAGGTCATAGGCACTGGCTGTGGTCGTAGTTCCCGCAACGCCGTCATAAAAGCCCATGACACCTTCCATGACTGCGATCTCACAGTCTCTGGCATTTCGGGTCAGAAGATATTTCGTTACCTCTGATCCTGTAAAAAAGGTGTCCAGATTCCGGGACTTTGTCCCGATCACCCGGCTGTGGAACATCGGATCGATGTAATCCGGCCCGCATTTAAAGGACGCCGTCTTAAGACCGCGCTCCACCAGTGCTTCAAGAAGCCCGCAGGTGATCAGGGTCTTGCCGCTTCCGCTGGAGCCTGCTGCCAGAAGGATTCTCGGGATCTTCATACCTGTTCCTCCTGTGTTTCGGATTTCTCGTGTGCCTGTACCGTGATGATATAGATTGGATTTTCGCCCATCATCATATGGTAACGTCCGATATTTTTGGATCTGGAAGCGCAGAGCTGTACGACTTCGCTCTCGCACTGATAAGTTTCCTGCTTCTCAAGTTCACGGATGCAGTCAAGTGCCTCGCCCACGGTTTCCAGAGTAATGCAGTTGATCACAATACGCACCTGTGGGTTCTTATTCAGCAGAAGCTCCACGATCTCCTTCATATTTCCGGAAGATCCGCCTATAAAAGCGTGTGTCGGCACAGGAAGTTCCTCAAGTGCCTCCGGTGCGGTTCCCGGAACGATGTACATATGGTCCAGTGCAAATTTCTTCTTATTCTCCTGAAGGAGTGCCAGGGCATCCTCCTTTTTCTCGATCGCATAGACCCCGCCTTCAGATGCGCGAAGTGCCATTTCGACAGAAACAGAACCTGTTCCTGCACCAATGTCGTAGCAGATGGCATCTTTTGGAAGTCTCAGTTTGGAGAGAGAAACGGTACGCACTTCTGTCTTGGTCATCGGTGCCTTGCCGCGGATAAATTCTTCGTCTGGAATTCCATGAGTTGCCAGTTCCAGTTCTGCCTGTGGATTATATGCACAGACTACGCTCAAAGGATCTCCCTCATAGGAAACAAGTTCTCTGGCTGGTTTCGCCAGGATCTTCTCGTTATCATAGGAAAGATTTTCTCCGACATGAAGAATAACGTCGCCCATTCCGTAAAATATAAGCTTCTCTGCCAGTTTACGCACTCCGTCACCCGTTCCGAGGATTGCAAAAACCTTGCGGTTCGTGCGGATCAGGGAAATGAGATTGCAGGTTTTTCCATGCGCGCTGACGATCTTTGCGTCGTCCCAGGACAGGCCGATCTTTGACATAAAATAAACCACAGATGAGATCCCACAGATCATTTCCGTATCCGGTCCGAGAAGTTCTGCAAGTTTCTTCGCCCCGCTGTAAAATCCAACATCACCGGAAAGTGCAACTACAACTTTGGTGTACTCCGGATGTGCGATCAGATACTCTGCGATCTCTTTGCTCCGATATTCATAAAAAACATCCTGTCCAGAAAGCCGGACAGCATCGACCATTCGCTTTGCGCCTACGATAAGATCCGCGTTTCGGACAGCTTCCTGACCCTCCTGCGTCAGAGTCTTCGGGCTTCCCATGCCGATTCCGAGAAGTGTGACCTTCTGTTTTCTGGTAAGTCCGTAGCGTTCGATCAGCATATGCCTGCATTCCCGCAGAGACAGACCCTCTTCTGCGAGAGGTCTTCCGATGATCACAACAGTTGCACCACAGGCTTCGGCCGCCTGGATCTTCTCAAGAAAGCCGCCGGCTTTGCCGGAATCCTTGGTAACCAGATATCTGCACTCATACTGCGTAAGCATCGCCCGATTCATTTCCATGGAAAAAGGTCCCTGCATCGCAATCAGGTTCCGGCCTTCAAAACCAAGTGCCTGACAGGATTCGATCACGGACGGAAGGGACAGCACTCTTGCAAACAAGCGCTCCTTATAATCCGGAACGGAGGTAAATGCCGCCAGTTCCTTGCTTCCTGTGGTCAGGAGAACATTCCCTGTAGTTCCTTTCAGGTACTCTGCCGCTGCCTGTGTATCCTTAACATAGACAGCGTTCTGCTGTCCGCTGCCTGTACGGAGGATCCTCGTATAAGAGACTTCGGCTTCCTCGCAGGCTTTTCGGATATTTCTTGTCACTTCTGCTGCGTAAGGATGTGTCGCATCCAGAACAAGTTCCGGTTTTTCTCTGGAAAAAAGCTCTTTCATCTCATTCTCGTCGAGACGTCCCGCCTGTACATGCAGACTGGAACTCTCTTTGAGGGATCTAGAACCATATTCTGTCGCCACGCATGCCAGCACCGGGATCTGGTTTTCACCGAGGAAACGACTGATCTCGTATCCTTCGGTCGTCCCGGCAAATACAATGACTTTATACATTCCTGTATCCTCGTGGTGTTACCATCTTGCCGTTGATTTCTTTTGTCTGAGAATTTCCGATAAATACGGTTGTAAACATATCCACCTGTGTGTCACGAAGTTCTTTCAGAGTCATCAGATGATATTCTTCTCCTTCACGTCCGATATTGCAGACAGTTCCGCAGACAGTGTCCGGGGATTTGTACTGCATCATCAGGTCACAAGCTTTCTGAAGATAATCATGACGTTTTTTGCTGGATGGGTTATAGAGACAGATCACGAAATCTGCCTGAGATGCGCCGAGAAGTCTTGCCTCGATCTTTTCCCACGGAGTGAGAAGGTCACTTAAACTGATGAGACAGAAATCATGGATCAGTGGTGCACCAAGGACTGCTGCCCCGCCAAGTGCTGCTGTGACACCAGGGACGATCTCAAGTTCTACTTCCGGATAATTTACGCCAACTTCATACATAAGGCCTGCCATACCGTAAACACCGGCATCTCCACTGCAGATCATGGAAACAACTTTGCCTTTCATTGCTTCCTCAAATGCCAGAACGCAGCGGTCAACTTCTTTTTTCATTGGTGTGGTCAGGAATTCTTTGTCCGGAAATGTGTCTTTGACAAGATCTACATAGACGGTATATCCGATAATCGCATCACTTTTTTTCAGAGCTTCCATTGCTATACCGGTCATCTGATCACAGCCTCCCGGTCCGATTCCTACAACATATATTTTATTCAAAATGTACCTCCCATTTCCGGAGTCCCAGAGCTGTCGTCACGCCCTCTCTCCCGGTCTTTTTTCTGATAAGGCTGCCATTGCCGGATGCAAGTACTGCGCTTCTCTCACAGACATTCTCTACGCCTGTGATGGTCCGGACAAAAGCAGATGGAGTAAATTCTCCTTTTACTTCTTTTAATTCTTCTTCTGTATAAGTGACAAAAGGGATCTTCCATTCCTCTGCCAGGGCATTAAGCCCAGGCTCGTCTTTCTTAAGGGAAATGCTTGCAAGATTTCCAACTGCCTGACGGTAGATATCCGCTTCCCTGAGGCAGTTCTCTGCTTCTCTCAGGATGACTTCTGTTTCTTTGTTCTTACGGCATCCCATTCCGAGTGTGACTGCCGGCGGAACTACCTGCGTGGTAGAGGCAAACGGCAGACAGGACGGGTGGATCGTAACCGCAACACCGATCTCCGGGGCAGTTCCTCCATCGAACGGGGTTCCATCCGCGCTGCACGCTGTCAGTCCTTCTGGAAGAGATCCTTCAAATGGAAATTCACTGTAAAATCCCACGGACTCACCCGCAAGCAGTGCCGCTGAGACTTCCTTCGCTGCTTTCATGAAGAAGATCTCACAGCCGTTTTTTTTGGCAAAAACATCAACTGCGAACCGCTTATGAAGGTCAGTCGCTGTCGTCACGATCGGCTGTGCCTCCAGAATCTCTGCCGTTTCAAGAGTCAGTGCATTCGCCCCGCCCAGGTGTCCGGACAAAAGTGAGATCACAAACTGTCCGCACTCATCCACGACAAGAACTGCCGGATCTGATTTCTTACTGGCAACCTGTGGTGCGATGCTGCGTACGGCGATCCCGCAGGCTCCGACAAAGATCATCCCGTCATCCTTCTGGAAATGCTCTGCTGTCCAGTTTCCTGTACTTTCCGTAACAGAATCTTCCAGATATTTACTCTTTTTGTAAAGTTTGGTGTGATACCCCTGTGCGTTCAGTCCTTCCTGGAGTTTCAGAGCTGTCTGAAATCCGGTAAGGCTGAAGCATATGATAGAAATATCCATATTATTCTTATTTGGTCGCTTCACGGAATTCTGTGGTAAATCCCGGATCATAAAGCTTGGAACGGTCGTACTGGGCTGCCTTGACAGAATCTCCGATGATCATAAGTGCAGTCTTGGTAATGTTGTTCTCTGCTGCTGTCTGTGCAAGTGTTCCGACTGTGCAGACAAATTTCTTCTCATCCGGCCAGGTTGCCTTGTAAACGATCGCTGCCGGTGTATCTGCTGTGTATCCGCCCTCGATCAGTCGTCTGCTCAGTTCTTCGAGCATTCCGGTACTCAAGAATATGACCATGGTTGCCTGATGTGCCGCAAAAGACTGGATGCTCTCCTTGCTCGGAACCGGTGTACGTCCTTCCATTCTGGTGATGATCACGCTCTGTGAGATCTCCGGAAGTGTGTACTCCAGATTCAGTGCACTTGCTGCACCGCAGAATGCGCTGACTCCTGGACAGTAATCGTAGGAAATCCCCTTCTCATCGAGAATGTCCATCTGCTCACGGATCGCACCGTAGATACACGGATCGCCGGTGTGAAGACGTACGGTCATCTTACCCTCTGCCTCTGCGTTTTCGATGACAGAAATTACTTCTTCCAGTGTCATCTTGGCACTGTTGTGGATCGTACATACGTCCTTGCTGTATTCAAGAAGCTGCGGATTTACAAGAGATCCTGCATAAATGATCACGTCCGCCTCCTCAAGATACTGTTTTCCTCTGACTGTGATAAGATCCGGTGCTCCCGGTCCTGCTCCTACAAAATGAACCATTATTCCTTTTCTCCTTTGCTAATTTTATCGATCAATTCCGCTGCATTTGCTGTCTGTCCGAGGTATCCATATTCATTGGAAAAGATCACTGCTCCGAGCAGGATCTGCTGGTAGGAGCGATGGTCCAGATAGAATTGGATCCTGTCTGTGATCTCCTTCATCGTTTCCTTAAGAATGTGGTTCTCGTCGAGGACTCGCAATGCTTCGTCTGTGGTATTACACTGCAGAATGGATCTGGCACATGCAAGATCCCCGCCTGCACGGATGGCATTGGAACAAAGTACCTCCATACGTGCATCTGCACTGTGTGAATGGGTGTTCATGATCCCTGCCGCAACCTTGACAAATTTGCCGATATGAGAGATAAAAAGAATCCCTTTCACGCCCATATCTACTGCCATGTCGATCGTCTCACCTACATAGTTGCTGCATTTGATGTTTTTTTCGAAAGGAAGCTCCATGTGCTCCCTCAGATAATCGGCTCCGTAGTTTCCAGGTGTCACAAGCATGTACTGCTCACCCATTGCTGCATGCTGTGTCATTTCCACCCGGATACTGTCGATCAGAGCTTTCTCACTCATAGGCTCTACGATACCGGATGTTCCAAGAATCGATATTCCGCCCACGATTCCCAGACGGGGATTGAAGGTCTTTCTGGCTATCTTCTCCCCTTCCGGCACAGAGATCGTCACTTTGAGTCCGCCCTCATAGTGATACTGATCTGCAATTTCTTCGACTGCCTGTAAGATCATAGCTCTCGGCACCGGATTGATCGCAGCCTCCCCGACCTTCTGGGAAAGCCCGGGCTTCGTCACCCGTCCTACTCCGATACCTCCATCTATCACGATGCGGTCTTCCATATCTGACCGTATCAAAAATTTCTCAACTTTCGCATAAACCAGGATTCCATTTGTGGTATCCGGATCGTCTCCTGCATCCTTACGGACCGCGCAGCTTGCCGCGTTCTCACTTCGTTTCCTGTCCAGGATCTCCAGGTGAAGAAGGATTCCCTTCGGAGTCATCAGCTCCACTTCACTGATCTCATCCTCTCCAAGCAGAAGTCGTACTGCTCCCCTGGCAGCCCCAGCCGCACAGGAACCAGTCGTATAACCAAAGTGTAATTTCTTCTGGTTTCTGATTACATAATAATCTTCCAGTCCGTTTTTCTGTACCATAAATCTCCTCCTTGTATCCGCTCACTAATTATATTATTTTGTATAAAAAAAGTCAACGAAATGCACCTGTTTTCGGGCAATGCCCAAAAGTCAACATAACAGGCACTTCCGGCATCGGGAATGCTTCATAACATATAAATCGATGCCGGATGATTGTTAGAAGAGAAAATTGGCCGGAGCTTACACAAAAAAGGCCGACCCACAAACCAGATCTTGCACAAAAAGACCGACCTGCAAGCCGGGTCGGTCTTCTTATTTAATAGATGATGATCGGATAGCCACCATCGATCGTATTGTAGATCAGAGCTGCCTGGTCTTCAGGGAGGTTGATGCAGCCGTGGCTGCCGGCGCCGGATTTGTAGCGGTTTCCTCCGAAGGAAGACTGCCAGGATGCGTCGTGAAGTCCCTGACCGTATACGAACGGCATCCAGTAGTTTACTTTGACATTGTAGCCATATTCTTCGCTTGATAATTCAAACGGACTTGCCTTGTATGCGATCGGCCATGCACCACGGTAGGTCTCTCTGCCTTTGGTCGGAGCACCGCTTACGATGTCGGTTTCTGTCACAAGCGCACCGTCTTTGTAAAGCCACAGATGCTGGTTATCCAGGCTGACTTCTATGTAGCTGCCCGCCAGGTCGTCGGTCCCGTTGCGCTGCATTCCCTGAATGCTGTATACCGGATCTCTGGAAACTGCGGTGCCGCTCTTTAAGTCCTCGAGAAGCTGTGCAAGTTCTCCGTCCTGGTCGATCTGGAAGCCGTATTCATTTCCTGAGATCGTCACATCATTTCCATAGGAAGTATGGAAAGTTCTCGGTACATAGATCGTATTATAGGTATTCGCAAGATTCTGGATATATGCCTTCGCTGCTTCCTGGTCAATTCCGATATTTTCTCCGTCGATCGTGATCCAGGAATTAATGGTCTGGGAATCCAGGACTTCTGTACTCTCTCCAAATGTATAGGTAACTGTTGTACTTCTGTATTTGTCAAGCTGGTCATTCAGGCTGGTCAGCTTGTTCTGCATCTCCTCATCTGCGGAAACATCCGGGAGCTGATAACATTCTGTACCCATCGTAATATCTGCTTCTGCATCAAGAAGTGCAGAAGTAAAATCCGCATCCAGTGTCTGATCCACAAAGCTCATCAGACGGCTTTCATCAATCTCATCGCCCTGTACCTCACTGGTAATCGTAAATTCTTTCTTTGCGTCATCATACTGGATCGATGCATTTGTAGAAGAGGTACGTTCCCTGTCACCAAAATGGTCTGCTGTCAGTGCACTCTTTTCCTGCTCGGCATCCTTGTTGACTTTGTAAGAGATATTTACATTCTCCTGTTCTGCAAAGATCTTGCGGTTTGCCTCTCTCTTCTTCTGAAGTTCTGTAAGCTGCGTCGTAAGGTCATTTTCATCCAGGCTGTAACCCAGATCTTTCAGAGTCAGACTGTAGACATCCGCTCCGTTTTCCTTAAAAACGATCTTCTTATCCTGGAATGTAGTCAGGATCTTCTGCTTTGCATCCTCCACACCCAGTTTCGACACATCCAGTCCATAGATCGTGATCTTGCGCCCCAGTGTATTCGTATCTGCCACATGGATATAGGCAAAAAATCCCACTACCAGTGCCACTACTGCACCAACGCATACTCCCAAGATGATCTTCAGTGTCTTTTTGCTGATCTTTTTTTCTTCACTCATTGTCTCATTCCCCCGGCCTTATGTATTTCAGCTTATGTAAAAATCTTCCTTTTTATTATAGCGGTGGACCATAAATCCCCTGTAACCGCTATTTACCTTATTTTATACCAGATTGCGATTCTGTTTTCCATTTATTTTTGCAAAATCTGTGGAATTTTTTTTCTTGTTGCCCTATACTGATGCCAGATAAAAAAACAAACTGGAGAAACTAACCATATGGACAGAATTTTAACATATACCATCACCCCGCAGGAGGACGGCATGCAGGTACTTGAATTCCTGCGGTCAAAAGGGTTTTCCCGGCACATCCTGACTTCCATGAAGCCGGATAAAGAAGCACTTCTCGTAAACGGAATGCGCGCCGGGGGACGAAGCATTCTCAAAGAAGGAGACCATTTCCGGGTGCGCGTCATGGAAACAGGCAGCATGGAAGGGATCGTTCCTGCTCCCCTGCCCCTTGATATTCTTTATGAAGATGAAGACATCCTTGTCTTAAATAAACCGGCTGATATGCCTGTGCATCCTTCGATCGGAAATTATACAAACACCCTCGCCAATGCTGCAGCATTCTATTTCCAGCAAAAAAACGAACTCTGCCCGTTCCGCTGCATCAACCGGCTGGACCGTGATACCTCCGGTTCACTGATCCTTGCAAAAAACGCGCTCAGCGCCGCGATCCTTTCCGCACAGATGCGAAACCGTGAGATCCGCCGCACCTATCTGGCAGTTGTCTGCGGTGTCACCCCTCCATCCGGGACAGTCTCTGCCCCGATCGGACGTGTTTCCGATTCCGTGATCCAGCGGCAGGTCGATCCGGAACATGGAGAATCCGCTGTCACACATTATGAACGGCTCGCTGTCCGAAATGATCATTCCCTCCTGGAGATCCATCTGGAAACAGGACGCACCCACCAGATCCGGGTGCATATGGGATACATCGGACATCCACTCCCGGCAGATTATCTCTACCATCCGGTCTATGACCATTTCAAAAGACAGCCTCTGCATTCTTTCCAGCTTAATTTCCGGCATCCGCTGACCGGCAAAAACCTCTGCTTCACTGCCCCCGTCCCAAAAGACATGGCACAGGCATTCTGAAAAATTTTTTCGCAACAAAAAAATCACTTCCTCTGCTGTTTCACACAGTCAAAAGAAGTGATTTTATAGTTACTGATTTTTATTATTTGTTCTTGTCGTAAATGATCTGAAGTCCCTTGAGGAGCAGGTCTCCATCCCAGATCATCTCTCTTTTGCAGTGAGGAATAATCTTTTTGGACATTCCACCGGTTGCGATCACGGTGACTTTCTGTCCAAGTTCTTCTTCGATCCTGTCCACGATACCGTCCACCGCAGCTGCGTTTCCATAAAGGATCCCGCTCTTCATGCAGTCTACCGTATTTCTTCCAATGAGCCGTTTCGGCTCTTCAATACTGATCCCGCTCAGCTGTGATGCTCTGGAAGTCAGCGCATCCAGAGAGATCCGTACACCCGGAAGAATCATTCCGCCGATATAGCGTTTCTTATCATCCAGAACAGAAATCGTAGTCGCTGTTCCCATATCCACGATGACCAGCGGTACCGGATACTGTGCCAGCGCCGCAACTGCGTCTGCCACACGGTCTGCTCCCATCTCTCCCGGATTATCCAGAACAATATTCAGTCCTGTCTTGACTCCTGGTCCCAGGACCATCGGTTCTTTTTTGAGGATCTTCTCGACCGCAAGCTTCGCTGCATTGGTGATCTGCGGAACTACGGAAGAAATGATCGCACCCTCGATCTCAGAACGTTTGATGTGATGGATGTCAAGGATCGTCTTGAGGTCGATCGCATACTCCAGTTCTGTCTTGGTGTGGTTCGTGGAAATCCTCTCTATAAAGTAAATCTTCTCTTCTTCGATACAGCCAACTACAATGTTGGTGTTTCCGATATCAATGGCTAAAATCATATATTCTCATTCCTGTCTATATGCTTTTTATGCGGCAGTGTCAGGTTTTGCAATCTGAGATGCCGGAATCAGATGAGCCTTGGAAAGTGCGGTTCCTACAGCTGCTGTGATGATTGTTGAAGAAACCATCTCACTGATTGCATTAACACCTACCATCATACAGCATCCAATGATCACATTTCTTCCACCCATAAGATTCTGGATCACTTCTGTGTTTCCGAACATTACAACCAGTGCGGTCATAAAGAACAGAGTATTCAGGAATGCGGAAAAGAATCCGGTTACTGCACAGGATGCATATACATTTGTTTTCTTTCTCATTCCTCTGTAGATGAAACCGATAAGTAATCCATCAAGAATACGAGGTACAAAACACTGAACTGCACTCAAGAATGGATTGATCTGAAACAGGGCTGCTCCCAGTGCGCTGGTACCGCCGATTCCCATTGCCTGTAAGAAACTGGTCAGTCCAAAAACGGCTCCGGCTACGGCTCCGCCTGTCGGTCCGAGAACGACCGCGCAGATTGCGACCGGAATGACATTAAAGGTGACTGCCAGAGGTCCTATGTTCAGATATCCAAGTGGTGTGTACGCCATCAGAAAAAGGATTCCTGACATCAGACCAAGAATGGTGAGCTGTGATGTGGTAAATTTGTTACTTTTCATGTTTTTCCTCCTTGTTATCGTTCCCTCCATGGGGATACAATACGGTGCGGAACTGCGGGTATGTGATTTTATTTACCCGCCTCCTGGTGAACGGGTTACTGTTCCCTTTCTTTCATGATAGAAAGGATCTTATCCAGAATGACGTTGGCTGCATCCTCCTTGCTCATAAGCTGGAGTGATACGTCCTCATCCTGTGTAATCAGGGTCAGCACATTGGTATCACCCTGGAAACCGGCGCCTGCAACCTTGAGGTTGTTCGCTGCCACCATATCCAGATGTTTCTTACCAAGCTTCGCCCTGGAATTACCGATCATGTTCTGAGTCTCCATGGAAAATCCACAGAGGAACTGCTGCGGAGTACGATGTTCTCCCAGGTATTTGAGAATATCGTCCGTTTTTTTCAGTTCAATACTCATTTCTTTGTCCTGCTTCTTGACCTTCTCATCAAAAACCTGCTTCGGGCGGTAGTCTGCCACGGCTGCTGCCTTGATGATGATGTCCTGCTCTGCACTTACGAAAGTCACCGCATCAAACATATCCTTCGCGGTCACGACCGGTACCACCTTTACAAAAGGCGGCGGCGTGATGCTGCATGGTCCGCTGACCAGAGTGACATCTGCGCCACGGAGCATAGCTGCTTTTGCCAGTGCATAGCCCATCTTGCCGGAAGAATGGTTGGTGATGTAGCGCACCGGATCAATGGATTCCTGGGTAGGTCCGGCTGTGACCAGAACCTTCTTTCCCTCAAGATCCTTCTCCGCTGCGATCTCCCTCAAGATGTAAGAAAGCAGTGTTTCCGGCTCCGGCATCTTACCGGCTCCGGTGTCCCCGCAGGCAAGGTAGCCGCTCGCTGGCTGGATCACTTCGTATCCATAATGCTCAAGCGTCTTAAGATTATCCTGCAGGATCGGATTTTCAAACATATTTGTATTCATGGCAGGGGAAATGAATTTCTTACATTTGCATGCCATGATCGTTGTTGTCAGCATATCATCTGCGATCCCATGTGCAAGTTTGCCGATCACATTGGCACTGGCAGGTGCGATCATGACTACGTCTGCCTTCTTTGCAATGGAAACATGTTCTACCTGGAACTGAAAATTTCTGTCAAAGGTATCTACCAGACATTTCGTTCCGGTAAGCGATTCAAATGTAATCGGTGTGATAAAATTGGTTGCATTCTTCGTCATCAGCACATGGACCTCTGCGTGAAGTTTCTTCAGTGCACTTGCAAGATATGCGATTTTGTATGCCGCAATGCTTCCGGTCACTCCCAGAAGAACGGTTTTACCCTTTAACATAAGATTTTCCTTCCTTTTACGAGTTTTTCACAGTTTTCATGTCTGTTACATTATAACAGCCCCAGCGACAATTGCAATGAATTTTTGCTGTGTTTCTTTTTTTGTACTCGTTTTCATGTTAGATTTTTATTATAATGGGAGTAATGAATAAGAAAGGACTAAGATTTTTATGAAAAATTATCAGATCACACAATGGTGTGCGCGTTTTATAAAAGAACAGGTTTCTCCGGGCGATCTCTGTATTGATGCAACGATGGGAAACGGAAATGATACACTGCTTCTGAGTACGCTCTGCGGCGAAAAGGGCAGAGTACTTGCTTTTGATATTCAGGAACAGGCATTAAAAAGTACAAAAGAGCACCTCATCAGCGAAGGTGCACCAGACAACTATACTCTGCTTCTGGAATCCCATACGCAAATGAAAACGCATGCCCAGGAAAATTCTGTAAGCTGCATCACCTTCAATCTCGGCTACCTTCCCGGTGGGGATCACGCCAAAGCGACAAAAGGTGACACCAGCATTGAGGCTCTGACCCAGGGGCTTTCCCTTCTCAGAAAAGGCGGCCTGATCTCACTTTGTATTTACAGCGGCGGCGATTCCGGATTTGAGGAGCGGGACGCGGTACTTGCATGGCTTGCCTCCCTCGACCCGCATAAATATCTTGTCATCCGGAGCGACTACTATAACCGCCCGAACAATCCTCCGATTCCGGTTCTGATCATAAAACTGTAAAACGATCAGTCTTTGATCTGGATGCTCTCGATCACCGGCTGCTCGTCTGCCTTGATCGTTCCGTTGTCATCTGTAGGTTTTGCATCCTTACAGATCTGGTCTACGACATCCATTCCCTCTGTCACATGACCGAATGCTGCATAGTCGCCATCCAGGAAGGTACTGTCAGACTGTACGATGAAGAACTGGGAGCTTGCGCTGTCCGGGTCTGAAGATCTCGCCATGGAGATGGTTCCTCTTACGTGAGAAATATCATTCTTCACACCGTTACTGGAGAATTCTCCCTTGATCGTCTCATCTGCGCCGCCAGTTCCATCGCCCTTCGGGTCACCACCCTGCATCATAAAACCGTCTATGATACGCCAGAAAGTCAGTCCGTCATAGAAACCGTCCTGTGCAAGCTTCACGAAGTTTGTCACTGTGATCGGGGCTGTGTCTGCATCCAGTTCTACCTCGATGCTTCCGTAATCCTTGATAGCAATTCCTGCATGATGGATTCCTGTCAGTTCCTTGCTGGTATCCAGGGTTGTTTCCCCGTCTGTACCGTCACTGAAACCGTCTGCCTCTGCTTCTTCTTCGCTTACCGGTTCCTGTGTCACTTCTTTATCTGAAGAAGTCTCTTCTTTTGTATCTTCTGTTTTTGCAGTATCAGCTGTCTTTGTGCTTCCACAGCCGGTAAGGGTGCCTGCTGTAAGGACAACTGCGAAAACTGCCGCCAAAACTCTGGATTTCATAATAAAATTCCTCCTCTTCTGACATTACTTTCATAACTTTGTCTTGTGCAACAGTTTAACATCACGAAGAAGTAAAGTCAATGCCGGGGATTTTTCTCCAACTACTTGTAAGCATGTCAAAGCTCTGTTACAATAAGGATTAACGACTTTATATCAAAATACAGAAAGGAATAACACCTATGAAAAAAATAGCCAGCTTTACCATAGACCATATCAAACTCCAGCCGGGAATCTATGTTTCCCGCAAGGATTATCTCGGAGATCAGGTCATCACTACTTTTGATATCCGCATGACTTCCCCGAACGAGGAGCCTGTCATGAACACTGCCGAGCTTCACGCAATGGAACATCTCGCAGCTACTTTTCTCCGCAATCACGCTGAATTCGGAAGCAAGATCATCTACTGGGGACCGATGGGATGCCGTACCGGAAACTATCTTCTCCTTGCAGGCGATTACGAATCCAAGGATATCGTGCCGCTCATGACAGAGATGTTTGAATTTATCCGTGATTTTGAAGGCGAGATCCCGGGAGCTTCTGCCAAAGACTGTGGAAACTACCTCGACATGAACCTCGGCATGGCAAAATATCTTGCCGATAAATATCTCCGCGAAGTTCTCTACGATATCAAACCGGATCGTCTTGTTTATCCGGAGTAAGTCATTTTCTTTCGTATCATAAATGCCAAATAAAAAACGCTGTGCTTCTTTTCAGAAAAATTTCTTTTAAAGAAGTTCAGCGTTTTTCTTTGAAGTATTTCGTTCTTTTTACTGAGCTGTAGTCTGTGCAGCAGCACCTGCCGGAGCGGTTGTGGAAACATACTGTGCATTGACGTAACCTGTCTGACCATTAACCGTTACTTCGATCCACTGTCCGTCCTCGCTGACACCTGTACTTGTCAGTTCCTGACCAACAGTTGTTCCTGTGATCATCTCTGCCTCTGTACTGCAGTCAGAGCGGACATTTACGCCCTCCACAACATAATAGGTAGCATTCTGCTTTATGATATTCACACCGCTTGCTGTCTGTGCGACTTCCTGCGCCGGAGTCGGGGTTGCCTCTGGAACTTCCGGAGTCGGAGTTGCTTCCGGTGTAGGAGTAGCGGTCGGAGTCGGAGTCGCTTCAATCACAGTCACAGTAGAGTCTTCTCCTCCTGTGCTGTAACCACATCCGGATGCAAACACAGCCAGACCAGCCAGCACGATCAGTAATCTGGATTTCTTCATTAAAAATAATCCTCCTTTATAGCATACAATGTTACTGTTCACTTCATTCACAGTAACCATATGACCACTATACCCCATATACAGTATCTATTGCAAGACTTTTTTGTAATCCCCGCGGTCTGTCACGATCTGGCAGCCGATCAGTTCCATGCGCCGGCTGAGGCAGAAACGGCATTCTGCTGCCTCATCTCCGGTGCAGATTTTTCCGTCATAGAGCATGTATTTCTTTCGCACAGAAACAGGAGAAAGATTCGGCATCACGACATTTGCGCCGGATTTTACGCCGAGTTCACGTCCCTTCGGACAGATCGTTCCCAGTGCTGTAGTTGCCGGAAGGAGCACATTCGGAAGCATCAGACGAAGGAGTGCCAGATAAAAAAGCGTGTCTTCAAGTGTTCCGCTCTTTTCATCATGGAAAGGAGTATCCTGATGTGCAATGAACGGTCCGATCCCGACCATCTCCGGATCCAGTTCTTTGAGGAACAGGAAATCCTCTACCAGATCATCGATGGTCTGGTAAGGAGAACCCACCATAAAGCCTGCACCTGTCTGATAGCCCAGTTTTTTGAGGGTGCGAAGACAGTTTTTGCGGTTTTCGCAGGACATTTCTTCTGGATGGAGTTTGCGGTAATGCTCTTCACGCGCGGTCTCATGCCGCAGAAGATAGCGGTCTGCACCGGCTTCTTTGTAGGCACGGTAGCTTTCTTCGGATTTCTCCCCGATGGAAAGTGTCAGGGCACAGTCCGGATAGACTTCTTTGATCTTACGGATCAGAGCTGTCAGCTTCTCATCTGTATAATATCCGTCTTCTCCTCCCTGAAGGACAAAAGTACGGAATCCCAGTTCATAGCCTTCTTTGCAGCAGGCAAGGATATCTTCTTCTGTCAGGCGGTAACGCTGGGCATTTCGGTTGCTCCGGCGGATTCCACAGTAATAGCAGTCATTTTTGCAGTAGTTGGTAAACTCGATCAGTCCACGTACATAGATCTGGTTTCCATAGACCTGCTGCCGCACCTGGTCTGCCAGTTCCCGTGCATACAGATCTGTTTCTTCTGAACGGTCTGTCAGAAGTGTCCGGAATTCTTCTGCTGACAGGATCTGCTCCTGATGCAGTTTGTCGATCAGTTTTTTCATAATATTTTCTCCCCGTATGCAGCCCTTAAAGCTGTTTTTTACCTCTGGCGATGTATTTGCCGAGTTTTTCTTTTACAAGCTTACCCTCCTCGACTGCAAGGTTTCCGCGGAGGAAAACTTTGTCGATGCCGCACTCAAGTTTGAAGCCCTCGAACGGGTTATTGTCTGTATTGTATGCATGAGTCGCTGCGGAAATCACGCTTTCTTTTGCCGGATCAAGCACTACGATATCTGCGTCGCTTCCTGCTGTGATCGCGCCTTTGTTTGGATATACACCGTACAGTTTGGCCGGGGTTTCACAGAGGACTTTGCACATCTGTTCCTGGGTGATCTTTCCGGTCTTAACTCCATAAGTATAGAGAAGAGTTCCTCTTGTCTGTACACCCGGAAGTCCTCCCGGGATCTTGGTGAAGTCATCTTTTCCGAGGGCTTTCTGTGCCAGAGTAAAGCTGCACTGGTCTGTTGCCACCGTCTGGATCTCCTCGTCTGCCAGAGCTTTCCACAGGCAGTCCTGATCTTCTTTCTTGCGGATCGGCGGTGCACATACATAAACAGCACCTCCAAAGTCCGGCTTGGAGTATACGCTGTCTTCCAGAAGGAGATACTGCGGGCAGGTTTCTGCATAGACTTCCTGTCCATTTTTCCTTGCGTTCATAACCTCTTCGTAAGCTTTCTTGTTGGTCAGGTGAACGACCATGACTGGTGCATTGGCTTCTTTGGCGATCACGAGAAGACGGTGGACAGCCTCTGCTTCCATGGTATCTGGTCTTACGAGTGGATGATTTTCCGGTCCGAGACGTCCTTCTTTCTTTGCTTCAGAGATCAGGGCATCGATCACGCCCGCATTTTCACAGTGAACTCCGGCGAAGCAGCCGCATTCCCCAAGTTTCTTGAGAATCTTGTACATATCGCAGTCATTTACGATCATTGCCGGATAAGTCATGTAAAGTTTGAAGCTGGTGATTCCATGGTCGATCATATCCTGCACTTCTGCCTCTGTCTCATCGTTCCATTCCACGATAGACATATGGAAAGAATAATCGCAGGAGCATTTACCATCGGCTTTTTTGTGCCATTTATCGAGACCTTCTTTCAGTGTATGGCCGCCTTTGTCCTGTGATGCATAATCAATGACAAGTGTCGTTCCGCCGAGAAGTGCAGCCCTTGTTCCTGTCTCAAAGTCATCTGCTGTGACAGTCCCTGCCACTTCCAGGTCAAAATGTGTATGACCGTCGATAAATCCCGGAAACAGAAGCTTTCCTTCGACATCAATCACTTCTGCATCGCCTGCTTCAAGGTCCTTTCCTACGTTTACGATCTTTTCTCCATCCACCAGGACATCGAGTTTCTCAGATTTTTCTCCGGATACTACCGTTCCGTTTTTGAGTAAATATTTCATAGTATACCCTCCTTTGTCATTCATAAGCTGATGTACCCCTGCACTTTTTCTGACGAATCCTTCATCAGAACCTACTTATTACAACAAATATATCACCAATTTGCCCCCTCAGCAACCACTATCTGATTCCTTTATACAATAATATTTAGGTATGGCAAAAAAAACTTTATATTAAAAAAAAATTGTGATATAGTATTTATAATACCAAAATTTTAAAAAGAGGAGGAAGAACAATGGGACGACTTACTGTACTCAAACAGATCGCGCGGGATCTGGCTTTTCAGTTTGGTCCGGAATGTGAGATTGTGATACATGACCTTAAAACAAACGATCCGGAACATTCCATCGTCCATATTGAAAACGGACATGTGACAGGCCGCGGAATCGGAGATGGACCTTCCAATGCCGTTTTTGATGTGATCCGTCACAACAACAAGAAAAAGAAACCTGAGCAGGAAGAAGAATTAAAGGATCACGCCGGTTATCTGATGAAAACTGCCGATGGCAAGATCCTGAAATGCAGCACTTCCTATATCAGAGATGATGACGGAAGCCTTCATTATGTATTCGGCATCAACTATGATATCACCAAGCTGACCATGATCGAAAGCGCACTCCACTCTCTGATCACACCGGTCAACAAGGAAGAAAAGCCAAAGGAGATCACACACAGTGTCAACGATCTACTGGATCATCTGATCGAGGAATCTGTTGCTCTGGTTGGCAAACCGGTCGCACTTATGAATAAAGAGGACAAGGTCACTGCGATCCAGTTTCTCAATGATTCCGGTGCTTTCCTCATCACCAAGTCCGGGGATAAAGTTGCCAATTATTTCGGCATTTCCAAGTACACCCTGTACAGCTATATTGATGTAAACAAATAAAAAAAGCCTGTAATGTCTGCCACATTTCATGACAGCATTACAGGTTTTTTGTTTACTGCGTCTGCTGGTTCAGAAGTCGTTTGATCACATCGATCGTTTCTTTGATACCATAGTTTGCGCTGTTGATGCAGAGGTCGTAGTTCTCTGGTTTTCCCCACTTCTCTCCGGTGTAGAATTCGTAGTATTTACGGTGCTGTTTATCCATTTTCTTGAGGAAGCGCACTGCCTGTTTCATATCCATATTACGGACATCCATGACATGCTGTGTACGCACCTGAAGCGGAGCGCTGATAAAAATGCTAATGTGCGGGATGTGATTATTCTTGAGGATCGCATCTGCACAGCGTCCCATGATCAAACAGTCCTCTGTCCGGGCGAGTTCGCAGATCAGGTCACTCATATTGAAGAAAACTGCGTCCTGCTTGTTCAGTCCGTGATAACGGTTCAGCTCTTTGAGCTTCGTCCGGAAACTTTCATGTGATTTCTTTCCGTATTTGTTGAATTCGGTAAAGTTTTCTTTATCCTGTACATCGCCCTTCTCTGCTTCAAGGCGTTTCAGTACCTGATCAAAAATCTCCACATCATAATAGTTAATATGAAGATTATCTGCAAGCTCGAATCCGATATCATTTCCCGCACTTCCCTGTGTACGGCTGATACAGATCACGAGATGGTCATTCTCGGAAATTTTTTCCCTTCTCGCTGCAAGGTTCAGTGCCACACGTTCAGCATCAATGATATCTGTGGAACCGAACATATTCGGAAGCTGCTCGATCTCCTTAAGAATCTCATCATACTCTGTCATCAACCGACTTCTTTCGCTCTCATCCTTGATGGTACGTGCCATGTTGCTGATCAGGGCAAGTTCGCTTCGGAGCAGATGTCCATCCGGCTTCGTGTACATCATCATGCTTAAGGTACGGATCGTTGTATCACGGTTTCCGGTAAAGGTACGTCCAAGAGAAGAACCAAGGACTCTGTAGACTTCACCGTCCAGGTCGTAGATACGGTTTGCAAGTTTTGTATAAATTTCTTTGTTGATTTTATCTGACATTCTTCCCCCTCCTTACATAAAGAACACAAGCATGTCCAGAATAAATACCGGAACAAGGAATACCAGTGACCACAGGATGTATCCGAAGAAGGACGGCATGTTGACACCGTTCTCGTCAGAAATGGACTTGACCATAAAGTTCGGTGCATTTCCGATATAAGTGTTCGCGCCCATGAATACCGCACCACAGGAAATTGCAGAAAGCAGTTTCACCGGCACAGTGCCAAGCGTCGTTGCGATTCCGCTGGTAAAACCAAGTGTTCCTGCCGTTGTGAGAAATACAAGGTAAGTCGGCGTATTGTCCAGAAAACTGGACAGTGCACCGGTCGCCCAGAACATTTCCAGAGGCTTGGTGATACCAAGATTCGGTCCGACTGCCTTAAGGAGCATCAGTGCCGGCTGCATGGTGATAAAGATACCGATAAACAGTACAGCAACCTCCTGTATCGCACCCCAGGTAAAATGGTTTCTCCTGCGCACACTCTTGTCTGTTGTCTTGAAAGATAAGAACGCTGCCAGAAGGATCAGCACGATCTCGATCAGTGCCGGGAAGGTCAGAGTTACTTCACCCAGAAGGTGAATTCCCTTAACTGCCCCTTCTGCATCCTGGAAAGCAGAAAGTCCCGGAAGTACACCACTCAGGATAACTGCTGCCACGATCATAATAAGGAAAATAATGTTGTGAAGTCCGTCAATATGGAATTCTGTACCCGGCTTGCTGATATCCGGTTTACGGCCCTGTGCGATATCCTTGCGGTATGCAAGTTTGTCTACATGATAGAACACAAACAGCATGATCACCATGTTAAAGAGCAGTACCGGGAGCAGATGCAGGCTCCAGAAGAACGGAACACCTCGCATAAAGCCCATCAGAAGCGGCGGATCTCCGATCGGAGTCAGGCAGCCGCCCATGTTGGATACCATGAAGATAAAGAATACCATGATATGGCTTTTTCTTTTTCTCCAGGAGTTCATCTTGATCACCGGACGGACCATCAGCATACTGGCACCTGTTGTTCCGATACAGCTGGATAACAGTGTACCGAATGCCAGAAGGCAGACGTTAACTCGTGGAGAACCTGCAAAATCGCCCTCCATGGTAATGTTACCGGATACACAGAACAGTCCAAAAAGGAGAATAATAAAAGTAAGATAGTCATTTATGATACAGTCAAGCACTGTCTCAGCGGCATCACCCACACCATAAACGACTGCAAAAGGAACTACCATCAGTATGATCCACATAAGTACCACATGCGGCTGATGTGCTTCCCACCACTCTGCTTTAATAAGCGGCATGATCGCAATGCAGAGCAGAAGTCCCGCAAAAGGAATGCAGAGCCAGATCGGCACCGATGCTGTTGTTTCCCCGCCGGCAGCCCATACACCTGTCGGCCAGGCAAGCAGCATCGTCAGCAGCATTCCCAAAAATGTTACTAATTTCTTCAAAGCTGTCGCCCCCTCGTTTAAGTTTTTAACCAGTTGCAATTATAACATAAGCACTTCAAAATACAATTGCACTTTTCTTCAATAAATTTGCACATCTCCTATATCTTTTTGTGCATTTTCCCTATATATTGTATTTTTGCCTGTACATTGTCAAAATTCTGACAATATTTTATCATTTTTGTTGTTTCTTTTTGTTATATTTTTAACATTTAATTTATTTTTTGCATAATTATGAGCGCAAAAAAAAGCAGCTTCTTTATTTCGCTGCTTTTTTGTCCTTTTTAATAATCACTGCTCGACCCGGAAAAGCTCTCTCCACCGCTGGAAAAACTTCCGGAACTGCCGTCATTCTTGTCATCATTCTTTGGCTTGGCAGTCTGGGATATCGTACTGTACAGAAACAGATCTCTCTTCTCCTTAAGTTCCAAACCTCCATCTGCAGTATAAGCATTTGCATTTGCCTGCTGCACTCTTGTCTTCATCTTGCGCATCTGCATCCAGGTCATAAATCCCGTTGGGATCGCCATCACCAGGAAACATAGCAGCAGATCGACTGCAAATGTTCCCGCAAAAGAACCTTCTCTGATATCCATCGGGCGTACTTTCTTACCCTCGCAGATCCGGTCAAGGCCGGTCCGAAGGTCTGTGATCAGCGACTGATAGCCTCTCACCGGATCATCTGCCTTGAGATATTTCTTGCACTTGTCGAGCATTTCTTCCTGGACATTTGAAGGAAAATCATCCTGCGTGTCCCCGCGGAAGACGATCGTGATATTTCTGGCATCCGGCTGATGGAAAATACACATTCCCTCATAAGTGTCGCCGTATCCGATATCATTTTCCTGCATAAATTCTGCCGCATATTTCCGGTAATCCTGGTCTTCCCCGATATCCGGCGAGATCAGAAGTACGGCATCATAACCATACTCCTCATAAATATCCCCCAGTTCCTGATCCAGCTGTGCCTGCTCTGTCTCATCCAGGAGTCCATAATCGTCAAATACCCAGGAGATCTCTTCCGTGCCTGCCGCATCGTTCTCAGAGGATGCCGGCACAGAAAGTGGCATCAGAAGTCCCAGTCCAAGACACAGCATCGTTCCTTTTAATATCCACCCTGATCTGTTCATCTATATCACCCCCAGAAGACGCAGAGCCGTAACTACTGCTGTCGCTGCAATGGTCAGCGAGATATGACGTTTGAACCAGTATTTGACTGCCAGATCCTTCGCCACAGGAAGATCCCCGATCAGATGTCCCGTCTGTCCATTCATCGCAAAAGAATAATTTTTGCCATTCCATTTCGTATTCAGGAACCAGACCGGAAACAAGGCGTATCTGACCTTGCCTTTCCCGGTCACTGTGACCTTCTCCTGCTTTGGAGTTACCGTTGCATATCCATGGACAGTCCTCTCAAAACTGTCCTTCACACTCCTCTCCATGCGCTCATAAACACGTTCTGTGAGGGCATCCGGCTCCTGGTCGTATTTGTCTGCCATATAACCGGAAAGATAGGAAAAGTTAAATTCTGTCAGATCCTTGTAATCATACGGCTCAATTGCCTCCATCGTGGTATCGTCAATAGCTTTCGAGCCATCGACAGGGATCTTTTCAAATTTCATGCTGCCTGAGCGCACAACATGATAAAATTTCGTCTCTGTATACCGGTAATCAGAATCTTCCCAGAAACGGTTTCTGGTGGCCTCATAGCGGAAACGCCCTGCCGCATCCAGATCAAATAACCAGAACGGGACATAAACCGCCTTGATCTCTTCGAGATGGTTCTGGTCTTTGAACACCTTTGGAAGCAGTGGTTTCCCTTCGTAGTGTTTCTTAAGTGCCTCAACTGCTTCTTTTTTGGATTTCTGAAACGGAATGATATAATCCGGACGATAGCTGTCCACAAACTGCTCCGGCATGATCATTGGATTGTCGCAATAAGGACACACAGTCGCACCTGTCGTCTTTTCTGCAAGGATCTCCGCGCCGCAGGACGGGCAGCTCCAGACAGCCATATTGGATTTCTCGTCTGACTGCCACTGCTCCGGCTCAAATCCTTCCCAGTGATCCCCCTTAACTTCCTTTACTTCTTCCGCCTGCTCTGCGATCTTATCCAGTTCATCCAGAGAATAGGTACTTCCACAGTACTCACATTTCATCTTCTGTGACTTGCTTTCAAAAGTAAGACCGGCTGAACAGTTGGGGCACTTGTAGTTCAAAGTATCTGCCATCGCATCTGCCCCCTTCCTCCTATGGTCTCGGTTTGCCGCATTCCTGGCAGAATTTACCCGTATTTACAGTTCCACAGCTGCAGGTCCATGGTCCCGCCGGACGCGGACTTCCACACTCAGAGCAGAATTTACCGGTATTTACTGCACCGCAGGCACAGGTCCATTCTGTCTTTGGTGCTGTCTGGGAAGGCTGCTGGTACTGTGGCTGCATCTGCGGTGTCGCCTGCTGCTGTCCCATCGCAAATAAATTCTGTGCATTCGCTCCACCGACATTTGCCGCCATGTTCATTGCCGCAAATGCCATCGCAGGTCCCGTCTTCTGATTGGAAGCTGCTGACTGCATCGCACTCGCCTGTGCACCCACCATCTGGGCTGCCGCCATCGTAGGATTGCGGAAAACAGCATTCCTCTGCAGTTCCTTGATCATGGCTTCGTCTTCCTCAGAGGCCTTTACACTGGATACACCGAGAGACACGATACGGATGCCGCGAAGATTATCCCATTTATCGGACAGAACCTTATTTAACACATCTGAAAGTTCCTGTGTATGTCCCGGAAGTGCACTGTAGCGGATCCCCATCTCTGAGATCCTGGCAAAAGCCGGCTGCAGGGCTGTCATCAGTTCGCTCTTGAGCTGTCCATCGATCTCATCTCTCGTATAATCCTGCTCCACATTTCCGCAGACATTTGTATAGAAGAGAACCGGATTGGCGATCTGATAGCTGTATTCGCCAAAACACTTGATCGTGATGTCCATATCCAGCCCGATATTCATATCCACCACACGGAACGGAACCGGATTCGGTGTGCCATATTTATTACCGACAAGTTCCTTGGTATTTACAAAATATACTCTCTGATCCTTCGGCGGCTCTCCTCCAAAGGTAAAACGTTTGCCGATCTGCTGGAATGCTTCCTTCACGCCCTTTCCAAGCCCTCCGCAGAAAATAGATGGCTCCGAGGAGGTGTCATATGTATACTCTCCTGGCTCTGCACATACATCCACGACCTTTCCCTGCTCTACGATCAGCATGCACTGTCCGTCACTGACTGCAATCACAGAACCATTGGAGATGATATTCTCAGAACCGTGTCTGTTTGATGACCTTCCGGATACTTTCTTGTGTGCCTTGGTGACCAGCACATCTGCCGGCATGGATTCACAGTAAAAATATTCCTTCCACTGGTCCGCCAGAACACCGCCTGCTGAACCAAGAGCTGCTTTAATAAGTCCCATAAAAAAATCCTCCTCTTTCTTGTTTTACCTTAAATAGTTTCTTGTCATCTTATTCGACTGTTTCAGGCTGTTTTTCAGAAAAGCTTGTGGATAAACAGACCGCTTCTCAGTTTCGGCTCAAACCAGGTGGATTTCGGCGGCATCAGTTTGCCTTCATCCGCGATCTGCATCAGATCCTCCATTACTGTCGGATACATGGCAAAAGCCACTCCGCCTGTTCTGTCCGCGATCTCTGCCAGTTCTTTAAGTTTGTGGCTTCCTCCTACGAAACGGATCCTCTGATCTGTCCGCGGATCTCCGATCCCCAGGATCGGAGAAAGAACCTTCTCCTGAAGGATGGAGACATCAAGCTGTCCTACTACATCCTTCTTCACATAGACATCCTCCCAGGCTTTGAGATGATACCAGTTTCCTCCGACATACATTCCCATGCAGTGCTTCTCAACCGGTTTGCACGGGAATCCCGGCATGATCATCAGCTCAAAGTTAAATTTGAGGCTGGCAATAAACGCATGCTCATCCATTCCATTCAGATCGCGTACCACTCTGTTATAAGAAAGGATCGTAAGCTGGTCATACGGAAAGACAACAGAAAGGAAATAATTAAATTCCTCACTTCCATCGTAATCCGGGTGTTCCTCTCTCCTCTTGAGTCCTACTTTGACTGCAGAGGCAGCTCTGTGGTGTCCATCTGCAATATATATATACGGAATATTTCCAAACTGTTCTGCGATCACTTTCTTCTCTGCTTCCCCGTCGATCACCCACACGCGGTGTCCGATCTCATCCTCTGCCACAAAATCATAAACGGCATCATGGGATGCTTTCCAGGTTTCCATCAGATCAAGAAGTTCCTGTGGGTACTTGCAGGCAAGATAGATCGGACCTGTGTTTGCATCACATACATCCACATGATGGATACGATCCTGCTCCTTATCCTCTCTGGTAAGCTCATGTTTCTTGACAACGCCATTCATATAGTCATCAATAGAGCAGCAGCCGACCAGACCGGTCTGCGTTTTACCCTTGCGGGTCAGCTCATAGATGTAATAACACGGTGCTCCGTCCTGAACCAAAATTCCATTCTTTTCCATATTGATGAGGTTTTCACGTGCACGGTCATAGACTTTCTGATCGTAAAGATCCGTATCTGCCGGAAGGTCCATCTCTGCACGATCCACATGCAGGAAAGAATCCGGATTCTGATCTCCGATCTCCTTTGCCTCCTCCCTCGTCACTACATCATATGGAAGTGCCGCTACTGCCTCTGCCTTGTCAGGAACGGGTCTGAGGGCACGGAATGCCTGAAAAATAGCCATTTTTATATCTCCTTTGCACTTTCATTTTTCTTATGTAAAATGTATTTTTATTTTATCACATCCCCCAGTACGTTGCAATGAACATCACTTTTTTTATTATGTGCTAACTTTTTTTGTAAAAACCTAAAAAATTTTGTATTTCCTCTTGCAAAATCTTTTATTTATGGTATGATAGAGATATAAAAGACAAGCAATAATTATGAGTTCAAAATAAATTTTTTAAGGAGGGTTTTTATAATGACGGAAGGTTTAAAATGGACTGTCAATCACGTTGCAAAGTCTGACGACAAACATCTCGAGTTAATGTCAGAGGAAAACGTGAAAAAAGCCAATGAATTTCACAAAAGTTTCCCACAGTATACAGTAACTCCTCTTCAGGATCTTGCTGAACTGGCATCCTACCTGGGTGTTAAGAGCATCCACTGCAAGGATGAATCCTATCGTTTCGGACTGAACGCTTTTAAGGTTCTTGGCGGTTCCTACGCAATGGGACGTTACATAGCTAAAGAAGTTGGTAAGGATATCAGCGAACTTCCATATGCTGTTCTCTCTTCCGAGGAATTAAGAAAAGAATTCGGACAGGCTACCTTCTTCACAGCAACAGACGGAAACCACGGACGTGGAGTTGCATGGGCTGCCAAACGTCTTGGACAGAAAGCAGTTGTTCGTATGCCAAAAGGCACAACCAAGACACGTTTTGACAACATCGCCAAAGAAGGCGCTACTGTTACCATCGAAGAAGTCAACTATGATGACTGCGTAAGAATGGCTGCAGCTGAGGCTGCCAAGACAGAGCACGGCATCATCGTTCAGGATACTGCATGGGATGGATACGAAGAGATCCCGTCATGGATCATGCAGGGTTACGGAACTATGGTCATGGAAGCTGACCAGCAGCTCAAAGAAGCCGGCATCGACCGCCCGACACACGTATTCGTTCAGGCAGGTGTTGGTTCTCTTGCAGGAGCAGTTGTTGGATACTTCGCTCACAAATACAAAGAAAACCCGCCGGTTATGGTTGTCTGCGAAGCAAGTGCTGCTGACTGCCTGTACCGTTCCGCTATGAAAGAATCCGGAGATCTTGTAAATGTAGGCGGCGACCTTCAGACGATCATGGCTGGTCTCGCATGCGGCGAAGCAAACACCATCGGATGGGATATCTTAAGGAACCATGTTTCTGTATTTGCATCCTGCCCTGACTGGATGAGTGCCAAGGCAACAAGAATCTATGCTAACCCGCTCGGCAATGACCCGCACATCGTTTCCGGTGAATCCGGATCTGTTCCGCTTGGTCTGTGCTTCACTGCTCTTCACGACGAAGATGCAAAAGATCTTAAAGAAGCCCTGAAACTGGATGAGAACTCCAACGTTCTTGTAATCTCCACAGAGGGTGACACTGATCCGGTTCGTTACCGCGAGATCGTATGGGATGGCCTGTACGGAACAAACGAGTCTTTAAGCAAATGATGATACCAGGGTTCCAAATTCAAATGATGTTCGTGCTTGCACGATAAAGCATTTGAATTTGGAACCCGCCAAACATGAGGAAGCAGCGATTTACATAGTAAATCAGCGAATTCCGAATGTTTGAAGGATTGTGGGAGCAGTTTACTGCGGAACAATCCGTAAGTATCATCAAATAATTAAGAACTTTAAAACAATTTCTATATACACATGGGAGGAATTTTAAAATGGATTACGGCAAAATCAAAGAAGTTGCTCAGAATTATCAGGAGGATATGACCAAATTCTTAAGGGCGATCGTTAAGAATCCTGGAGAAAGCTGCGACGAAAGAAAACATATCGAGACAATCGAAGCTGAAATGAAAAAACTGAACTTCGACGAAGTTACGATCGACCCACAGGGTAACGTGATCGGTTACATGGGAACCGGCGACAAGATCATCGCTTTTGATGCTCATATCGACACTGTTGGTATCGGTAACATTGAAAACTGGAACTTTGATCCATACGAAGGATACGAAACAGAAGAAGAAATCGGTGGACGTGGCGTATCTGACCAGTGCGGCGGTCTCGTATCTGCTGTATACGGTGCAAAGATCATGAAAGACATGGATCTGATTCCGGAAGGATGCAAGATCATGGTAGTCGGAACTGTTCAGGAAGAAGACTGTGACGGTCTCTGCTGGCAGTACATCATCAACGAAGACAAGATCCGTCCGGAATTCGTAGTTTCCACAGAGCCGACAGACGGTGGTATCTACAGAGGACAGCGTGGACGTATGGAGATCCGTATCGATGTGAAAGGTGTTTCCTGCCATGGTTCTGCTCCGGAACGTGGTGACAACGCTATCTACAAAATGGCTGACATCCTTCAGGATGTACGTTCCCTCAACGAGAACGATGACGCTGATGAGACAGAAATCAAAGGTCTTGTTAAAATGCTCAACCCGAAATTCAACCCTGACTGGGAAGAAGCTCGTTTCCTTGGACGCGGTACTGTAACTGTATCCCAGATCTTCTACACCTCTCCTAGCCGTTGTGCAGTAGCTGACTCCTGTGCAGTATCTCTTGACCGTCGTATGACATTCGGAGAAACATGGGAAAGCTGCCTGGATGAGATCCGTGCTCTTCCGAGCGTTAAGAAATATGGCGATGATGTAGTTGTTTCTATGTACAACTACGACAGACCGTCTTATACAGGATGCAAATATGAGATCGAGTGCTACTTCCCGACATGGGCTATTCCGAAGGATCATAAGGTAACTAAGGCTCTTGAGGATGCTTATAAGAACCTTTATGGGGAAACTCGTCTTGGAAACGCAGAAACAGAGGAAATGAGAAAAGCTCGTCCGCTTACTGATAAATGGACATTCTCTACAAATGGTGTTTCTATTATGGGACGTAATGGAATTCCTTGTATTGGATTTGGACCTGGTGCTGAGGCTCAGGCACATGCTCCGAATGAGAAAACTTGGAAGGTCGATCTCGTGAGATGCGCAGCTGTTTATGCAGCTTTACCTACTTCTTATTGCAAATAAAAAACCGCAAAGGGAGCAGCGCCCTGCTCCCTCTGCACACCCTTCGGGCTTTTTGTTAAGTAGTTCTTCTTGTTTCAGATATGAAGTTGGCTGACTTTACTTTGATTGGAAGAACGGAAATTGATGTTGTGGGGATATGCATTGATTTCTTTATTGGATTTTTTGAGGAAGGTTTTGTTGGTTGAATTTGGGGACAGGAATCGTAGTGTGGCTGCTGCGATTCCGCTAAAATAAAAAATATTTTTAAAGGAGAATTTTCGAATGAAAACTTTACAGGATTATATTGATAAACTTAACAGCTTAAACTTTAAGGAAATGTACAATAATGACTTTTTCTGGACATGGGATAAGACTGATGAGGAACTTGAGGCTGTATTTACTGTAGCTGATGCTCTTCGTTTTATGAGAGAGAACAACATCTCTACTAAGGTATTCGAGAGTGGTCTTGGTATTTCTATTTTCCGTGATAACTCTACCCGTACTCGTTTCTCTTTCGCTTCTGCCTGCAACCTGCTTGGTCTTGAGGTTCAGGATCTGGATGAGAAGAAATCTCAGATCGCTCATGGTGAGACTGTTCGTGAGACAGCTAACATGGTATCCTTTATGGCTGATGTAATCGGTATCCGTGATGATATGTACATCGGTAAGGGTCATGCTTATCAGAAAGAGTTCATGGACGCTGTTACAGAAGGAAACAAAGATGGTATCCTTGAGCAGAGACCTACTCTTGTAAACCTGCAGTGTGATGTTGACCATCCGACACAGTGTATGGCTGATATGCTCCACATCATCCATGAGTTCGGCGGTGTTGAGAACCTGAAAGGCAAAAAACTTGCTATGACATGGGCTTACTCTCCTTCTTATGGCAAACCACTCTCCGTTCCGCAGGGTGTTATCGGTCTGATGACTCGTTTCGGTATGGACGTTGTTCTGGCTCATCCGGAAGGATATGATGTAATGCCGGAAGTTGAAGAGATCGCTAAGAAGAACGCTGAAGCTACAGGCGGATCCTTCACAAAGACAAACGATATGGCAGAAGCATTCAAGGATGCTGATATCGTATATCCGAAGAGCTGGGCTCCATTCGCAGCTATGGAAAAACGTACAAATCTGTACGCAGAAGGTGACTTCGACGGAATCGACAAACTGGAAAAAGAACTTCTTGCTCAGAACGCAGAGCACAAAGACTGGGCTTGCACAGAAGAGCTTATGAAGACAACAAAAGACGGAAAAGCTCTGTATCTGCACTGCCTGCCGGCTGACATCACTGGTGTAAGCTGTGAGACAGGTGAGGTTGATGCATCTGTATTCGATCGTTACAGAATCCCGCTTTACAAAGAAGCAAGCTTCAAACCATATGTGATCGCAGCTATGATCATGCTCTCCAAATTCGAAAAGCCACAGGATATCCTGAAGAAACTGGAAGTAAAAGCTGCTCCGAGAATTTTCGAATAAAATACAGGTTGTTTACAACGCCAGGCTATAAATATGAGAATCTTCTTTCTCATATAAGATAAACAGATTAAGGGCCCTGCGGATATGTTCTGCAAGGCTCTTTCTGTTTTCCAATATATGAGACTATTTCTTGTTTTTTCTTATATTATTTGTTAATTTATGTATTTCAGGAGGTTTTTTCAATGTATAAAAGAAAAAGAATCGTTATCGCTCTTGGTGGAAACGCACTGGGTAACACTCTGCCGGAGCAGATGCAGGCTGTAAAGACCACAGCAAAAGCTCTGTGTGACCTGATCGAAGAAGGACATCAGGTAGTCGTTGTTCATGGAAACGGACCACAGGTAGGCATGATCAACAATGCTATGGCTGCTCTTTCCAGAGAAGACGAAAATCAGCCAAACACTCCTCTCTCCGTCTGTGTTGCGATGAGCCAGGCATATATCGGATATGACCTGCAGAATGCACTTCGCGAAGAACTTCGCAAACGTGGATTTATGCGTACACCGGTTGTTACTGTCGTTACACAGGTCCGTGTAGATGAGAATGACCCTGCATTCCAGAATCCAAGCAAGCCGATCGGTCACTTCATGACCAAAGAACAGGCTGAACATGCAGAGAAAGCATACGGCTATGTCATGAAAGAAGACGCAGGACGCGGATACCGCCGTGTTGTTGCTTCCCCGAAGCCGGTTGAGATTGTTGAACAGGATGCGATCAACAGCCTTGTTGACGCAAATAAGATCGTGATCTGCTGCGGTGGCGGTGGAATCCCGGTTACTCTTCAGGGAGATCACCTCAAAGGTGCTTCTGCCGTTATCGATAAAGACTTTGCAAGCTGCCTGCTCGCAAAAGAGCTCGATGCAGACATGCTGATCATCCTCACCGCTGTCGAAAAAGTCGCCGTAAACTTCGGCAAAGAAGACGAAAAATGGCTGGATGAAATGTCTGTCGAAGAAGCCCAGAAATATGTAGAAGAAGGTCAGTTCGCACCTGGCTCCATGCTTCCGAAAGTACAGGCTGCTATGGACTTCGCAGCTTCAGGGGAAGGACGTACTGCCATGATCACCCTTCTCGAAAAAGCCAAAGACGGTATCCAGGGCAAGACCGGTACCAAGATCCACATCTGATCTGTTTCTGATCCGTTTTGGATCGATCCAAATAAATTTGCTATATTTACCTCAATCCATCTACACATAAACGAAAGCCGCAAAAGCTCCCCCTCCGAAACATGCTTCTGCGGCTTTTTGTTTATCTGATTTTTATTTCAGTTTTGTTTCTGTTTTAGTTCAGGCAGGATTGTCAGCAGCATCGTGAAAAAGCAGGCACTTCCACCGACAAGATTGGATATCGGTTCTGCCCAGAAAACACCGTCCACCCCAAGTCCTCCGATACGTGGAAGAAGCACAGTCAGCGGCACAACAATGATGACTTTGCGGAAGATCGAGAAAAATGTCGCTCTCTTCGCCTTGCCAAGTGCCACAAATACACACTGCCCGGTAAACTGCAGGGCCATAAAGCAAAATCCAAAGAAATAGATATGTAATGCCGGGACACCCTTTTCCAGAAGTGCCGGTTCGCTGTTAAAGATCCGGATAAAAAATTCCGGTGCGATCTTGATGATCCCCCATACAAACAGAGCATAGGAAAAGCAGACAACGGTCACAAATTTGATCGCTTTTTTTACTTTGTCGTAGGCCTTTTCGCCATAATTAAAGCTCATGACCGGGGACGCACCGTTTGTCAGTCCATGTACCATCATCGTCGCGATATCACGGACGGAATTGAGAACCGTCATGACTCCTACATAGATGTCGCCGCCGTAGATCTGTAACGTTGCGTTGCAGAAGATCTGTACCAGTCCGTTTGTAAACTGCATCATAAAACCTGAAACGCCAAGTGCCATGATCGCTCTTACTCTCTTCCACTCTATCTGCATTGCTTCTTTCCTGATGCGAAGTGTGACTTTTTTGCCTGTGAGGAATTTCAGCACCCAGACTGCGGAACAGAACTGTGACAGAATCGTTGCAAGTGCTGCACCGCGCACGCCCATATGGAATACGAAGATAAAGATCGGATCCAGAACGATATTTAAGGCTGCACCGATCAGGATCGTCAGCATTCCCATATTTCCGAAGCCCTGGCAGTTGATAAACGGATTCAGCCCCAGCGAGATCATCACAAACGGTGTTCCGATCAGATAGATCTGGATATACGCTCCTGCATAAACATAAGTCGTGTCACTCGCCCCAAACGCATACAGAATCGGCTTATAAAAAAGATATCCAACTGCCATCAGGACTACACTTGTCATCAGAAGCATGGAAAATGTATTTCCCAGCAGTTTCTCCGCTTCTTCCTCATTTTCCCGTCCAAGCTCCATCGCACAGAGCGGACTGCCGCCATTCCCATATAGATAAGTAAATGCCATGATCATCGTAATGATCGGAAAACAGATCCCGACTCCCGTCAGCGCGATCCTTCCTGTCTCCGGAATCCTGCCGATATACATTCTGTCTACCACATTATACAAAAGGTTCAGAAGCTGCGCCAGCGTCATAGGAATCGACAGCTCCAGAATATTCCGATATACATTTCCCTCCGAAAAATCTGTCTGATGTGTCTTCACACCAAATCCCCCTCCTTTGTTTCCTGACTGTCCTTATTATAGCACTTTGTGTTTTTTCATTCCAGTCGTTTTCTTTTTGCAAAATCAACACAAATACAATATTTTTCTTTTTATTATTGTCATAAACCCACATTTAATCTGCGATAAAATCCACAAAAAACGTATTTTAGCTTGTTTTTTGCGGGAAAAGCAGGTATAATTACAGTATATGAACCGAAATAAAATATTCCTGTAGAATGGATGGAGGTATTATGGCTGAGAATTATAATGGCATGGCAGTGGGGATCTTTGAACTTGACAGTTTTGCTGCCTGCTTCGTAGCACTGGACGCTGCTTCCAAAGCAGCAAATATAAGGATCCAGAACATCGAGCGTAATCGTCTTGGTGCAGGTGCCTGCGTGAAGATGCGTGGTTCTGTCTCCGACGTAAACGCCGCAATGGACGTTGCACTCCGCACCGCAGAACCAATTGCGAAGGTTGTTTCCCACACGGTGATCGCATCCCCGGCTCACGACACAGAACCGGCAATGTACATGACCGCAAATAAGTAATATGATCGTTAAATACTATAATGAAATGAGGATTCTGTTATGAGATATGGAGCATTTGGATTAGTGGAAGTTGTCGGAAGCAGCAATGCAGTGATCGTGATCGACCAGATGCTGAAGACCGCCGATGTATCCTTCCTTACCTGGAACGGTAAATGCGGCGGACACGAAACTGTTTTTATGACCGGCGATGTATCCGCAGTCACCGCTGCCGTCCAGGCAGTCAAAGAAAACCCGCCATGCGAGATCGTTTTCGCAGCCGTAATCTCCAATCCATCCGAAGAGACGATCCGTCTCGCGGAGGAGGATGCTGAGAAACACGGCTTTCTGAAGAAACCGGTTAAGAAAGCTGGAGCTAAGAAATAAAGGCCTGATGATTATAGTTTCAGGGAATAAGTGAATAAGTGGAGGAGGCACCGATGGTGCCTCCTCAATTCGTTTTAACGCCATTAGTGTCATTCTCTATTTTATTTGCATACTCCTGTTCCAGTTCTTCTGCCAGATACATATCACTCATACAATGCATGTCCGACACACCATCACGAATCAGCTGATAGACCTCTGAATGATAAAAAAAATCCAATGCCTCATCCAGTGAAAGTCCTTGTAATTTTGCAAAACATTCAACAACACGACTATATTTTTTCTGAAGTAAAATTGGATTAGCTGTCATATACGCTCACTCCCCTCAAAATACAACAGCGACAGCGCCTTCTCTGTACGGAAACAAATTTGTAGATTCGGCTTTTCATAGCGCAGATGATTAATTGCTTCTGTGTAACTATTCAGAACTAGCTTTACTCAAAGATGAAATCAGGGTGACCTGTGATCGCATTTTTGATAGCTTCGTAAGCATTGTATCCCTGTTTATGTGCCGTGCCTACGTAGGACATGATTTTCAG
>NZ_QTWS01000017.1 GCF_003461245.1 Blautia sp. AF19-10LB
CTTATTTCTCAGCATTCTTTAAAATGATTAACATTTTGGAATGCTGAGTATAACGCTTCAAATGTTAATGTTTCCATTTGAAGCAGAAAGTATCGCTTACATAGTCTGCAACCATTTTGGTCTGGATACTTCAGAATATTCGTTTACCTATATCGCCAGCTGGTGCGAGAGCAGGGATATGAAGGCGTTGAAAGCATCAATGGATACCATCCGAAAAACATCTGCAGAGATCATTGGGAACATTGAGGAGCAGATGCATGAGCTGGAAAGAGAAAATACCATGCAATATGAAGAAAAAGAAGCATTTGCCACCAGACAGGAAAAACTGGAACAAGACAGTGCGGAAAAGATTGATGAAACTTTGCTTTTTCATGGAGAAAGCGGTCGTTTTGCAATCTATCAGATGGATACGGGTGGAGAGCACACTTATCAGTTTATGGGTTTTGAATCAGCTCAAAAATTAGGCTATACCATTAATGGAAAAGACTACAGGATGGCGTATGTGGCTCCGTGGATACCAACGATCACATTAGATGATATTTTTGAGAGATTTAATATCAACCGCCCGAACGATTTTCATGGACATTCCTTATCGGTAAGTGATGTCATTGTTATAAACCGAACGGCAGAGACAAAGGCTTATTATGTGGACTCTTTCGGCTTTGAGGACCTTCCGGACTTTGTACAGCAGAGAATGGAGATGCTGGAAAATAATCATACCAGAGCCTACCCGCCAGTCTATAAAGGAACACTTGCTCAGGCAATGGAAGAACGGGATGTAGATGCTTATCTGGATTCCAGAAAGTTAAATATTGATTGTAAGAAAGCAATCGAGGAAGCAATCGCATTAAATTTTGATGGGCTGCATTTAAAGGAAGATGCCGCAACGCAAGTGCTGGAACAGTTTGGAGAAGAACGTATGACGTTTGTTATGGCAAATACGCTTCGGGAACTTTCTTATGATGGCAGATTTTCCAGACAGAACAAAGACTGGGCAGAGCATATCGAGATCCCGGAAAATATCAATCAGGGAAAGAACATGAATCAGGATTATGTGATAGAAAGCCATCCGGCGGTGTTAGATGGATTTATTGATATGGCAAGAGCAGAGATCCGTATGCAGAAGATTGAACAGGCATTGGATGAAGCGGAAGTCACCATTACAGCAGATACCAGAGGATTTGAAGCAGATGGACATGCGGGAACCTGGCATACAGTAGATGAAAGAGAGTATGCAGGGGAGAAGTTCTTCTTCATGGAGCATGATGAGTATGGTTCAGATGTGGCAGGGATTATCGTATCGGAACAGGGTCAGCTTGTCGCAGAAGATCTCTGGAATGGGTATGATGCAGGAGCATTGGAAGCTATTTCAGAATATCTGCAGGAGAAAAGGATTTCTGTAGAGGGACTTATGCCAGAACTAGAATCGGATGAACGGGCATATAAGATTGACGATAGGTATTTTGCAATCCAGAGAACAGAGGAAGGCTATGATTATACCTTTTATGCTTTGGATTATGATGAGATCGACGGCGGTGCCTATGATAATCCTGATGTTTCTATGCGGCAGGCAATGGAAGATATTCTGGAAGATGAAGATATGTCCCTGGAAAATGCAGTTCCCGTTGACTATGAGGATTTGATGGCAGAAGTGGAAGAAGCAGGCGAACGGCAGATGCAGCTGGCACAGTTATTAAAGAATTGTCCACCAAGTATTTTCGAGGATTATGACCGGGAAAGAGCAGTGGATACCTGTGAGGGAATCGCCATGCAGTTTACCAAGAGTAAAGGGTATCTGACTGTACAGGCAACAGGAGAAGGGTATTTTTATATTTTTTATGACTCTAACCTGCACGAAATCCATTCCAATGATTATGACGATCCCAAAGTATCTGTTCAGAAAGCTACTTATGAAATCCTGAAAAGTGAAAGAATGGATGATATGGAATGTATCAAAGTGGACTATAAAGAATTTGAGGCAATGACTATCCAACATTCCAAAGACTTACTGCAGGCAGGTGAACTTCGTGCGACTTCTGAGATTGGAAGAGATGAGGTTGCATTAAATGGTCTTAGCAGGGCAGAAGTGGAACGGGGTGTCTTGTATCACGCACAGGGTATTCTGGAAGATATGGGATTAGAAAATGAAGTAGAGCTACTTGCAGCAAGGGTGCATGGTTCCAGAAGCAGAGAGGAACTTTACAGAGATGATTCTGACCTTGATGTGGTGCTTTCTTATCGTGGCAATATCCGGGAGGACAGTTTCTTCAATGAATTAAATGCTCATGGTATGGCAATGGCAGGTATTAAGGTAGACATCAATCCTATTGCAGAAGAAAGAATTACTCTGGCAGAATATATGAGGGAATCCGAAGCCTATCTTGATCAGCAGGAGATCAAAAAGCTGGCGGTGGATTTAGATAATTTCAGCTATGAATATGACACTTACGAATATAAAGATACCGTTGAGAACAGGGAAGAACAGGTGGAGAAAATCACAGAGGACATCCTGAATAAGAAAACAGAGTGTTTAAAGGACTGGCTCGTTGAAGTATCGGAAGAATCTGATATAGACAGTGATGTGATAACTGCCCGGTCATTACTTTCCCGTCTGGAAAATGCAGAAACCCTTTCTATCTTTACCAGACAGCCTGAGCAGGAACAGCCAGAAGCTACGATCAGTTTCTATGTAGCAGAGTGCATGGAGTTCCCGGTCATGGGTGAGTACCATAATAATCTTACTCTGGAAGAAGCAATCAAAATCTATGAAAGTATTCCGGCAGAACGCCTGCATGGAATCAAAGGGATTGGTTTTGATCTGCAGGACGGGGATGAGGATTATTCCGGGGAATACGGACTTATGAGTGGAGACAGGATAGAAAGGAATCTGATTGATATGATTCCACATTATAAGGAAAGTCCATTGGTACAGAAAGCAATCAACGATATGGAAAAATATCTGAACGAGAAACATGAAAAGGTGCAGGAAACAAAACAGACTGTGGAAGTGAAACAGGAAGTTCCAGAAGCACCAGTCAAGAAAGAATCTGGATCAGTGGAACCGAACCAGACACAAAAGAAAGAGCCGGCAAAGGGCGAAAAAGGGGAACTGAAAAAATCTGTGCTGCAGTCGTTGAAAAAGTTTTAGGCAAGGGCAAAAGCACAGGAACAGAAAAATAAAGAAGCAGAAAAAACCAAAGCACATAAGAAGGGGGATGTAGAATTATGATGGATCTGACAATGAACTTTGATACAGACGAATGTTTAGTAACCGCAATGTTTGATAAAGGAAACAGAAATGACACAATGGAAGCAATCGACCATATCATTCCATTTCTAAAAGGGGATGCGGATATGATCGGGCTTGTCTGCAATACCCTAAGAAAGCTGTTATGCATGAGTGATGAAGGATATGAGACTTTTCTTATAGACTTGGAAGATTATAAATCGGAACTGGAAGAGGGGGAATGAATTCAAGCCAGAGTGCAGTATAGCAGGTGAAAGATGAGAAGCGAAGGAAAAAGTGTCAGCATTGAGAAGTGTTAACAGGTATATATTGGAAGAATTCAGCCAGGGGAACTCTGGCTGATATAAAAACATATCTGCAGAAATAGTGACTGAAGAAATTTTGAGTAGTGGAATTGGGAAGAAGTATTTAGATACTATAATAAAGAGATTAGCTGGCTTGTATACTAACAGAGAAGACATAGTAAACAGATTTGCGTTATTATCAGGGATTGTAGGGAGATTCCGAAGAGCTTTTGTTCAGATGATGAAACAATAGGATTGGTACAGGAAATATATGGAACAAAAGTTAATAAAGGGATTTGTTGCGTTTTCCGCTATAATAATCTGCCAGCAAAGAATGTGTTGCCTGAATATGTTTGTGATTATAAGAAACGAGCGGGGTTATTTCAAAGATCAGCAGATTTAGAGTAGTTCTTTTTTTCTGAGAGAAAATTAAAAATCGTTTTTGGTTCTTCTGGAGAGTGATTATAGCGTTTGGGAAACATCCGGAGAAACCATTACCTCAGGGTGTCGGTAAAGTTCTTTATCAAAGAGGGCTTTGAGATGCCCTTTCTTTTTTTTCCAAATCTTTCCTCTTGTTTACATATATAAACCTAAGAAAAAACTTGACGTTTAAATATTACAAGTGTAATATTTAAGAAAATATGAAAAAAGGAGAAATAAAACTATATGAGAAAAAAGAAAAGAAAAAAACACACGAAGATTATTACAAAAATAGTTTTATTTAGCGGTATATTGATTGGTGGTGGAATCGGTATTGTAACAATAATGAATTGTAATGTTCCTGAAAAAAGACTAATGGAATATATGAAATATATTGAAAAAGGGGAATATGAGCAAATGTATGCCATGCTGGATCAGAAAAAAAGCAGCATGAACAGTAAGGAAGAATTTATAGAACGAAATTCTAAAATATATGAAGGCATTGAGATGTCTGATCTGTCCATAACCGATATTACAGCAAAAAGAAAAGAAAACGGAAATGCGGCAGTTTCCTATACAACAAATATGCAGACTGCTGCAGGAAATGTAGAATTTACCAACAATGCGGTATTTTCACATAACTGGACAGGATATCATTTAATCTGGCAGGATCAGTTGATTTTTCCAGAGTTATCTGCAACGGATAAAGTTCAGGTAACGTTAGAAGAGGCAAAAAGAGGAAATATTTTAGACAGAAATGGTCGCCAGCTGGCTGGAGAGGGAACTGCATCTTCGGTAGGAATTGTTCCGGGCAGAATGGAGAACAGGGAAGATACAATAAAAAAACTGGCAGAGTATCTTGGAATTGGAGCAGACGAAATTGAGGATAAGTTAAAAGCCGGTTGGGTAAAAGCAGATTCTTTTGTACCAGTAGCAACAATTCCTAAAATACAAGAGGTCGATCTTCTGACAGTGAATCCGGATGAAACTGTTCTGGAAGAAAAAGAAAAGCAGGACACATTATTGAAGATTCCAGGTATTATGTTATCTGATGTAAAAGTACGAACTTATTATCTAAAAGAAGCTGCCTCTCATCTGATAGGGTATGTACAGGCGGTTACAGCCGAGGATTTGCAGGAACATAAAGGGGAAGGGTATCGTACAAACAGTGTGATTGGAAAGACGGGACTGGAAACGCTTTATGAAAAAGAACTAAAAGGGACAGATGGGTGTGAGATCTGTATTGTAGATGCAAATGGAAATAAAAAAAGTGTCATTGCATATGAGCCTAAAAAAGATGGAGAAGATATCCATACTACGATTGATGGCAATCTTCAAAGTACTCTTTATGAACAATTTAAAGAAGACAGAGGATGTTCTGTAGCCTTGAATCCTTATACAGGGGAAGTACTGGCGTTGGTAAGTACGCCATCTTATGATAATAATGATTTTGTACGTGGAATGGACAATAGCCAGTGGAGTGCATTAAATGAAAATGAAGACAGGCCTTTATACAACCGCTTTCGCCAGACATGGTGTCCAGGCTCAACTTTTAAATCTGTAATTGCTGCAATTGGATTAAAAGTGGGGGCATTTACTGCAAATGACGATTTTGGAAATGAGGGTCTGGCATGGCAGAAAGATTCCTCGTGGGGAGATTATACAGTGACTACACTTCATGATTATGCACCTGTGATCTTGAAAAATGCGCTTATTTATTCAGATAATATTTATTTTGCAAAAGCAGCATTAAAAATCGGTGCGGATCAACTGATGCAATCTCTAAATCAAATAGGATTTAATCAGGAACTTCCATTTGATATTAAAATGTCAGAGTCTCAGTATTCTAATACGGACAAGATAGAAACAGAAATCCAGCTTGCTGACAGTGGGTATGGACAGGGACAGATTCTGGTAAATCCTTTGCATCTTGCAAGCATTTATACGGCTTTTCTAAATGATGGAAATATGATAAAGCCATATCTTCACGCGGATGGTGGAAGCACTTCCAGTGAAATCTGGATAAAAGATGCTTTTTCACCACAAATTGTTTCGGAGGTTATGGAGGGGTTAGAGGGTGTAGTGAATAACCCGGAAGGAACTGGTTATGGAGCATGCAGGGAAGACATTAGATTAGCAGGAAAAACCGGAACAGCGGAACTGAAAGCTACAAAAGAAGATACATCTGGAACAGAAATTGGCTGGTTTACAGTTTTTACTACAGACAGAGATACAAAGAATCCTATTTTGCTCATCAGTATGGTAGAGAATGTGAAAGATATTGGAGGAAGCGGTTATGTGGTGGAAAAGGATAAGGCGATACTGGATGAATATCTTGGTAATGAATAATTTTTACCTTTAAATATTACAAATGTAAGAGGAAAATGATATGAAAAAAATTTGGAAAATATTTGTGGGAGTTATTTTTCTTGCTGTCTGTAGTGGATGTGGCATAAAGAAAGAGCAGAAAAAGACAATTGAAGATACGAAAGAAAAAATTTACAGAGAGTGTGAAATGCTAGCAGAAGGCTATCAGAGCATATATGAGAATGCTGTGAAAGAAAATGCACTATATGAGCTGAGTACAATACAAAAAAGTATGGATTATTTTGGAAAATATGGATATGCAGTAATTGATTCCTACAATCAGCTGGATATGGTTCAAAGTATTAAAGTAGATGATTTTTTGAAAAAAGCAGAAAAAGAGAAAAATGGAAAAACTACTATATTTCAAGTTATAGCAGGGGATCATTTTATTCGGTATGATCTGAAAACCAAACAGGGGAAAATAGACGTTGAAGTAAGCTCTTTTAAATGGAAAGAGGATACTTGGCAGGAAACATATTATCATGAGTTTAGAGCTAATTCATGGAAATATACAGAAAACGGGTATTTCTTTATGGAAGAATATCATCCGGCTGGATATGATGGACCGTCTGGATATCGGGCCTTTCGGGTAGTGCCGTTAAATAAAAAATGCAGGGAGCTGAATCGAAAATATATACTTCCTTTTGGATATACACTTAATAAATTGTTTACTTCTAATTGGAGTGAAAAAAATTATGATGGAATAAATTTTTATGATGTTTTTGACCGTTTACTTTCAATGGAAGAAAAAGCTGATGAATTTAAGGAAGGAAAGACTTATGAAATCCCAAAAGAATCATTTGAAGCGATATTTCAAAAATATTTTAATATAAGCGCAGAGATACTGCAGACAGGAACGGTATTTCACACGGAAACACAGACATATCGGTATCGAACCAGAGGAATCGTATATGATTTTGCTCCCACACCATATATTCCATATCCGGAAGTTGTTTCCTACATAGAAAATCAAGATGGAACAATAACACTGGAAGTAAATGCGGTATGGCCACAAAAAGAATTAGATCAGGCGTTTTGTCATAGCGTAACCATTCGGCTGTTAGATAAAGATAGATTTCAATATGTATCCAATTATGTATCAAGGTCAGAAATAGAGGTTACCTGGTATACGGAAAGATTATCAGACGAAAAGTGGGAGGAATGTTATGGAGATAATTGATATGATTACAAAAAGAAAACTGAAAAAGATGATGAGCGTTTTATTTATTTCGGGATGCTTTTTCATAGGAAATACAAAATGTAAAGGGGCTGATTTAGAATATATTTCACAGGAAACTGCGAATTATGCTGTACAAGAAAGAGGATATGATTTGCCAGTAGATGAAGTCGTGAAAGAAGAAGCTATTGAAGATTGTAAGAATGTTATGAATCAGATGAAAGTCATTTATCAAAAGGCGGATAAAGGGACTTCATCGAATATAGTAGTTTCTGAGACAGTAATGGAAGAAATGCAGGAAGTATTAAAGGAAAAAAATGTCCCCGTTATTACATCAGCACCGTATTCAAATATGGCTAATTATTCTAAAATGGAAGAATTTCTTTTCAGGGCAGAACAGGATCTGACAGGAGATATCGTCTTATATAGGATTAACAGGGATGGTGGGATAGAAAGACTCAAATTCAATTATGATGGGACAGATATGTATTTGCTGGCTGTGAAAGCTGTTTGGGGTATGAACGACAATCCATCTATTGTATATGTTTCGTATACAAGGATAGAAGAATGGAAATATACAGAAAAAGGCTGGTTTGGTTATACGCTATGCGTTCCAAAGTATCCGGAAGTATCAGAAGCGGTTGATGGCAGTTCTATGATAAGAATTAAACCTTTAAGTGATGAATGCAGGGAAGTTTCAAAGAGGTGTGTGTATTTGCTTGGATATCAGGGGAATAATCTTTTATGTTCTGATTGGGATAGATCTGATATGGAAGGGTTAGATTATAATGGTTTATATGAATATTTATATCGAATGAAATACGGGGAGAGATATGAGTTTTCAGGTAACTCAAGTGGAATTCCGGCAGAAGAGTTTGAAAATCTGATAATGGAGTTTTTGCCGATAACAGCAGATCAAATTAAAAAATGGGCAGTATTTGATTCGGAACATCAAACTTATGACTGGGAACAATTTGGTTGTTTAAATTATAGCTTTGGAACATCTTTACCGGAGGTCGTTGAAATAAGAGATAGCGGAGAGGGAAACAATGTGCTGGTTGTTGATGCTGTATGTGATACATTTATATGTAATGATGCCGTTATTACAAGTGAGCTGACTGTTAAGTTCAACGATGATAAGAGTTTTAAATATATGGGGAATAAAATTCTGAATAATGGTACGAAAGAAGTTCCCAAATATCAATATAGAATAAAAAGAAAGAACTGATAACAACTATCAGCCCTTTCATATTTGTTAATTCCATATATGTAATTTTTTTAAGATATCAGAAGTGATTTCAAATGCTTTTTTGCCAGTTGCATTAGAATCACTTTGGATATTGGTTGCAAAATAATAGCTGTTATCGGAAGTTTCTACATATCCGATAAACCAGCCGTTGATATCCTGTCCGTTGACACGACCGGTTCCAGTTTTTCCGTAGAAATTACCATTAGGTGTACTGGCAATTTTTATAGCATTTTTAACAGAAAATACATTTTGGGAATTTAGATGGAATTCATTTGTGTTAAATTTTTTCAATAATGTTACTTGCTCTAAAGGCGAGATTTTTAATGAAAAATCGGACCAGTATAAATCCAGATTTGAACTGGTTGTCTGGTTTCCATATTCTATTTTATTCAAAAATTCCTGGACTCTGTTAATTCCGAGCTGCGAATCAATTGCCTGGAAATACCAGTTAACGGAATTTTGCATAGCAGAGTTTAAATCCTGATCAGCTTCCCAGGATGGAAAAGGAAAGGCATCACCATTCCATGTCATGGAAGAGTGTTCTGGTGTGATGATTCCGGATTCCAACCCTAATAATGCATCGTATATTTTGTAGGTAGACTCTGGCGGAATACGTTTGGTGGCTTCTTCAAGATCGTATATTTTCCAGGAATCCAAATTATTGTCATACAAAACAAATGATCCATCATATGTTCCAAATGTTTCGGATATATCTAACAGGGAGATATTTTTGTCTGTATCACTAAAATGATATACGTTTTGAGTAGAGGCATCAATGGATAAAATGGGTGTACATCCAATAAAAACAGCACTAATGACCAGATAAATTATCAATGCTCTCATTTTTTGATAAAGAGTTTCTTTCCTAAAAACGGCGATGTTGAGAATACGTCGTTTCATCTGCCTGAAATTTCCGGACATTCCAACTGCCAGTGGAGAGGAAAAAGAGGATATTTTTTCTGCAAAATTAATCAGTGTAGTTCCATAAGCTTGGTATTCATCAGCAGAAATCATCTGCAATACAGCAGAATCACAGGCTATTTCACGGTCACAGAGAATTTCTTTTAAAGTGTACCAAACAAAAGGGTTAAACCAGTAGAGTATATTACTTATGACCATGAGGAAGCCAATAAATGTATCTTTGTGACGGTAATGCTGTAATTCGTGTAGCAGCATAAAACGCATATCATCAGGATTCAGTTCGGAAATTAAATGGATGGGAATGTAAATTCTGGGATGTATTATTCCGATTAAAACTGGTGATTTTAAAAATGCAGTACTGTAGACTGATACTGGGTGAGAGATTTTAAGTTCCTTTAAACAATTGTAATAAATAGTTTTTACCTGCTGATTTTGAAGCGGGAGAGCAGATCTTTTTATGGAACGTACATAGTTTAATGAATGAAGGGTGAGGACTGACATAATCATAACACCCGTTATCCATATTAGAAAGAGTATGGTATTCAAGCCTCCAGAAAATTGACTACTGATGGAAACTGAAAAATCATTCACCTGGTTTAACAAAATATTTTGTGTATTACTGGTAAGTTCGGATAGCGTGTCGGTACCAGAGTTAAGTCCTGAGTCAGTTTGAAAAAAATGTAACCATGAAAAAAGTTGTGAGCCATGAATCTGTACAGGAAAAAATGGCACGGCAAGTAATAAAAATAAAAGAAAACAGAGATGGTACTGTGTAGTCGCAGATAAATATTTTTTCAGAAGTTTTTTTGTTCCGATTATTACAAGTGTAAAAATACATATGAAGATATTACTGATTAAAAAGTGGATGATCCAGTTGCTCATTCAAAACCTCCTATTTCTGATGTTTTGATAATAAATGGCGTAAGTTATCAATTTCTGTTGAAGAGAGCTTATCGTCTTCAAGGTAAGAAGCCAGCATAGAAGAAAGATTTCCATTATAATATCGCTTTAAAAAAGAATTGCTTTCCTGGCGTATATATTCATCTTCTTGGACTAATGGAGTATAGACAAATACCCGGCTTTGTTTTTCGCAGGAAAGAGCTTTTTTGGAAACAAGTCTCTTGATAAGAGTTTGAATTGTTTTTGGACTCCAGCTGGTAGTTAGAGTAAGTTTTTCTGTAATTTCATTTGTATTGATGGGAGCATATTTCCATACAATTTTCATAACTTCAAATTCGGCTTCTGAAATCTGGGGTAGTGACATAATAAAATCCTCCTGCTAAATCCTACATATGTAATAAATATATTATATTACTTGTAGAAGAAAAAAGTCAAATGGCAGATGATATATAGAATATAAAATTAATAATGTAGAGGCAATAAAGGTGAAAAAGATAGAAATTATTGAGAGAATCACAGATGCTAATGGAAGCATAAGTGAAAACATATTGACTAGCTGGGAACATAAAAACCAATTCATACCGGAAATTATAAGGTTTGGAGAATTAAAAATATATCTACAGGAACGAATTGTTAAAAAGAATGATAGTGATGTTCATCTTTCAAAATATGAATATGATATTTTACTTTTTTTAGCGAAAAGTCCAGGTAGAATATTTGGAAAAGAAATGGTTTATGATCTGGTATGGAATGAACCTTATTCCGGTGATTATAATGTGGTTATGCGACATATCTGCAATATCAGAGAAAAAATAGAAGATGATCCTGGACAACCATTATATATACAAACAGTACGAGGTGTAGGATATCGGTTTAATGGGAATTTAGGCAGCGAGTGAAATCGCTGCCTATTATTATGGTTTTACAAAGAAGGGAGTTGGTTATGAGAAGATCTTTGTATTTCAGGAGCATCCTGTTTGAGATATTTGGACAGGTTTTGATGTATCAATTCCAACTCTTTTATTTCTTGCTTAAAAGAAACGTATTGAGTATTTAGAGATTCTTTTCTGGAAATAAGATCTGCAATTTGCTCTTGCAACTTATTGGAATTAAGATGTTTCAGGTTTATACCATTTTCCTGTAAAATATGTTCAGCACCCGCGAAAAGAATAATTTGAGATTCATATTTACGGAAATAACGATCTGGATCTTTGGAGCTTTTATAATGGTCGTCGTAAATTTTATTTTTCTGATATTGTTCGGCATATTTTAGCATTTCTCGAAGATGGCGTATCTGAGACTCGAGAGAAACAACAGAGGTATTTACCTCTTTTTGCTGCATATGTAACAAGGCTATGCGGTCTTCAAGTTCTGAAAAATTATGTAGATTATGTGTGAACATCTTGTTATATTCAGCAGAGACAATTTTTAAATTTTCCTTATTTGCCCATTTCTGAAGTCCAATGTTTCCTGCTATATTGGGAGCATTGGTATCTATTAATTTGTTATGAACAGAAGGAAAAATAGCTTTCTGACGTTTATTTTCAATGCGTTCTTTGATACGTTCTTTAGTAAAATTTTTTCCTAAAGATTTAGCACTTCCACGCACTGGACGGGACATATCGGGAGAACGAAAGGTAATGTATTTTCTGCTGCTTTCGCCAAATTCTGCGTTTTTTATTTCATATCCTTTAGCTTCCATAAATGCAAGAAATTCTGAGTAAGTGGAAACAATTCGGATTGTCTGGTTGATATCTTTTCGCAGCTGCGCTTTTTTACTGGATTCAGATTTATTTGCAGCCCATTCATTGTATTTCATTCCTTTTTTACCATCTGGCATAATTGTGGACAGGTTATGTTCCTGGCATAAAGTGTCGCTGAGATTTCGTATTTTCCAGTAATTCTTTTTACAGTCATGGTAATGAGAAAAAGTGATGTTATCTGCAGAACAGAAAATTAAATGGTTATGTACATGACCTTTATCAGTGTGTGTTGTCAGAACATAGGAGTATTTTCCCTCCAGTAAGCGATCCGCAAGTTCTTTGCCAATTTGATGGGCTTCTTCATAGGAAACTTCACCAGGGGAAAATGCCTGAATCAGATGAAATGCCTTATTTGTATTGTGCGGATCTCTGCAGTCATGTGTATGATCCAAAGTGTATTTAAAGTCAAGAACGGCTGTTTCGGGAGAGCAGGCAAAGGAAGAAATATATAGATTCTGGTCAGTTTTATCTGGATTGCAGATGTATTCTATTGCTTTATTAACGGTTGTTTTGATACCATGGATTTTTGTAACTGCCATATTTTTTCCATTAACTCCTTTATATCGTCCAGGTCCTTTGGGTAAACTGTATTGGTACTGTTTATACGATGGGTGATCTGATTCAAATTGCTGCTGATATTGCCCAACAGGGTATTCATTTTTCGGATATGAGAGTAGTCTACTTCATATACAAATCCATATAAGATCATTTTCCGTAGAAAGGCAGATTTGCTTTTCATCCTGGAAAGACGATATTTTTCTTCTAAAATGTATTGTTCGTCATCATTCAAATAAAATTGTACGGGATGAATTCTGGTACGTTTGCTCATTGAAATCCTCCAATTCGTTTTTTTCTATAAAAAAGAGTACAAAAAAACTGTCTAACCAGTTCGGTTATGACAGTTATATTACTTGACTGTATGATGTTTTGGATAGATGTGTCTACAGTTTATTTTAACAGGAGTAGGCGGAAGCGTCAAATTAAGAAATTATAAAATATGAGAGGGCCAGGGATACTCCCTGATACATTTTGGTAGAATGAACCGGAAAGGGAATTTGACAAAATGAGCCAGGTGTCATGACACTGGCAGTGCTTGCTTCTTTTGGGGTGTAGCCTGCAAAGCAGGCTATGCAAAAGCTATAAAACATAAATAGAACTGTGAGAAGTGGTTGAGAATACAATCCTGATAGCGTATAATCAGAGAAAGAAATCGTAAGTGAGGGATAAATTTGAAACGTGAAGAAATTTTTCAATATGTAAAAGAGCAATATGGAACTGAACCGGAATATTTATGGAAAAAAGATCCTGATTCTGCGGTGCTTCGACATAAAAATGGAAAATGGTATGCTATAATTATGGTAGTGGAAAAGAAAATACTGGGATTAGAAGAAGATGGAAACATTGACATCCTGGATGTAAAATGTGATCCTGATCTGGTTGGGATGATTATTCAAACGTATGGATTTTTACCGGGGTATCATATGAATAAGCAACACTGGATTACGATTCTTTTGGATGATTCTGTCAGTGAAGCTAAGACGCTGGATTTTCTGGATATGAGTTATGATTTAATTGACAGTGGGAAGTAATAAAAAAGGAAGCCTTTCAGAAAAATCTCTGATTGGCTCCCAGGTATTCATTCTGGATATGTATAAGTTGATCTTTGCAACAGGATATTTTCCCAATCTCGTTCATGGCGCAACACTCGGAGAATATGAATCTCTTTTGTTTCTTCCATTATAATATAAAAAATAATAGATGGCGGAAAAGATCTTTTATGTATGGAATATCCTCTGTACAGAATTTGAGTTCGGGGAAAGGCAGTACTGAACTGGCCTAAATTCTGCATTTGTTCTTTCAGATCAGATTGAAAACGGTCAGCACGTTGCTGGCCGAATTCTTCTTCAATATAATCTGCAATGTCTGTGACATCGTAAATTGCTTCCCAGGTTAAAATAATTTTATATTCTTGCATTTCTTCGTGCATCCCTTAATTCTGTGATTTTGCGAAAAGCATCTTCCAGTGGCAATTCACGACCAGCTTCCATATCATCAATTCCCCGGTCTAACATGCGGAGAAGATGATTGTTTTCCTGGTTTTTATCGGTTGTAGGGACTTTTTTTGTTAATTCCATGAAATCACTCCAATCATACGGTTTATAATATAAATAGTGTATGTTGTTCAGAAGTATCTATCCATAGTTTAGCATAGAATGGGCAGCAATACAATTGAATTATTTTGCAGGAGCGTCCGTCAGACCGAGAAGATATTCGCAGGAAACATTAAATACTTCGGCCAGTGCGACAACTTCGTAGTCGGGAACGAAACGTGTGCCTTGTTCAATTCGCAGGATTGCCAGATCATTAACATCATATCCTGCAAGTTGTAATTTGGCAGCGAGTGTTTTCTGAGTAAGATTATGAGCCTTTCGTAATTCTTTTACCCGTTGTCCTATTCTGTTTTTACTGTTCGTTTTTTTATCCCAATAAATAATCATTCTGATCCTCAAAAGTTTCTAAAGATGAAGTATTATTATTGATTTTAAGGAAAAATATTGTTACTATACTTCTAAAGATGAAGTTTTTGGAAAGTTTATTTGATTTTTGAAATAAGAAAATGATAATGCTGCCTGTAATGAGAAATAATTCTAATGAGAGGTGGAAAGAAAATGAATGAATTTTATGAAGCAGTATCGAATTTATTTGAGGAATTGCGCTGTGACTTCGGAGAAAGAGAATATACAGTACAGCCGGAAGAATGGAAAGAAGCAGAGAAGAATTTGAAACAAATACAAAAGAAGCTGCCACTACATCTGGAAAAAATCCCAGAGCGTGAGCAGAATTTCTGGAATAAATATCTGGATCAGTTAGAACATTTCCATTATGAAGAGGAGCAGCGGGCTTATTACCAGGGAATGATGGATGTAGTTGAGTTTCTTATTAATATAGGGGCAATAAAGAAATCCACGAATGTTAAGAGAATGATAGAAAAATATGCACGTTAAGAGTGGCGGTATGGGAAACCATACCGCTTCTTCAGAATAATTCAGATAGAATTCAAATGAATTTCAGGGATCTTGTTTATCGTGGTCTGTAGGAATTTTGTATGTGCGCAGGTATGCTTCTACGATGGCAAGGATAGCGGTAATTTGCTCATCGTTGCATTTTGACAGGTACATGAGCAGGCATTGATAATCAAGATTATCTGTATGATTGTTTGGATAAAACAATGGTTCAGGAGGAACATTTAAAGCGCGTACCAGTTTTCTGATTTTATGAAAACTGGGAACTCGGCCCCCATTTTCAATTTCCTTTAAATATCGGCTGGACATTTCTGCTTTTTCAGCTAATTCTTCATAAGTCAATTTTTGCTCGTGTCGGGCGTTCTTAAAAAACAATCCCAGTTCTTTATCTGTTTGTTTTGGCATATGATACACCTCCATGTTTAGTGTATAGTTCCCTTTCTTGAAAGAAAATGAACTAATATTTCACTAAAAAAGAGGGTAATATTTCACTTTTTAAAAGACATATAAAATTCTGAATTTCCGTAAAACAGATCCGGAGGTATAGGAAAGATTAAGAATTTTATTGTCTGGTATCATATCCGTCATTACGTGACGGATGAAATAGATAAATAGTTCAAAAAAGCAAATAAATTTCTTTACCTCAAAAAGTGAATTATATGCCACAAAAAATGATGGCAAAATATTATCTTTTGATATAAATAGCGTCCGATGGGCTAAAAACTACCCATTAGGACGTTTTTTATATACCTCAAAATACAGGAAAAACAATTTTCTCGTATTTATTAAGAAATTTTTTAAAAATTTCTTCCCACACCCCGACAAATGCACTCATCCGTTTGGGATATGTGTGAAGGGGAAGCAAGAACTTTGCTTATTGCCTACCGGCGGGGAAGGAGGTGAACTCTTATGGAGCAATCCTCTTTTCAAGATGAGCAGACAGTCAGACATCAGTTTGATTCTCTGTGCAAGCTGGCATTGAAAAGTGAAGTTATTAATTATGAAAAGCATATGGCATATCGCCAGAAGTATGAAGTGATGTTGTCAGAATTATCAGAAAAGGAGTTGAGCAGACTTTTTATAATGGAAGAGCATGAAATGGAAACACATCGTTTTCAGGTCCTGGGTTACGACATAGAAGTCAAAGATGCATTGATTGCTGAAGCACTGCAGACACTTACTGAAAAGAAAAGGAATGTTGTGTTATTATCATATTTTATGGATATGAGTGATGCAGACATTGCCAGAGAAATGAATCTTGTACGCAGCACAATTAATGAGCATCGTAGACGATCACTGGAACTGATGAGAAAAAATATGGAGGAATCTGCAAATGAAAAAAAGTAAAAAACAGAAATGCGCATTTGATTTGCTGCCATTCCATGTTATTGAGGCAGCATCAACTGGTGATACTGAGGCAATCCAGGCAGTGTTGAAGCATTATGAAGGGTACATAACAGTTTTGGCTACCAGAAAAATGTTTGACGAATTTGGACAGGTGCATTACTGTGTAGATGAAACTCTGCGTCAACGCCTGGAAGCAAAACTGATTACTAAGACCTTGGGATTTGATACGAAATCATATGTAAGGAAAAGTAATCAGTAAAGGGAGTATTTAATATAGATTCCTTTTCCCCTTCAGGAATTTTTGTACCTTGAAAATTGTATATTGTTTTACATACAGGACGTGAAGATATGTAGAGCCACTAGGTAAATCCGCCATGATATATCTGCTCTGTTAATGGAGTAAATACGAGGAAATGCTGAAATATAACATTGAAGTAAAGGTATGGAGCGAGAAGAATTTGACAAAATGTGTAGCAGCTGCACAGGGCGACGAAGCATATCTGTGATAATGATACTTCCAGAAAAAATCTGGTCATATTTAATGACGGTGCAAAACCGATGTGGGCAGAGTACTGAACTGCCACCTGTATTGTAATTTTATCTGCCGATGACAGTGTATAAAATTGTAAATTGTCATGGGCAGATAAAAATGTTTTGTCCAAAGAGAAAAGGAGGAGAGAAGAGTGGCGATTAAAATTGAAAAAGGTAAGATTCCAATTTGGGAAAAATATATGCTTACGGTGGATGAAGCAGTGCAATATTTCGGAATAGGTGAAAAGAAAATAAGGATGCTTATTTCGGAACATCTAAATTCAGAATGTTGCTTTACAGTCCAGGTGGGGTGTAAGTCATTGATTAACCGTAAGAAATTTGAGGCCTTTCTGGATCAGACTACGTCTTTGTAAAAAATATACGAACAATTTAGCACTTTAAAGTGGAAATGTTAGCCCTGGTATGATATAATACCTATATCGTGCTAGGGCTTCTTCGTAGAAAGGGGCGAAGACGTTTGGGTAAAACAAAACGTGACCAAAAACGACGAGATAAAAAAGGTCGAATTTTACGAAACGGAGAAAGTCAGAGAAAAGATGGAAGATATGCGTTTGTATATACAGATTGTTATGGAAAGCAGAAGTTTTTGTATAGTTGGAAATTAGAGCCAACAGATTCTCTGCCAACTGGATGCAGACCATGCTTAGCTCTAAGGGAAAAAGAAAAAAATATCCAAAGAGATTTACATGATGGTATAGTACCTTACGGAGGAAATTTAACAGTTTTGGATTTGGTTCAAAAATATATTGGACAAAAAAAGGGGGTTCGTCATAATACTCAGGCGAACTATGATTTTGTGATCAATATAATAAAAAAAGAAGAATTCGGAACCAGAAGAATAGATAAAATAAAATTGTCGGATGCAAAAGCATGGTTTATTAAGCTGCAAGCAGATGGAAGAGGATACAGTTCCATTCACAGTGTGCGTGGAATTGTAAGACCTGCATTTCAGATGGCAGTTGAAGATGATTTACTGCGCAAGAATCCTTTTGAATTTCAATTATGTACAGTTGTCGTAAATGACAGTGTTACAAGACAGGCAATTACAAAAGAACAGGAAGAGTTATTTCTGGAGTTTATCCGAAATGATGACCATTACTCAAAATACTATAATGGAATGTTTATTTTGTTTAAGACTGGACTTCGTATTTCTGAGTTTTGTGGATTGACAGTGAAAGATATTGATCTTCAGGAGAGAAAAATCAATGTGAATCATCAGCTTCAGAGAACCAGAGGAATGCAGTACGTCATTGAAGATACCAAAACTTCAAGTGGAACACGAATGTTGCCGATGACAGATGAAGTTTATGAATGTTTTGAACAGATTGTGAAAAACCGTAAAAAAGTAAGGGTTGAGCCGATTATAGATGGATATAGTCGATTTTTATTCCTGGATAAAAAAGATATGCCTGAGGTAGCACTCCATTGGGAAAAACATTTTCAGTGGGCGTTAGGAAAGTATAATCGTACTCATGAGGAACAAATGCCAAAGATCACGCCTCATGTATGTAGGCATACATATTGTTCCAATATGGCGAAAGCTGGAATGAATCCGAAAGCACTCCAATATTTAATGGGACATTCTGATATAGGGGTTACGTTAAATGTATATACGCATCTGGGATTAATTGATGCAAAAGAAGAGATGAATAGGATTGCAAAACTGGCATAGTATGATAAAATAATAGAAAAAAGAATTAAAAATAATCTGATTATAAGGTTCTTAGAGAGCCTGTTTTCCAGGCTGGTTATTACTAAGAAGTTACTAAATTTGGATAAGAAAATATACGAATTTATGCTGTGATATACAGGAAAATGACAGGATTGAAGATTATCGGAAAATGCCTGTAAACAGCGTAAATACAGCATTTCAAGGAGTTTTAAGCAATGATAAGAGTGTTATTTGTTTGCCACGGCAACATCTGCCGTTCCCCAATGGCAGAATTCGTCTTCAAAGACATGATCAACAAAAAACAACTGCAGTCTGATTTCTATATTGCGTCTGCTGCGACGAGTACGGAGGAGATCTGGAATGGAATCGGGAATCCGGTTTATCCGCCGGCGCAGAGAGAGCTTGCAAAGCATGGGATTTCCTGTGAGGGCAAGCGGGCGGTGCAGCTTAAGAAATCGGATTATGATAAATATCATTATCTGATCGGGATGGAAGGCGTGAACAGGAGAAACATGCTGCGGATCCTTGGCAGTGATCCGGAACACAAAGTAAGTCTTCTGCTGGATTATTCAGACCGGCCGAGGGATATTGCAGATCCGTGGTATACGGGAAACTTTGAGCTGACATACAGAGATATTGTAGAAGGATGCGAGGGATTTCTGGAATATCTGAGGCGCAAAGGCTCTATATAAAATAAACAGTAATATTTGTCAGTATGCAGAATGGACAAATACCTTCGAAATAAGTTTAGATTCTTTTTTATTCAACGACATTCAACATCGACGGGGAGAATTTGTCGATGAAAACTTCTTTACACACATTTCAAATCTGTATATACTGTTCATACAGCAACTCTTAAAAGGGAGCAGTCAGGCTCCCTTTCTATCTATCATTTATCAGGGGCGTTCGCCCGAACATTCAGAAAGACGAGGAAATTAAATATGGAAATGACATACGAAAGTTTTGTAGAAACACTTCGTTCAGAGTTACTTGAAGCGACAGGATACGATGAGGAGATGATCTGTTATAAGCAGGAAACGGAATATCCACCTACATCGGGGGATCGGCTTCTATTGAAGAGACAGCGGAATGAGGAAATCATGGAAGTCTGTGCGTTGTATGTGCAGGACCTGTTCAGGGAATATCAAAATGGCTGGAGCATGGAAGCGATTGTGCGGGAGATCGTTGAGCGGCTGGATGCGATCGCAAGATCAGAATGTTTTCAGCGCTCCAGAAATCTTGAGGATTATGATAAGATAAAAGAGGACTTGTTTATCCGTCTTTTAAATATAGAAAAAAATCAGGTAGAACTTGAAGACTGTATTTACAGAACGATTGGCGACATTGCACTGGTGCTTTACGCGAGAATGGGAGAACTGAATGGCAGCAGTGCAAGCATCAAGATTAAACGACACATGTTGGAAAAGTGGGAGCAGGAGCCAAAACAGGTTTTTGAGGAAGCTTTGCTGAATACATATTTTATTTCGCCACCAAGGATCTATTGCTGGGAAAAGCTGATTTTTGATCCGGATTATGCAGGAGAGAATTTCATGAACCTGTTATGTGATTACAAGCTGAAGAAAGATGTACTGGGGAACTGTCTCAGTACGACAATCCGGACGAATGGAGCTGTGGCAATTTTTCTGCCCGGTGTGGCAGAGCGGATCGGGCAGCTGATGGGGGGAGGATTTTATATGGTGTTTACCAGCATTCATGAGGTGATGATCCACAATGAAAAGAGTGCAGATCCGGAAGAATTGAAAAAGGTTCTGGAGGATACCGTGAATGAAACGACTCCGCCAGAAGATTTTCTGACATATCAGATTTATCATTATGATCTTGAGACAGGATCATTTAGTGTCTTGTGATACAAACGACAGTGCCAAATGCCGGGTGGATGCATATAATATTAAGAAAGGATTTCTGGAGGAAAGACTTTGGCGTATAAAATTGTGCTGGATGCAGGCCATGGTGGTACAGACCCAGGTGCTATATATAAGGAAAGAAAAGAAAAAGATGATAATCTGGAATTGACGCTGGCAGTGGGCAAGATCCTGGAAGACAATGGGATAGATGTGGTGTATACTAGAACTACAGATATTTATCAGACACCTTTTGAGAAAGCGAAGATTGCAAACGAGGCGGGTGCAGATTATTTTATTTCTTTCCATAGAAACAGCAGCCCGGAGGAGAATCAGTATCAGGGAGTAGAAGTGCTGGTATATGATAAGAGTGGAATCAAATATGATATGGCGCAGAATATTGTGGGAGCCCTGGGTGAACTTGGATTCAAAGAACTGGGGGTCAATGCGCGGCCGGGTCTTGTCGTTCTTCGTAAGACCAGGATGCCGGCACTTCTGGTGGAGACAGGATTTCTGAATTCAGATGAGGACAATAAGCTGTATGACGAGAAACAGAAGGAAATTGCGGAGGCGATCGCGACATCTATTCTTGGAACCCTGAATGATGAGACGATAGAACAGCCATTGTATTATCGGGTTCAGACAGGAGTTTTCCGGCGTCGCGAAAATGCAGACAGGATGCTGTATCAGCTGACAGATCAGGGATTTCCTGCATTTTTGCTCTATGAAGGTGATCTGTATAAGGTTCAGGTAGGAGCTTTTCAGCAGATCGGCAATGCGATCCAGATGGAACAGAGACTCCGGGACGCGGGATACAGTACGATAATCGTTACAAAATAAAACACAGACAGGAGAAATTTATGTACGAGAAATTTTTGGAGGAAGTAGGAAACTTTGTTTTTATGGAGAATCAGCCGGAATCGGCGGATATTATTTTTGTTCCGGGAAACAGTTACCCTTATATGGCAGAAAAAGCGGCAGAGCTTTATCGACTGGGGCTGGCGCCGATGGTTCTTCCAAGTGGAAGATACAGTATTTCTGCAGGAAAGTTTTCCGGAGTGACAGGAGAGGCAGAGAAATATAATGGAGCCTACCAGACGGAATGGGAATTCCTGAAGGATGTACTGATGAAAAACGGCGTGCCGGAGAATGCCGTTTTAAGGGAAGACGAGGCAACTTTTACATGGCAGAATGCACTTTTTTCGAGAAAAGTGACAGATCAGGCCGGATTAAAAGTGAAAAAAGCAATTTTGTGCTGCAAGAATTATCATGCCAGAAGAGCATTTATGTATTATCAGAGGGCGTATCCGGAAACAGAATTTCTGGTATGCCCTTGCTCTGTGGATGAAATTACAAAAGAAAACTGGAAACTGACTCAGCATGGAATTGATGAAGTGCTGGCAGAGATAAAACGAATTGTCAGCCAATTTCAGATAATGATGCAAAAATAAATCCCATAATTTGTAAATTCTAAAAATAATTTAGGGGTGTCGAAAAAAGCAGAACTGTGATATAATACGTGTGTCGTAAAAGAAAATATTATGTTACGAAATATTTACAAAAAGGTAAAAGGTTGGTATATTGAAGTTTGGCATATCTTGAAAAAAGTAATGTCAGAATATTTGAATTAAATTTACTTATAGATAGAATATAACTGAGCGGATTTTATGGACGGGCAATGAAATGAATTATAACATAAGCACATCTGGTCAGGATAAATTGTTGATCATTTATATAATGTTTAGAATAGATTGAGGTAGAATAATTATGAAAAATAATAATAAAAATATGCATCTTTTTGCAATTGCAGCTCTTGCAGCAACTCTTATGGCAGGACAGGTTTCAGTTTCACCGGCTTATGCTGAGAGCACATCTGTGCAGTTAAGCAGTCTGATCCCGGATAACGTGACCGTAGAACAGCCAATGCCGCTTTCTGATATTTCACTTCCGGACAGTGAGTATGGAACACTTTCCTGGGTAGATTCATCCAGCGTGCCGTCTGAAAGGGTGCAGTCGTATGATGTCGTATTCAAACCATACGATTCTTCTGTGTTGTCAAAAATTTCCGGATGGGATGGAGAATCTGACGCAATTTACAGCACTGTGACAGTGGTTGTAAGTGGAATGGAATCAAATTCAGAGGAATCTGATGAGTGGAATGAAGATTCTTCGGAGAATTATGACGAAAATTATAACGATTCCGAAACAGAAAATGACGAAAATCAGGATAATTATGACGAAAACCAGGATTCTTCCGACGCAAATGAGGGGCAGAAGGAAGATTCAGCAGAGGATGACCAGAAAGCAGCACCAGAAGTAACAGCAGCTCCGGCTGAAGAAGAAAGCTCTGAGAAAGAAGCAGAAATCACTGAGGAGCCGTCAGAAGAAGCTGATGGTGAGTCAGAAACAACCAAAACAGATACAAAGGAAGAGCAGAAATCCGAAGAAAACAACAAAACAGAAGATACTGCCGAAGAAGATGCGAAGGTCACTCCATCTGAAACACCGGAGGTAACTGAGACACCAGAAGTAACAGAAACACCGGAGGTAACTGAGACACCAGAAGTAACAGAAACACCGGAAACAACCGAGACACCAGAGGCAACAGTGACTCCGGAAGCTGACAAGGACAATATCTTTGATGGTGCAGACAAGGATATCAAAGAGGATAACCGTTCTACAGATTTTGAGGAAGATCTGACTGATGCTCAGAAGGCAGCACTTGCTGAAGAAAATCACAGTACAAATGGAATTACCGTATCAGGAATCGACCTGCCGTACTATGTTCAGTTCCGTGTTGCCAGTGGAGATGATTATGAATTTACCAATGAATCTGAGGCAAATGTCTTCCAGTCCTACGAGTTTGAACTGTGGGATCTCAAGAATGATACAGAATATGAGGTTCCGGATGGAGAATACGTCAGTGTGACAGTTCCGGTTAAAGCCGGCTACAGCTATACGATCGAACATCTTCTGGACAGCGGAGCAATGGAAACAATTGTGCCGAGTGTAGATGGAAGTACCATGATTTTCAGCACACATTCTTTCAGTCCGTTTGGAATTGCAGGAAGTAAGACTCTGGTTGGTGAGAAAATTGAGGAAGATGGCTACGACACAGCAGTAGTGACAGAAACTCCGGATGCTGCCGGTTCAGCGGATCTCACACCAGTAGCAGATGATACAAATGATTCAGCAGCCGCTGATACAGCAGATACAACTACGACTACAGACAGTTCAGCGGCAGATACCACGAATACAGAAGTTACATCTGCACCGGAGGACAGTACTGCACAGACTTCTTCAGATTCTTCTGACGAAGATGAGAACAGTGAGGAAGATAACAGTAGTTCTGTTAAAGCGGTACATACAGGAGATACGACCAGCATTCTTCCATTTGTGATCCTTGCAATTGCAGCAGCAGCTATCGTTGGTGTGATCGTTTATCTGAGAAAAAGAAAAAAATAATAAATAAATCCGAGGGAATATACAGGTGATCCTTTCATATAATCTATATGGGAGGGTTGCCTGCATGAAAATAAAAGCAGTACTCAGATCTTTGTTTCTGGCGTATGCGCTGACAGGAATATGTCTTTTGCTTCTTGCATTTCTTGTATTCCAGATGGATATCGGGACAGGTCCGGTCACGGTTGGGATTATCGTGATTTATGTGATCTCCTGCATGGCTGGTGGATTTCTGGCGGGAAAGATCACCAGGAGAGAGAAATACCGCTGGGGCGCCCTGGTAGGTCTCTCTTATTTCATACTTTTGGGAACTGTTTCTTTTATTGTGAGCGGAAGCTGGGATATGAGCCCGGGACATATGATAACAACGCTTTGTATGTGCCTTGGAGGAGGTACTCTTGGAGGCATGCTATCTTAAGAAAAAAATGCTTTTAATTGAGCAGGATTTATGCTATACTATGCCCAGATAACTATACATAAGGAGGTATGATAATATGGAACATATCAAAACATTGAATACAAAGAATCTGCAGAACACAGTGAAAAAAGGTGGATGTGGTGAATGTCAGACATCTTGCCAGTCTGCTTGCAAAACTTCCTGTACTGTAGGAAATCAGAGCTGCGAGAACAAATAAAGCAAGTTCAAAGCAATCAGTTAAGCAGCGGAGTGAAATCCGCTGCTTATTCTTATGATTAAAAAGTTTTTATAATGAAAGGATTTTCAGAGAGATGAGTCTGATTCACAGATATCAGAACAATGGATACAATATTGTTCTGGACATAAACAGTGGATGCATCCATCTGGTAGACCTGGTTACATACGAAGTGCTTCCATATATGGAAGAAGGATTGAACGCAGAGGAAATTGTTTCCAAATTAAAGGATCGTTTCCCGGAAGAAGATATCCGTACTTCTGTTTCCGAGTGCGAGAAACTTAGGGAGCAGGGAATGCTCTTTACCAGAGATGCATATGAGAATGTAATAGAAGAATTTACCAAGAATCGACAGACCGTAGTTAAGGCTCTGTGCCTGCACATTGCCCATGACTGTAATCTGGCCTGTCGATATTGTTTTGCCGAAGAAGGAGAATATCACGGAAGACGTGCGCTGATGTCCTTCGAGGTTGGAAAGAAAGCACTGGATTTCCTGATCGCAAATTCCGGTTCAAGAAGAAACCTGGAAGTTGATTTCTTTGGCGGTGAGCCGCTGATGAACTGGCAGGTGGTCAAGGACCTGGTTGCCTACGGAAGAGAACAGGAGAAACTTCATAATAAAAAGTTCCGTTTCACACTTACCACGAATGGTGTCCTTCTCAACGACGAAGTGATGGAGTTCTGTAACCGTGAGATGGGAAATGTTGTTCTCAGCGTAGATGGCCGTAAGGAAGTACATGACTTCATGCGTCCGTTCCGCAAGGGAGCCGGAAGCTATGACCTGGTCATTCCGAAATTCCAGAAATTCGCAGAATCCAGAAATCAGGACAAGTATTATGTAAGAGGTACTTTTACTCATCATAATCTTGATTTCTCCAATGACGTTCTGCATCTGGCAGATCTCGGATTCAAGCAGATCTCTGTAGAGCCTGTAGTTGCGGCTGACACAGAGGATTATGCGATCAGAGAAGAAGATATCCCGCAGATCAAGGAAGAATATGATAAACTGGCAAAGGAAATGATCGCCAGGGAAAAGGCCGGCAAGGGCTTCAATTTCTTCCACTTTATGATCGACCTTACCGGTGGTCCTTGTGTGTACAAGCGTCTGTCCGGATGTGGTTCAGGAACCGAATATCTGGCGGTAACTCCGTGGGGCGATTTTTATCCATGTCATCAGTTTGTTGGTGAGGAACAGTTCCTTATGGGAAATGTGGACGAGGGAATCACAAGACCGGAGATCCGCTGCGATTTCAGCAAATGTAATGTATATACAAAGGAATCCTGCAAGGACTGCTTTGCAAGATTTTACTGCAGTGGCGGATGTGCTGCCAATGCTTATCATTTCCAGAAAGATATTAATGGCAATTATGATATCGGATGCGAACTTCAGCGTAAGAGAGTGGAGTGCGCGATCATGATAAAGGCCGCATTAGCGGAATAAAATAATTCAGGAAAGGAAAGAACGATGAAGAAAAACAGAGCAATCGTTGCGCTGCTCCTGACCGCCATTATCACAGTCTTTCTGTGTTACACGGCTGGGATTGGCCTCGGACCAACAGGAACCGGTGCAGCAAAGAACATCAAGACCGGTCTGGACCTGTCAGGTGGTGTCAGCATTACCTATCAGGCAAAAGACAGCAACCCAAGTGCTGAAGACATGTCAGATACTGTATACAAGCTCCAGAAGCGTGTAGAACAGTACAGTACAGAAGCACAGGTGTACAAAGAAGGAAGCGACCGTATTGCAGTAGAAATCCCAGGAGTAACAGATGCAGACCAGATCCTCAATGATCTTGGTAAACCTGGTTCTCTGTGTTTTATCACACAGACAGACGATGACGGTAATGCAAACTTCTCAAGCACAGGAAGCGGTTATGCGCTTGCAAGAAGTCTGGATGAGATCCGCGAAGCAGGATCAGTAGTACTGGAAGGTACAGATGTGAAGGATGCCCAGGGAGGCGCTTTCCAGTCTGACAAAAACAGTTCCAGAGAATATGCTGTCAGCCTGACTCTTACAGATGAAGGTAAGACGAAATTTGCAGAAGCAACAGAAGCAAATGTCGGAAAACAGATTGCAATCGTTTATGATAACCAGATCTTAAGTGCTCCGAAGGTAAATGAAGCAATCACCGGAGGACAGGCACAGATCACCGGTATGTCAGGTGTAGAAGAAGCACAGAATCTTGCTTCCTATATCCGCATCGGTTCTCTGAGTATCGAACTTGAAGAACTCCGTTCCAGCGTAGTAGCAGCACAGCTTGGTGAGGAAGCAATTTCCACCAGCGTTATGGCAGGTTTGATCGGACTTGTGATCGTCATCATCTTTATGATCCTGATGTATCGTGTTCCTGGTGTGGTTGCAGGTGTAGCACTGGTTCTGTATACAGCGATCGTGCTGATCACACTGAATGCATTTGATATTACACTTACTCTTCCAGGTATCGCGGGTATCATCCTTGGTATCGGTATGGCGGTGGATGCCAACGTTATCATTTACGCACGTATCCAGGAGGAGATCGCAGCAGGAAGCTCCGTGAGAACTTCCATCAAAGCAGGTTTTGCCAAAGCGTTCAGCGCAATCCTTGATGGTAATGTTACAACTCTGATCGCGGCACTGGTCCTGATGTGGTTAGGTTCCGGTACGGTTAAGGGATTTGCATACACACTGGCTATTGGTATCGTAGTTTCTATGTTTACCGCACTGGTTGTGTCAAGACTGATCGTAAATGCACTGTATGCAGTAGGTGTCCGTGATCCGAAATTCTACGGAAGTGCAAAACAGCGTAAATTTGTTGATTTTGTTGGAAAGCGTAAAGTATTTTTCATTATTTCCATTATCCTGATCCTGAGCGGTCCGGTTGCAATGGTGGTTCATCATCAGACTGGCGGAACAGCATTAAACTATGCACTTGACTTCTCCGGTGGTACAGCTACAACAGTAACATTCAACGAAGATATGGATATCAAGCAGATCGATTTTGAAGTTACACCAGTTGTAGAAGAGGTTACAGGAGACAAGAATGTACAGCCGACCAAGGTATCTGGAACAAATCAGGTAGTGATCAAGACACGTACTCTGTCACAGGAAGAACGTGAGAAACTGGATCAGGCTCTGGTTGAGAACTTCGATGTAGATGACAGCCTGATCACAACAGAAAGTATTTCTGCTACTGTAAGTTCTGAGATGAGAAGAGATGCGATCGTTGCAGTTCTTGTTGCAACACTCTGCATGCTGGTATACATCTGGTTCCGTTTCAAGGATATCCGTTTTGCGAGCAGTGCGGTCCTTGCACTTCTCCATGACGTTCTGGTTGTTCTTGCATTCTATGCGATCTCCAGAATTTCTGTAGGTAATACCTTTATTGCCTGCATGCTGACAATCGTTGGTTATTCTATTAACGCAACGATCGTCATCTTTGACCGAATCCGTGAGAACATGCATGGAAGAAAGAATCCGGATAATCTGGAGCAGATCGTAAACGATAGTATCACACAGACACTGACAAGAAGTATTTATACTTCCTTTACAACCTTCGTAATGGTTGCAGTACTGTACATCCTTGGAGTATCCTCCATCCGTGAGTTTGCAGCTCCTCTGATGGCAGGTGTGATCTGCGGTGCATATTCTTCTGTATGCATTACAGGTGCACTGTGGCTGGTAATGAAGCGCCGCCAGGGCAAAGCCGTGGCACAGGCAGCGCTGGCTGGCAAGACAGCAGGTTCCAGCAAATCTTCTACAAAACAGCCGACCAATACAGCACAGAACAATCAGCCTTCCAAGAAGGATAAGAATCAGCCGAAGAAGAAAAACCGCAAGAGAGTTGCAGAACGTCTCGCAGCTCAGGAAGCAGCGGCAAAAGAAGCGGCAGATAACGAAAACAAAACAGAATAATCAATAAATAAACCATATTCCCGGGCAGGATATCTGTTCCGGGAATATGTATTTTATGGAAGAAGACACAGGGAGAAAGAACTATGGGAAAATGGGTAGTCTGCGCGAAACGTGCAGATTTTCAGAAGATCAGCCAGGAATTCGGGATCGATCCGGTGATCGCAAGACTGATCAGGAACAGGGATGTAGAAGGAACAGAAAATATCCGTTCCTATCTTTATGGGACATTAAAGGAACTTCCATCACCGTGGCTTTTGAAAGACATGGACAAAGCAGTGGAGATCCTTCAGGAAAAAATAAAAGAACACAGAAAAATCAGGATTATCGGGGATTATGATATAGACGGCGTTACCTCGACCTGCATTCTGCTCAAAGGATTCCAGAGACTGGGGGCGGATGCGGACACCTATATTCCGGACAGGATCAAAGATGGATATGGAATCCATGAACAGCTTATCCAGAAAGCAGTGGAGGATGGGATTGACACGATCGTCACCTGTGATAATGGAATTGCAGCTTCGGCAGAGATCGCGGATGCAAAGGAACGTGGCCTGACGGTAGTTATCACTGACCACCATGACATTCCATTCCAAGAGACAGAAAATGGAAAAGAATGGATCATACCGCCGGCAGATGCGGTGATCAATCCGAAACAGGCAGACTGCGCATATCCGAACAAAAACCTCTGCGGGGCAGTCGTTGCATGGAAACTGATCTGGGCATTATATGAAAAAAATGGAATCTCACAAAGTGAAGTTCTGGATTTTACAGAACTGGCAGCTGTTGCGACCGTTGGCGATGTCATGGATCTGCAGGGAGAAAACAGGATCATCGTAAAAGAAGGTCTGAGACAGCTTTCGGCGACACATACACCGGGACTTCGGGCACTGATCCGTGCGAATAATCTGGATGGTGCGGAGATCACGGCATATCATGTAGGTTTTGTGCTTGGACCATGCATCAATGCCAGCGGACGTCTTGACACGGCTGCGAGGTCACTGGAACTTCTCTGCGAAACAAACGAAGAAAAGGCAGCAGAGCTGGCGGGAGATCTTCTTGCCCTGAACCAGAGCAGAAAGGCAATGACAGAAAAAGGAAAAGAAGAAGCCATCCGCCTGATCGAAGAGACGGGCTTAAATGAGGACCGTGTGCTGGTGGTCTATCTTCCGGACTGTCACGAAAGTCTTGCAGGTATCATTGCGGGCAGGATTCGTGAAAAGTATCATAAACCGGTCTTTGTTCTCACAAAGGGTGAAAACTCTGTCAAGGGAAGCGGCCGTTCCATAGAAGCGTATTCAATGTACGAAGAAATGGTCAAATGCGGAGATCTTCTGATCCAGTTTGGCGGACATCCGATGGCAGCAGGACTTTCTATCGAAGAAAAAAATGTTGAACTGTTCCGAAAACAGCTGAATGCAAACTGTACTCTTACAGAAGAAGAACTCCGTCCAAAGATTGTGATCGATGTGCCAATGCCGGTTTCTTATCTTTCCAGGGAACTTACAGAGCAGTTAAAAATTCTGGAGCCGTTTGGCAAAGGAAACACCAAGCCGATTTTTGCACAAAAGGGGTTACGGGTTTTAAACTTAAGGATTTTTGGGAAGAATCAGAATGTGGCAAAGATGAAACTGGAGGATCAGACCGGCATGCAGATGGATGCGGTATACTTCGGAGAAGCGGAGAAATTTGCGGATTTTGTACGGCAGCAGGAGGAGATTTCCGTGACATATTACCCGGAGATCAATGTATATCAGGGACGTGAAACCCTGCAGGTTGTCATTCGCAACTACTGTTAAAAGTCGAAAATCCCTGTATTTTCACGACTCTTGTCGGGTTAGACATTGATTCCATCAAAAAAAAGTGATATACTGATTACCTAGATTTATACAAAAAGTCGGAGGTACGCATATATGAAAAGAGTAGAGGATTATGTAAGAAGCATTCCGGATTTTCCGGAACCGGGCATTATTTTTCGTGATATAACAAGTGTTCTTCAGGATGCGGATGGTTTACAGCTTGCAATTGATTCCATGCAGGCCTGTCTTAAGGATACAGAGGTAGATGTGATCGCAGGAACAGAATCCAGAGGATTTATCTTTGGCGTGCCGATTGCATACAATCTTCACAAACCATTTGTACCGATCCGTAAGAAGGGCAAACTTCCGTGCGAAACTGTCTCACAGAGCTATGATCTGGAATATGGCAGTGCCACGATCGAGATGCATAAGGATTCCATCAAACCAGGACAGAAGGTTGCAATCGTAGATGACCTGATCGCAACAGGCGGTACTATCGAAGCTGCGATCAAACTGGTAGAGGAACTTGGCGGCGAAGTAGTCAAGGTTGTTTTCCTTATGGAACTTGCCGGACTGAAAGGCAGAGAAAAACTTGCAGGCTATGATGTAGCTTCTGTCATCAAATACGATGGCAAATAATGTAGAAGTAACCCGATAAGAAGCACAGATACAAAATCTAAACGATGGCAGGCAGGTGGGAGAGAATGGCAGAGAAGAAACAAAATGCACAGCCTGAGAAGAATCTGGATCAGGTAGAAAAAGAAAAACTGGAATCTGTAAAACGGGCAGATGCGGCAGTAAAATCCATGAATGATTTTACAAGCCCGGAAGTCTTATACGATGAGCTGATCTCCAGCGTAAAGAAATATCATCCTTCTACGGATATTTCTATGATAGAGAAGGCATACGAAGTTGCAAGAGAGGCACATAAGGATCAGAAGCGAAAGTCAGGAGAGCCGTATATCATTCATCCGCTGTGCGTTGCGATCATCCTTGCCGATCTCGAACTGGACAAGGAAACAATTGTTGCAGGTCTTCTTCATGATTCTGTAGAAGATACCTGGATGACCTGCGAGGAACTGGAGAAGGAATTTGGCGCAGAGGTTGCGCTTCTTGTAGATGGTGTAACAAAACTGGGACAGTTGAGCTATTCCTCAGACAAGGTAGAACAGCAGGCAGAGAACCTTCGTAAGATGTTTCTTGCCATGGCAAAGGATATCCGTGTAATCCTGATCAAACTTGCTGACCGACTTCATAATATGCGTACCCTGCAGTATATGAGACCGGAGAAACAGCAGGAAAAGGCAAGAGAGACCATGGACATCTATGCACCGATCGCCATGCGTCTTGGTATTTCCAAGATCAAGGTGGAGCTGGATGACCTGTCACTGAAATATCTCAAACCGGATGTATATTATGATCTTGTGGACAAGGTCGCTCTTCGTAAGAGTGAACGCCAGAAATTTGTCAATAATATCGTAAGCCAGGTCAAGCAGCATATGGACGATGCCGGAATCAAGGCACAGGTGGATGGAAGAATCAAGCATTTCTTCAGTATTTACAAGAAGATGGTCAATCAGGACAAGACGATCGATCAGATTTATGATCTGTTTGCAGTCCGTATTCTGGTAGATACAGTCAAGGACTGTTATGCAGCCCTTGGCGTCATCCATGAGATGTACAAACCGATCCCGGGCAGATTCAAGGATTACATTGCCATGCCGAAGCCAAATATGTACCAGTCCCTGCATACCACACTGATCGGACCAAATGGACAGCCATTTGAGATCCAGATCCGTACTTTCGAAATGCACAAGACAGCAGAATATGGTATCGCTGCACACTGGAAATATAAGGAATCTTCCGATGGCAAACTGCCGGTAGATAAGCGCGAGGAGGAGAAGCTGAACTGGCTCCGTCAGATCCTTGAATGGCAGAAGGACATGTCCGATAACAGGGAGTTCATGAGCCTTCTCAAGAATGACCTGGACCTTTTTGCGGACAGTGTTTACTGCTTTACTCCGCAGGGAGATGTCAAGACTCTGCCGAATGGTTCCACACCGATCGATTTTGCGTACAGTGTACACAGTGCGGTAGGAAACCGTATGGTAGGTGCGAGAGTAAACGGCAAGCTTGTCCCGATCGAGTATCAGATCAAGAATGGTGACCGTATTGAGATCATCACTTCGATGAATTCCCAGGGACCGAGCCGTGACTGGCTCAAGATCGTCAAGAGTACACAGGCAAAGAACAAGATCAATCAGTGGTTCAAGAAAGAACTTAAAGAAGACAATATCCTCAAGGGCAAGGAAATGCTGACACAGTATGCGAAGTCCAAGGGATATAAGATCAGTAATTATACCAAATCACAGTTTCTGGAATCTGTTATGCGCAAGTATGGTTTCCGTGACTGGGATTCTGTGCTGGCAGCAATCGGACATGGCGGACTTAAGGAAGGCCAGGTCTTCAATAAACTACTGGAAGCTTATGAGAAGGAAAATCAGAAGCATCTTACTGATGAGCAGGTCCTTGAGGCGGCCGGTGAACAGCAGGAGAAGCTTCATATAACCAAGAACAAGGGCGGAATCGTAGTAAAGGGTATCCATGATGTTGCAGTCCGTTTTTCCAAGTGCTGCAGTCCGATTCCGGGAGATGAGATCGTAGGTTTTGTCACAAGAGGCCGTGGAATCACGATCCACAGGACGGACTGTGTAAACGTTCTGAACATGTCAGAGACAGACCGTTCCCGTCTGATCGAGGCAGAATGGCAGCCAACAGAGAACAAAAGCTCTGAGAAATATATGGCAGATATTCAGGTATTTGCCAATAACCGTACAGGTCTTCTGGTAGACCTTTCTAAAGTGTTCACAGAACGTAAGATTGATATGCGAACGATCAACAGCCGTACCAACAAGCAGGAGAAAGCCACAATTTCCATCAGCTTTGAGATCGGAAGCAAGGAAGAACTGGCGTCTCTCATTGAGAAACTCCGTCAGATCGAGAGCGTACTTGATGTAGAACGTGGAACTCCAGGCTGATGAACGATATATAGGAGAAAGAGTGCATGAAAAAACTGGAATTACAAAAATGCATTGTCGGAAGTGTATACACAAACTGCTACTTCCTCAAAAATAAAGAAAATGGTGAACTGCTGATCGTGGATCCGGGAGATGCGGCGGATACGATCGAGCGCAAAGTTTCCGAGATGCAGGGCAAGCCTGTCGGAATCCTTCTGACGCATGGTCATTTTGATCATATCATGGCAGCAGATGAGGTAAGAAAGAAATACAATATTCCAATCTATGCAAGTGAAAAAGAAGAGACAACACTTCTGAATCCGAAGGTGAATCTGTCAGTGTTTGGTCATGGAAGCTGTACACTGGATGCGGATGTTTATCTTAAGGATCTTCAGACCGTAGAACTGGCCGGATTTTCAGTACAGATGATCGAGACACCGGGACATACTGTTGGAAGCTGCTGTTATTATCTCAAGGATGAGGGTGTGCTTTTCAGTGGCGACACCGTATTTCAGGGATCAGTAGGAAGAACGGATTTTCCGGAGGGCAGCACAGCAGCAATCGTCAGAAGCCTTCATCGTCTTCTGGATGCACTGCCGGATGAGACAGAGGTATATCCGGGGCATGATGCATCGACAACAATCGGTTATGAAAAGAGGTACAATCCATTTGTATAAGATTGATATACTTTTTCTTGATAAAGAATTTGAACATGATATTTATGAACTGATCCGTGCTTTTTATCCAGGAAGTGAAATCACTTCTTCCTATGATGAGAGAAAGGAAGGCTGTGATCTTTATTTCCGGATCGAAAAGCAGGATGAGTCCTGCATGATCCGCTATGAGGATCATGAGAACAAAGGTGTGACAAGTGCAGAATTTGTAGAAGGGCAGTCTTCGGATGCCCTTGTTTCTTGTTCGGCGTCAGAAGATGCTGATGCGAAAGAACAGGCACATGCAATCCGTAAAGAACGCAAGGACATCGTGAAACTGGCACTGTACAGGTTATTGGTCAGCCTGACGGGCAAAACCCTTCCATGGGGAAACCTGACCGGGATCCGTCCGGCGAAGCTGGCAATGGGACTTATTGAGTCCGGAATGAAAAACACAGAAGCAGCGCAGGAAATGAGAGACCGCTACATGGTCAGCCCCCAGAAAACTGCACTGGCGATCACGATCGCAAACAGAGAGCGGGAAATCCTGAAGGACATTGATTATGAGAATGGTTACAGTCTTTATGTCGGAATCCCGTTCTGCCCGAGTATCTGCCTTTACTGTTCTTTCAGCTCTTATCCGCTGAAACAGTGGAAGGACAGGGTAGATCTGTATCTTGAGGCTTTGTGTAAAGAAATCAAAGCTGTCTCTGAGATTATGAGACAAAAGGGTAAAAAACTGGACACTGTCTACATCGGAGGCGGAACACCGACTACTCTGGAACCAGAACAGCTGAAAGTCCTGTTTGATTCCCTTATGGAACATTTTGACTGCGAGCACCTTGTGGAATTTACGATCGAGGCAGGAAGACCGGACAGTATCACCAGAGAAAAACTGATGATGATCCGAAATTACCCTGTCACGAGGATTTCTGTAAATCCACAGACCATGAACCAGGAGACACTGGATATCATCGGACGCAGACATACGGTACAGGAAACAGAGCAGGCGTTTAAACTTGCAAGAGAGTGTGGCTTTGATAATATCAATATGGACCTGATCGTGGGACTTCCAGGTGAGGACAAAGCGATGGTGGAGCATACATTAGAGGAAGTCAGACGGCTTGCACCTGACAGCCTGACGGTACATTCCCTGGCGGTAAAGAGAGCAGCGCGCCTGAATATGTTCAAAGACAAATATCAGGAAATGACGTTTGAGAACAACCAGGAGATCATGGATATGACCATGAAAACAGCCTATGAAATGGAAATGGGACCTTATTATCTGTACAGACAGAAGAATATGAAGGGTAATTTTGAAAATGTAGGCTATGCAAAGGTTGACAAAGCCGGGATTTACAATATACTAATTATGGAAGAAAAACAGCCGATCATTGCCCTTGGCGCAGGCGGCTCATCCAAACTGGTCTTTGACCATGGCAGACGCATCGAGCGTGCAGAGAATGTCAAAGACGTAACTAATTATATTTCCCGTATCGATGAAATGATAGAAAGAAAACGTGCAGGAATACAGAAATGGCTCTAGGCAGGAGGTATATACGTTGGAAATGACACAAGAAGAAGAGATAAAGTCCCCGGACAGGCTTCTGGAATTTGATCTGTCTGCCGAACTGAATCACGGAATTGCGGTCAGTAATCTTGCGTATGCGGTAGCGAAGGAGCTGGGGCAGGATGAGGAGTTCTGTTATCAGCTTGCCATTGCAGGAATACTTCATGATATTGGCAAACTGAAACTTACAGGATACATTAACGGACAGGAAAACGATCCGCTTCTGATCGAGGAACTGAAATATGTCAGGATGCATTCGACACTTGGTTATGAAGAACTGAAAGATCAGGATTATTCGGAAACAGTTCTTCAGAGTATCCTTTATCACCATGAGAATTATGACGGAAGTGGATATCCATCCAATCTGTCCGGTGACAGTATTCCCCTGGGCGCCAGGATCCTGAGAGTCTGTGATGTATATGCAGCACTGATCTCAGACAGACCTTACCGCAAGGCATTTGATGTAAGCAGTGTGATAGAGCTGATGATCGATGAGATCAAAAACTTTGATATGGAAGTTTTTCTTGCATTTCAGAGAGTGGTACATGATAACAAATAACAGGAGGACAGCATGGCATTAAAGAAAAAACCGGTAACCGGTATGAAAGATATTTTACCAAAGGAAATGGAGATCCGTAATTATGTGATGAACATGATCCGTGAAACTTACGGCAAATTCGGATTTACAGCAATTGAGACTCCGTGCGTGGAGCACATCGAGAATCTCAGCAGCAAACAGGGTGGGGAAAATGAGAAACTGATCTTCAAGATCCTCAAACGTGGAGAAAAACTGAAACTTGATACAGCAGAGTGTGAGGCAGATCTGGTAGACTCCGGACTTCGTTATGACCTGACTGTACCGCTTTCCAGATATTATTCCAACAATGCCAGCCAGCTTCCGGCACCATTCAAGGCACTGCAGATGGGAAATGTATGGAGAGCAGACCGTCCGCAGAGAGGCCGTTTCCGTCAGTTCATGCAGTGTGACATCGATATTCTTGGTGAGTCCACATACCTTGCAGAGATCGAGCTGGTCATGGCGACTACCACACTGCTTGGCAAACTGGATTTCCATAACTTCACGATCCGTATCAACGACAGAAAGATCCTCAAGGCTATGGCACAGTACAGCGGCTTCCCGGAAGAAAGCTTTGATACTGTATTTATCATTCTTGACAAGATGGACAAGATCGGTCTTGAAGGCGTAGCAGAAGAACTCGAAAAAGAAGGCTTCAGCAAAGAAAGCATTGATACATACCTTAGTATGTTCAAAGAAATCACTTCTGACATTGAGGGCGTACGCTACTGCAAGGAGAAACTGAAAGATGTCCTTGATCCGAAGGTTGCAGAAGATCTGGAAACTATCATCACAGCAGTAGATTCTGTAAAGAACGCAGATTTCAAGATCTCCTTCGATCCGACTCTGGTTCGTGGAATGTCTTACTACACAGGTCCAATCTTTGAGATCGCAATGGATGAATTTGGCGGCTCTGTCGGCGGCGGCGGACGTTATGATGAGATGATCGGTAAATTTACAGGTCAGAATACATCTGCATGTGGATTTTCCATCGGATTTGAGAGAATCGTTATGCTGCTTCTGGAGAGAGGATATGAGATCCCGACAAGCGCAGCCAAGAAAGCATATCTGATCGAGAAAAACATGCCGGCAGACAAACTTCTTCCAATTCTGAAACAGGCAGAAGAAGAGCGTAAGAACGGCGTTCAGGTCAATATTTCTATCATGAAGAAAAACAAGAAATTCCAGAAGGAACAGATGACCGCAGAAGGATATACAGAATTTGTAGAATTCTTTAATAAATAATATAAATGCTTCAAAAGGAGAAAAATCATGGCTGAAAGTATGAAAGGTCTGCACAGGACATGCCGATGTGCAGAAGTAACAAACGATATGGTCGGCAGCAAAGTAACTCTGATGGGATGGGTTCAGAAGGCCCGCAACAAAGGTGGACTTGTCTTTGTTGATCTTCGTGACCGTTCCGGAATCATGCAGGTTATTTTTGAAAATGGCGGCATTGATGAAGAGGGATTCGAAAAAGCCGGCAAACTGAGAAGTGAGTTTGTGATCGCAGTTACAGGTACTGTTGAGAACCGTGGCGGCGCTGTAAATGAAAACCTTGCTACAGGTGCACTCGAACTTCGTGCAGAATCCTTAAGAATCCTGGCAGAGTCCGATGTTCCGCCTTTCCCGATCGAGGAAAACAGCAAGACAAAAGACGAGATCCGTCTGAAATACCGTTACCTTGACCTGAGAAGACCGGACCTTCAGAGAAATCTGATGATGAAGAGCAAAGTTATGATGCTCACCCGTAAATTCTTCACAGACGAAGGATTCCTTGAAGTTGAGACACCAATGCTTGGTAAGAGTACACCGGAAGGTGCAAGAGATTACCTTGTTCCGTCCAGGATCCATCCAGGTTCTTTCTACGGACTTCCACAGTCTCCGCAGCTTTACAAACAGCTTCTGATGTGCTCTGGATATGACCGTTATATCCAGATCGCACGCTGCTTCCGTGATGAGGACCTTCGTGCGGACCGTCAGCCGGAATTTACGCAGATCGATATGGAGCTTTCTTTCGTAGATGTTGATGATGTCATCGACGTAAATGAGAGATTCCTTGCATACCTGTTCAAAGAAGTTCTTGATGTAGATGTTAAACTTCCGATCCAGAGAATCACCTGGCAGGAAGCTATGGACCGTTTCGGTTCTGACAAGCCGGATATGCGTTTTGGAATGGAACTGCATGACGTAAGCGAAGTAGTTAAGGATTGCGGATTTGTAGTATTCAAGGGTGCTCTTGAGGCAGGCGGAAGTGTTCGTGGTATCAACGCAGAAGGCCAGGGCAGCATGCCGCGTAAGAAGATCGACAAACTCGTTGAGTTTGCAAAGACTTATGGTGCAAAAGGTCTTGCTTACATCGCGATCGCAGAAGACGGCACCCGCAAATCTTCTTTCGCCAAATTTATGACAGAAGAAGAGATGGATGCACTTGTTCAGGCTATGGAAGGTAAGCCGGGGGACCTGCTTCTCTTTGCAGCAGACAAGAACAAAGTTGTATACGATGTTCTCGGAGCTCTCCGTGTAGAACTTGCAAAACAGATGGATCTTCTTGATAAGAATGAATATCGTTTCGTATGGGTAACAGAGTTCCCGCTTCTTGAGTGGAACGAAGAAGAAAACCGTTACACAGCAATGCACCATCCATTCACCATGCTGATGGATGAAGATATCCCGCTGATCGAGAGCGGAGATCTTGGAAAGATCCGTGCAAAAGCATACGATATCGTACTGAATGGTAACGAGATCGGTGGTGGTAGTGTTCGAATCCACCAGAATGATATCCAGGAGAAGATGTTTGAGATGCTTGGCTTCACCAAAGAAGCTGCTTATGAACAGTTCGGATTCCTCCTGAATGCATTCAAATACGGAGTTCCGCCTCACGCTGGACTGGCTTACGGACTTGACCGTCTCGTAATGCTGATGGCAAAAGTTGACAGCATCCGTGACGTCATCGCCTTCCCGAAGGTAAAAGATGCTTCCTGCCTGATGACAGAATCGCCGAGCAGAGTAAGCGAGCAGCAGCTTGAAGAACTTGGACTTGAGACAGCTCCGGAAGAAGCTGAATAATTAATTATATACAAAAACTCCCGCCAGCCTGTGATATAAAGGTCTGGCAGGAGTTTTTTGATCTGGAGAAGGACGAAAGTTTATTCTTCGTAGGAACTGTCATCGGATGCAGTGTCATCTTCATAATTATCAGCATTTGCGTCATCATCCGAAAAATCGTAGCCGGAATCGAAATCTTCTTCATCGATATATTCGGAAGAATCAGACAGTGTTTCGTCAGATGGTTCGGAGTTACTTTCATCATTTGAAAGTTCGCTGTTTTCATCGGGGACAGGTGTGGTGCTGAGCGTTCCAAATATAGCATTTCCGATGGCTTCACTGTTTTCCAGGAGTTTCCAGGATGCACCGTCGTTGGTAAGATGAAAAGTAACAGAAGAAGTGACGGTATCTGTGTTTTCCTTAATGCTGTTAAGGAGAAGTTCCAGAGAATGCTCATATCTTTTGGAAGAACCATCAATGACGGCATCAACAGAGGAGAGATAAGTATCCCGGCTGCTCTGATAATCAGAAAGTATGGATGCACTGTCAAAAGTTGTAATTTCTGTAGTTACGACAGCATTGTAACTTTGAATATTGCAACTGGTGATCTGATAATCAAGAGTTTTGTGAACCTGATCGACAAGAGCTGATGCAATGGAATTCTTGGCAGAATCTGAAGTGTTCAAAAGACTTTCCAGACCAAGATAATTTCCCATTTGTTTAGAATCCATGGTTTTGAGGGTATCTAAATAGACGGACAGTGTTTCTTCTGGAGACATGAGATCACTGTCGGACAGATAAGTCATAAGACCGCCGACAAGATCATTTTCCAGAGAATGGGTCCGTATGATCTCCCATTCCTGTTTGGAAGTACCCTTGTCTGTGAGCCTGATGGTACATTCCGTTTCCATAGTTTCATAGTGATTCTGCTTCAACAGATCATCAAGGATCAGATAACGGTCCTCCATGGAAGTTGTAGTTTCTTCGGTGTCTGCTGAATCAGAACTGGCTGCCTTGAGGATTGCTGCTTTGAGGGAAGCTTCGGCGTAATCGGAAGCTAAGGTCTGAGCATCTATGGTAGTCAGCTTTATCTTTGCTGTGGCTTCTTTTTTATCTTCGTCGACGTCAAGATCAAGAATTTGATAATCAAAATCCTGAAAGAAGAGAGAAAAAACTTCTTCTACTTCCTGGGAAAGAGAAGTTTCCGTCGTTGCGTCGGGGAACAGTTCTTTATAGGATACATATTTCTGGGCAGTATCGGAGTCCAGATTCTTGAGGAGATTCAGTTCGTTGCTGATCACTGTTTTTACATCGGTTTTATCGAGGTGGGAACAGCCGCCAAAACAGACAACTGCAAGGATAAAAACGAAAAGAGAGATCAGATTTTTGGCAATCTTCATAAGTATCTTTCCTTTCAAAAAAATATTCTTATACATTTTACCAAAAATCAGCTCAAAAGTCAAAAAAATGGATATTTTACTCTGTTTTTGGAAAGAAAACGTGAAAAAAATGTGAAAATCTTAATGATTTTGTGGAAGACTTTCTTTTTTGGAAACAATCTGCTATGATAGGTAAGATAAAAAAGTAGCTGTTACAGAATTGTAGCAGTAATCATGTAACATAAATTAAGAAACAAAAAACGACAGGAATATGTCAGAATGTCCGATGGCGAAGGGCTGTAAGGAGGAAACTTCATATTATGAAAAAAAGAATTCTGATCCTTTTGGGGATCCTGATAATAGGAGGAGGCGCAGCGGGAGTCTGCTGGAAAACAGGAGTGTTTGGACAGCAGGAAGTCAGCGGAGATGTTATATATGTAACACTGATCAGTGAGATCAATGGAGATGCTGCAGGTGTATCCAACAGATATGCAGGCACGGTAGAACCGCAGGAAACGGTTGAGGTGGAACTGGAGAGTGGAAGATCTGTCAAGGAAGTCCAGGTCAAGACAGGAGACCAGGTCAAAAAAGGACAGCTTTTGTTTGAATATGATCTCAGCAGTATTCAGGACAGCCTGGAGGAAGCGCAGCTGGAACTGGACCGTCTCAAGAATGAGGAGTCCAGCCTGAATGATCAGATTGCTACTCTCGAAAAAGAAAAGAAACAGGCATCTCAGGACAATCAGCTGTCTTATACAATTGAAATTGAGACAAACAAAATGAATCTCAAAAAAAATGAATATAATCAGAAAAGCAAGCAGGCAGAAATTGATAAACTGCAGAGCGCAACAGGTAATACTGAGGTGAGAAGTTCGATTGATGGTGTAATTCAGAAGATTGACACATCTAAATTATCAACAGATGATGGAGACAGTCTGGATGACAGTGCTAACGATATGTCTTCTTCTTCTGATACAGGAAGTGGAAGCAGCAATGCATTTATTACGATTCTGAGTACTGGTTCGTACAGAGTCAAAGGAACTGTAAATGAACTGAATATCCAGAACATTGTAGAAGGAGAACCGGTAATTGTCCGGTCTCGTGTGGACAGCAGTCAGATCTGGCATGGGACCATGGGTACTATTGATAAGGACAGTGCAACTACCAACAGTAGCAGCAACAGCTTCGGTATGATGGATGCAAGTGGAGATTCCCAGACTTCTTCAAGTACCTATCCATTTTATGTGAATCTTGATTCTTCTGACGGTCTCATGCTTGGACAGCATGTTTACATAGAAAATGACGAAGGACAGGAAGATCAGAAAGCAGGCCTGTGGCTGAGTGAAGTGTATATTTCAGATACAGATACTGACCAGCCGTATGTCTGGGCAATGGGTAAGGACAAGAAACTTGAGAAGCGCAGCGTGATTCTTGGACAGTATGATGAAGAACTGGGAGAATATGAGATCGCAGACGGACTTACGAAGGATGATTATATTGCTTACCCGGCAGAAAATCTCAAAGAGGGAATGGCAACGACCAAAAACAGAGAAGAAGCTGTTGAGTCAGATAATGTAGATATGGAGCCTGTTTCTGATATGAGTTCTGATGAACTTCCGGCAGATGATAATATGGATAGCATTGACTACGGGTATGACGGAACAGACGACACCATGATAAGTGATTACGATACGGGTGATATGACCGATGGCGATCTCCCGGACGAAGATCTGGTCCCGATACAGGATGATACGGAGGCAGAGTAATGATCTTGGAATTAAAAGGAATCTATAAGGATTACCAGCAGGGCAAAATGAGCGTTCCGGTACTGAAAGATATCAACTTTTCCATGGAAGAGGGAGAATATGTGGCAATCATGGGACCGTCCGGTTCAGGCAAGACAACACTTATGAATATCATAGGATGTCTTGACAAACCGACAAAGGGAGAATTTTTTCTGGATGGTCAGGAGATTGGAACCTGTTCCGAAAATGACATGTCAGATATCCGTCTGAACAAGATCGGTTTTGTTTTTCAGAGTTTTCATCTTCTTCCGCGGCAGTCAGCAGCAGCAAATGTGGAACTTCCGCTTAACTATGCCAAAGTTCCAAAGAAAGAACGCAGACAGAGAGCCCTCAAAGCACTGGATCGTGTAGGACTTGCTGATCGAGTTGACTTTAAGCCGAACCAGCTTTCCGGAGGACAGATGCAGAGAGTGGCGATCGCCAGGGCAATCGTAAACAGTCCGAAACTGCTTCTTGCAGATGAACCCACAGGAGCACTGGACAGTAAGTCCGGAGCACAGGTCATGGAGCTTTTTCAGAAGTTAAATGATGAGGGGGTAACAGTCCTGATGATCACGCATGATCCGGAAATCGCAGCACATGCGAAACGTGTAGTAACGATCCGTGACGGTGAACTCAGGGAAAAAGAGGTGAATTCATGAAGAAAAAAATCATCATAGGAGTTCTGATCGCTGCATTGATAGCGGGCGGTACTGCCGGTGGTGCAGTTTATTACAGAAAATCACATCAGAGTGAAGTGTCAGTTGTAAGTGTGGACAGCCTGGCGAGTCAGTATTATACGGATGATACCAGCTTGGAGGGAAATATCGCTACAAGTGCAGTTCAAAGTATTACCATAGACAAAGACATGATCGTTCAGGATGTTTATGTATCAAAAGGCGATACAGTAAAAAAAGGAGACAAACTGGTTTCTTTTGATATGACACTGGTGCAGATGGAACTCAAGATCGCGAAACTGAAGCAGGAACAGCAGGAACAAAATCTGGCAAAGGCACAGAAACGACTTGCGAGTCTTCAGAATGGAGGTCCTGTTGAGGAAAGCGATGCAGGCAGTGATTCTCTGAATGCAGACCAGCCATCGGACACAGATACAAGCAGCACCGGAGATGAGCTGGCTTCGGCTGGAAGTTCCCTGAACGGAGTTTATCTGGCAGCAGTAATGAATCCAATTCTGGCGGCAGCCATGCTGGAAAGCACAGCTTCGACCGAGGATTTTACGGATACGCAGCAGGAAGCTTCCTCTGAGGAAGCAGATACGAGCGCAGATGTGGATTTTGGTTCTGATGATACAGGGGAAGATGATACGGAACCTACGCCGATTCCTGAACAAACAGAAACACCGGAAGAGACACCGATACCAACACCAACGGAAACACCGGGAGCAGATCAGCCGCAGGACGATTTTGTGGATGATGTAAAAATTGTGGATATAGCACCAGGTGAGAATAAAGATAAACTGATGGATGGAGAATCACAGTTTGTGAAGATCCTGAATGATGAAACAGAACCTATTACCGGAACTGGTACAAAGGATGATCCGTTTGTGTTCCTGTGTGACTCGTCCGAAGGATATGTAGTTGCAAAAGGTTCTTTCCTTAACAAAATGGCACAGTTTAACAGTGACGGTACAAGAGATGCGGGAAAGACAGGATACTGGTATCAGCTGGAATTTCATCAGAATAATCAGGTGGCAGATTATCAGGACAGAAAGTCATCCTGTATTGGGTATTATCTCATTGATGGAAATCTTCTTGACAAACGTGTAGATAATGATTCGGAAATTGAATATACACTGGATGGTGCAAGTCAGTATGAGGATGAATTACCAGATGATGGTGGAGATTATGATAATGCGGATGATTCAGGAAACGCTTCAATTACCAGAGATGAAGCAATCAAAATCCAGAAATCAAGAATTCAGAGTCTGAGTCTGGATATTCGGGAAAGCAAACTGAATATCAGTAAACTGGAAAAGAAGGTTCAGAAAGAAACGATTTACAGCAGACTGGATGGAACTGTGGCAAAGGTTGGAGATTCCACAACTTCATCTTCTGATGGAAGCACTTTTATGACAGTTAAGAGCAAAGAAGGATACTATGTTAAAGGAACGGTAAGTGAACTGATGCTGGATCAGATAAAGGAAGGCACAGAATTGAAATGTTCCACTTCAAATGGTGACTTTAATGCAAAGGTGGCATACGTGTCCGAGTATCCTGTTTCGGGCGATTCTTCCTATTATGGAAGTGGAAATCCGAATGCTTCTTACTACGAATATACAGCTACTATAGAGGACAGTTCCGTTAAAGTATCAGATGACGACTGGCTTACGGTTATGCTGGCAGGAAATGTGGTCAGCAATGGAATTGTTCTGGACAGAGCATTTGTCCGCACTGAAAATGGAGTCAGCTATGTCTACAAGGATGATAATGGTGTGCTGAAAAAACAGATTCTGAAAGTGGGAGGCAATGTAAACAGTGGATACAGTGTTCTCGTAACAGGAGGAATCACCAGAGAAGACAAAATTGCTTTTCCTTATGGCGATGATGTTGCAGATGGTGTCAAAACAAAAGAAGTTTCAGCAGACGAAATGTATGGCTACTAGGAAGGTGGGAATTTATGCTTGAAAATATCAGAATATCCATTCAGGGAATCTGGTCTCACAAAATGCGATCCTTTCTGACAATGCTTGGTATCATTATCGGTATTGCCTCCATTATTGCAATCGTTTCAACTTTGAAGGGAACAAATGAACAGATCAAGGAAGACCTGATCGGTGCGGGTAATAACACGGTTTCCATTACGCTTAATTATGGAGACAGTGCTTATGACCAGGATTACGGAATGAGTGATGGGAAAGCTGCACCGCTTCTTTCAGATGAACAGAAAGAAGAAGTACGGAAACTGGATCATGTAGAGAATGCGACATTTTTTTACAGTCGTTCTTATGCGAGCAACGTTTATTATCAGAATGTCAGTTTCCAGGGCGGAAGCATTTATGGAATAGACATGGAGTATCTGGAAACTCGCGGGTATATGGTCAGAGCGGGTAGAGGTTTTGTACAGAAAGATCTCAATGAGATGAGAAAGGTCGTTCTTGTGGATGATAATGCAGCAGAGAATCTGTTTGCAGGAGAGAACCCGGTAGGTAAGACGATTGAGATTGGATCAGAACCGTTTACCGTTGTCGGGGTTGTTCAGCAGAGTGACGACTATCTTCCGAACATCAAGACGATTGACGAGTTCAATGAATATTATCAGACCATCATGGGAACAGTTATGATCCCGGAAACCACCTGGCCGACAGCTTTTCAGTTTGACGAGCCGCAGAATGCAGTGATCCGTGCGGATTCTACAGACAATATGAGTTCTGCCGGAAATGCAGCAGCGGAAGTTATGAATCAGGGAATTGATACAAATTCTTCCAAGTTCAAATACAAGGCTGACGATGTGATGCAGCAGGTAAGAAATATGCAGAAACTCAGCGAAAGCACCAATACACAGCTGATCTGGATCGCAAGTATTTCTCTGCTGGTAGGAGGTATCGGTGTTATGAACATCATGCTGGTATCTGTCACAGAGCGAACGAGTGAGATCGGTCTAAAGAAAGCGATCGGAGCAAGAAAAAAGGTCATTCTTTTCCAGTTTCTGACAGAAGCGGCCATGCTGACAAGTATTGGCGGTATCATTGGAGTTATTGTCGGAATTGTCCTGTCGAAAGTGGTCTCCAAGCTTTCGGGAGCACCGACGGCGATCAGTATTCCGGCGATCATCGGATCAGTAATATTTTCCATGCTGATCGGAGTTATCTTTGGACTGCTCCCATCTGTTAAGGCAGCAGACCTGAACCCGATCGATGCACTGCGAAGTGAATAAGTCAAAAATCTGTTACTGTGAACGGAGTGAACAGTAACAAAAAACCTCTATGGTTCCCGGGAACCATAGAGGTTTTTTTATATAAAATGTAAAAAATATCCGGCTTTTATATTTTTAATTGAGATACCGGGTGAGATGTGCTAAACTATAAACAGTATGCAATGATTCAATAAGGATATGAGTATTGTTATCTGAAAACAGAAAAACACATGAGGAGATACAGTATGGGAAAAATTGCGATTGTAACAGACAGTAACAGTGGCATTACACAGGATGAAGGACGAGAGCTTGGAATTTCTGTCCTCCCGATGCCTTTTTATATTAATGATGTTATGTATCTTGAGGGGATCACACTTTCTCAGGAAGAATTTTATGAGAAGCTCAAGAACGATGAAGCAATCTCTACTTCACAGCCAGGCCCGGCAGAAGTCTGCGGACTGTGGGACAATCTTCTGGAGGAGTATGATGAGGTTGTGCACATTCCGATGTCCAGCGGATTAAGTGCAGCATGCGATACTGCAACAGCACTTTCCAGAGAATATGGCGGCAAAGTACAGGTTGTCAACAACCAGAGGATTTCCGTAACACAGCGTCAGTCCGTTCTGGATGCACTGGCACTGCGTGATGTAGGCAAGACAGCCGCAGAGATCAAAGAAGTTCTCGAAGCGGAAAAAATGGAATCCAGCATCTACATCACACTGGAAACACTGAAATATCTCAAAAAAGGCGGCAGGATCACTCCGGCAGCAGCAGCGATCGGAACTGTTCTCAACCTGAAACCGGTTCTTCAGATCCAGGGAGAGAAATTGGATGCCTATGCCAAGGTAAGAGGTAAGAAACAGGCAAAGAAAGTCATGCTCAAAGCAATGAGAGAAGACTGGGACAGCCGTTTTAAGGAATATGCAGAAGCAGGAGAAATGTGCCTCCAGATGGCATATACAGGAAACAAAGAAGAAGCAGAGGAATTCAAGAATGAAGTTCAGGCAGCATTCCCGGGTCTGGACATCCATATGGATCCGCTTTCTTTAAGTGTAGCCTGCCACATCGGACACGGAGCACTCGCCGTAGCCTGCTCCAAAAAAGTAACTGTAAAATAAGGAGATATGATAATGAAAAAACTTATGGAATTAATGGCAGAGGAACTTGCTTCTGCTTTTGAAAAAGCCGGATATGATCCGTCATACGGCAAAGTAACCGTTTCCAACCGTCCTGACTTATGTGAATATCAGTGCAACGGAGCAATGGCAGGAGCCAAAGCTTACAAGAAAGCACCGTTCATGATCGCAGATGATGTAGTTGTATATCTCAAGGACAGCAAGATCTTTTCTATGGCAGAGGTTGTAAAACCAGGTTTTATCAACCTCAGAGTCAGAGAAGAATTCCTTGCAGACTACCTTAAGGAAATGGAAGCAGACCCGAAATACTCTGTCAGGACTGCAGAGACACCAAAGACCATCATCATCGACTACGGCGGACCGAACGTAGCAAAACCGCTCCACGTAGGACATCTTCGTTCCGCGATCATCGGAGAGAGTATCAAACGTATCGGCAGATATGTAGGACACAAGGTGATCGGTGACGTACATCTCGGTGACTGGGGACTCCAGATGGGACTTATCATCACAGAACTCAAACACCGCAAACCGGAGCTTGTTTACTTTGACGACAGCTATCAGGGAGAATACCCGCAGGAAGCACCGTTCACCATCAGCGAACTGGAAGAGATCTATCCATGTGCAAGCGGTAAATCCAAAGTAGATGAGGAATACCGTAACGAGGCACTTGAGGCAACACATCAGTTACAGCAGGGCAAACCAGGCTACATGGCTCTCTGGAACCACATCATGCAGGTTTCCGTAACTGACCTCAAGAGAAACTACAGCAATTTAAATGTATCCTTCGACCTCTGGAAAAAGGAATCCGACGCACAGCCATACATCCCGGATATGGTCCAGATGATGAAAGACCAGGGCTTCGCATACGAAGATCAGGGAGCACTCGTTGTAGATGTCAAAGAAGACACAGACACCAAAGAAATCCCGCCATGCATGCTTCTCAAATCCGACGGAGCATCCCTTTATACAACAACAGACCTTGCAACGATCGTAGAACGAGTAAAACTCTTCGATCCGGATGAGATCCTCTACGTCGTAGACAAACGCCAGGAACTCCACTTCATCCAGGTATTCCGCTGCGCAAGAAAGACCGGTCTCGTAAAACCAGAGACAGAACTTTCCTTCCTTGGCTTCGGTACCATGAACGGAAAAGACGGCAAACCATTCAAGACAAGAGACGGCGGCGTTATGCGTCTTGAAAACCTGATCGCAGACATCGACGAAGAAATGTTCCACAAGATTGTCGAAAACAGAAGCGTCAAAGACCAGGATGCGCAGGAAACAGCCAAAGTAGTAGGCCTCTCCGCAATCAAATACGGTGACCTCTCCAACCAGGCAACCAAAGACTACGTCTTCGACATCGACCGCTTCACCTCCTTCGAAGGAAACACAGGTCCGTACATCCTCTACACAATTGTACGAATCAAATCCATCCTGAACCGTTACAAAGAAGAAGGCGGAAACCTCGAATCCGGAGAACTCCTCCCGGCAGTAAACACCAGCCAGAAAAACCTCATGCTGGAACTGACCAAATTCGGAAGCACCATCGAAAACGCCTTCGAAGAAAAAGCACCACACAAAATCTGCGCTTACATCTACGAAGTCTCCAACGCCTTCAACAGCTTCTACCACGAGACCAAGATCCTGAGCGAAGAAAACCAGGGCCAGAAAGAATCCTTCCTCAAACTCCTGAGCCTCACCAAAAACATCCTCGAAACCAGCATCGACCTCCTGGGCTTCTCAGCCCCAGACCGCATGTAAAGTTTCCGTCCCTCACCTTTCCCCTTTTGTTCACACAAAGCGTGGTCGAAAAAGGGGGAGCCCGAGGGGGAAAAAACGGCCTTCGCAACTTCGAGTGCGTTCCCCCTCGGACGGTTTTGGAAAATTAGAAAGGAGAATAAATATAGATTTAACAGGCAAAATTCTAAAAAACCGCTACTGCATCATATCCAAGATAGGAGAGGGCGGGGAGGGAACCACTTACCTCTCCCGCGATATGGACCTGGGCACCTTCTGGACCATCAAACAACTCCCCATCTCAAAGAAAACCGAAGCAAAACTTCTAAAACATCTCAACCACCCATCCCTCCCAAGAATGACAGACTACACCGAACAAGACGATTCCTGCTACCTCGTCATGGAATACATCAAAGGCAAATCCCTTGAATCCCATCTAAAAGAATCTTATCAATTTTCTTTTGACCAAATCTTAACGATCACCCATACAATTCTTCAAATTTTTCAATACCTGCATTCACAAAAACCCCCCATTTATTATGGCGACTTAAAACCAGACAACTTAATCTTAGATGAAAATGGAAAAATCTACCTCATAGATTTTGGAAGCGCCCTGTGCAGTTACAAAACTGCAAGAAAAACGATAAAGGGAACAAAAGGCTACGCCGCTCCGGAACAATACGAAGGCATCCTGACCGCACCCAGCGATTTCTACGCCCTCGGCAAAACACTGCAAAAACTTTGCGGAAAAAAGAAATACCACTATTATATCCGCTCCCCGCAATTCGCAAAATTCATTCACAAATGCTGCCGCCAGGACCCGGACAAACGCTGGCAGAATGCAGAAGAAGCAGAAAAATATCTTGCAAAGATCAATTGGAAACCATTCTCCCTGAAATCCGTCCTGGTTCCGGTCTGTGCTGCACTCCTCACCCTCCTGGCAGTTATCCACGGCGCAGAACAGCAGCCGGTACTTCCAGAATTCCAGAACGCACTGGCAGCCGTGACAGCCAGATTTTATAGCATGGAATATCAAAGCAGCGATAAAAAATCCAGAGAACTTTTCTGCCTGGATACGGAACACAGATTACAGCAGATGCTCAAACTCTACAGAAAAAGTGAAGAGCAGATCCGCCTCCTGGAATTACTGGCGTGGAACGGAGAACTGCTTGGCAAAGCAAACAAAGCAGAGTTTTATTACAGACAGCTGATCACATACGAACCGGAATACGGAGCAGGCTATCTGGAGTTTGGAAACTTTCTCAACAGACAGGGGCGATATGAACAGAGTATGGAGGTATACAGAGAATGGGAAAAACAGACATCAGAAAAGAAAACAGACAACAGTCGGATAACACAGAATCAGATAGAAGCATGGAAAAAAGAAGCATCCTCAAAATAAAAAAGAACTTTCTGGCAGGAGTTTCGCTGTTGATATTTTTACTGCTCGCAGTAAAGGTTGTCCAGGCAATCGAACTGGGCGGCTTTGATGTTGATATGGGAACAGGAAGTTTCGAGGATGATTCCAGTTGGGATCAGGAAGAAACCACAGGCGGGACGACATCGTCCGACAATGATAATTATGACAGTAACAACAATTGGAGCAACACAGAAGATTCCTGGAATACAGGAGACGATTCCTCTGGCGCAGGTGCAGGAAGTTACACGACAGGAAACACCAATACCGCACAGCCAGAAACAGACTGGAACGATTTTTTCTCAGCAGACTCGTATGAAGATGGAACTTCAAACAACAACACCGTGTCTCAAAATAACAGCTCAGAAACCGCCAGGGCCGCAGACCATCAGAACAGTAATGATACCCTTTACAATATTGAAAATACAGAACAACAGATCGCAGACATATCTCCAACACCAATTCCTTCCCCCACACCAACAATGACACCAATCCCATCCATCAGTCCCACTCCAACCCCGGTCTCAGAAATCCAGAAAAATATCCTGACAGTTCCACAAAAAGAAGAAGAGCTTACCGAAGAAGAATGCCGCCAGAAAACGCAGCTCATTTACTGCAGAAAAGAGATCCGGAATGCAGCAGAGGCAGAAATCATCCCGGATCGATCACGTGTGATCGCAGTTGTCTCGATCCGGATAAATGGAAAAGAAGCAGACTGGCACTGGAGGAGCAGCAGGATCCTGCTGAAACTGAACCCACAGGAAATGCAGACAGAAATCGAGACAGCCATAATGTGCAGGAAAGAATTGTCGTGGACGGAAGCAAAAAAGAATGCTATACTAACGTATAATATTTTTTGACAATGGAGGAAATTTATGTATAAAGCAATTTTTTTTGATCTGGATGGAACACTGACAGAGTCTGGCGAGGGAATCACCAAATCCGTTCAGTATGCACTGGAAAAGATCGGAAAACCAGAAGAAGACCTGGAGAAACTGAAAGTCTTTGTCGGACCGCCGCTCATGGAACAGTTCATGAAATACGCCGGTGTGGACGAGGCTACTGGACGCAAGGCAGTAGAATTTTACAGAGAACGATATGAAGTAAAGGGAATTTACGAGAATCATCCATATGAGGGTGTGGAGGAGATGCTTCAGGAACTGAAACGCAAAGGTTACATTCTGGCAGTCGCTTCCTCAAAACCAGAGTACTATGTAACGCAGATCCTTGATTATTTCAAGCTGAGTTCTTATTTTGATGTGGTTGTAGGAAGTGAAATGAACGGTGCCAGAACAAGCAAATCAGAGGTGATCGAGGAAGCATTGAAACGCATCAACATGAGCGATAAACGAAACGAAGTTCTCATGGTAGGTGATAAAGAGCACGATGTTCTTGGCGCGCGTGCGGCAGGACTTGACTGTGTGGCAGTTGCATATGGTTATGGAACACAGGAAGAACTGACAGAGGCGAATCCTCTCAAGATCGTTGATTCTGTCGATGAACTGCTTCATTTTTTCGACTGAGCCCTCTGCGTAAACAAAGCCGCATCCACCGGATATGGAGAGTTCTTTATCCATGCGGAATCCATTTTCTGATCTCACAGATCATAGGGTATGCAGGAATCTGGCTTGCGATGCAGCTTTTGGGCGAAGGGGGAACGGAGGCTTATTATAATAATGCGATCCTGCTCACAGGGCTTACCGGACTTATCACTATGATTCCCTGTCTGTACTTTTACAAGAAGGACTGTCGGGCGAGAATAGCCGGCGGGCTGGTAACAGGACAGAAACCGAATCGGTTAAGCATTGGCGAATGCGGACTGATCCTGGTCATGGGAGCTGGTTTTGCGCAGTTTGCAAATATGTTCGTCAATATGATAGGTTCCTTTCTCAATGCAGAGGAATATCAGGAGACGATGAGCCAGTTGACGGATGGCAAGAGCATGTTTTTCCTGATCGTGTGCATGGGAATCATAGCACCACTTGCGGAGGAGATCGTGTTCCGCTGGCTGATCTATCTGAGACTCCGGGATTATATGCGCTCCGGTGAGGCGATCGTGATCTCCGGTCTGTTCTTTGGCATTTATCATGGAAATCTGGTGCAGGGTGTCTATGCAAGTATACTCGGATGTCTTTTCGCGTATTTTCTTGAACAGACAGGCAGCCTGTGGACAAGTGTCCTGCTCCACATGGGTGCCAATATATGGTCGCTGGTCCTTCCTGAACTGGCGGCATGGCTGCTTGATAGATATCCGATGGGAATTGCCGTGATGCTGGTTCTGCTTCTGACTGGAATGTGCGCCGGGATCAGCTATTTCCGAAACCGTACGGATACAGAACAGCGAAGGATCATATAAGAAAAAGAAACTTCTGGAATGAGATTTTATTCCGGGAGTTTTTTTATTGCCCGAACGGCTCAAACCGGCTTTGTGGAAATTTTAGATTTGAAAGTATTGTCTGAAAGGCATGGATATGCTAGAATGAGCGTATTAAAACAATTAGTACACTATATACACATAGAAAATGCAGGAAAGGAGGACCTATGATCGTTTTAGACTATCAGGACAGGCGGCCGTTGTACGAACAGGTAACAGAGAAATTCCGGACGCTGATCTATCAGGGCGCACTGCCGGCTGATTCCAGACTTCCATCTGTACGGCAGCTGGCAATAGAACTGTCGGTCAACCCAAACACGATCCAGAGAGCGTATATGACGCTGGAGCAGGAAGGACTGATCTACCCGGTGAAAGGCAAGGGGAATTTCGTGGCAGACACACAGAAGATACAGGAAAAATACAAAGAAGATTTTCGCAGCGAATTTCTCGAACTGGTAAAGCGAGGCTGTCGAAGTGGATTTGAAGAAAAGGAACTGCTCACATTAGTACAGAGAGGGTACAAGGAGGAACAGAAATGATAGAGATCAGAGAGTGCAGCAAGGCATTTGGAGCACTTCAGGCGGTCAATAACGTTTCCATGGATATTGGAGAGAGGGAAGTGTTCGGACTGGTTGGAAGCAATGGAGCAGGAAAAAGTACCCTGCTTCGAATGGTAGCAGGAATCCTGAAGCCAGATAAAGGCAGCATCACCGTTGACGATATGGAAGTCTATGACAATGAAACTGCGAAAGAGCTGTTTTTTTACATATCTGATGACTGCTATTTTCCGACAAATTTTACACCGGCAGATATGGCGGCTTTTTACAGGCTTCATTATCCGAAGTTTGAGATCCAGCGTTTTTCCAAACTGATGCGGCAGTTCCGGCTTGATGAGAAACAGCGGATCAGCAGTTTTTCGAAAGGAATGAAGAAGCTGCTCATGGTACTTCTGGGAATCAGTGCAGGAACGAAATATCTTCTCTGCGATGAAACTTTTGACGGACTGGATCCGGTGGTGCGGCAGGGTGTCAAGAGCCTTTTTGCAGCAGAGATCCTGAGCCGGGAATTCACACCGGTCCTCGCATCACATAACTTGAGGGAACTCGAGGATATCTGTGACCATGTGGGTCTTTTGCATAAGGGCGGCATGATCCTCAGTAAAGATCTGGAAGACATGAAATTCCATATCCACAAGATCCAGTGTGTATTACAGGATAAGAAACTGGAAGACGCACTCAGGAAAGAACTGGATGTCCTCAAAATCGATCATCAGGGATCCCTCACGCTTATCACTGCAAGGGGGACAAGGACAGAGATCATGCACAGGATCCAGGAAAAAAATCCACTGTTCTGCGAGGTACTTCCACTGAGTCTGGAAGAAATTTTTATCAGTGAAACGGAGGTGGCTGGTTATGAGATCCAGAATCTTTTCTTCTAAATATATCAAAACGGTATCCAAAGGACAGGCATGGATACCGGCGTTTCTGACACTTGGATTTATCCTGGCATTTCCGGTGATAGGACTGGAGAAACTGGGATCCTGGAGAAATCTGGGATATACGCAGGATCAGATCACACTTTTGTATTATCGTTTGTGGAAGGATGGATTTGTCCTGACAGGAATGGCTGTTGCGATGGCGGCAGGATTTATGAATGCAGTAAATGGATTCCTGTATCTGTATTCCAGAAAGAAAACGAATTTTTATCACAGTCTTCCAATGAAACGGTCAGAACTTTTTGCAGAAAAGGCAGTAATGGGACTGATCTACTATCTGGTGTCATATATCGTTATAGAATTTCTGACAGTCTGTGTTGGGGCAGCGAGGGGGCTTTTCAGCCTGGAACTTATGGGAATGGCAGTAAAAATGCTGTGCCTTCACCTGCTCGTTTATCTGATGATCTACTTCAGCGTTGTACTGGTCTTATGTATAACGGGAAATATGCTGATGGGAATCCTGACTTTGGGTGGAATATATCTGTACGGGATCGCACTGGAACTTGTCCTGGCGGCATGCGGACTTACTTTTCTGGATACTTTTATAGATAAGAGATATGGGATCATGGCATTTCTTTTGAAGGATGCTTCGCCTGCGGCATTTGCGTTCAGTCTGGCAGATGCCTACTCAGCCGGACACGCGGCGAAATATCTTGTGGCACTTGTGATCCTTATCGTTGTACTGGCAGTTCTTTCCTGGATCGCCTATGAAAAAAGACCTTCTGAGGCAGCAGGAAGATCCATGGTATACAGATGGGTAGCAGTACTGGTGAAATTTATGGTCGTGATCCCGACAGGACTGGCAGTGGGCTGGATCTTTTATCCGCAGGCAGATGGAAGGACAAAACTGATCTGGTGGGTGTTCGGCCTGATCCTGGGAACGGTACTTTCACATGGTATGATAGAAATTATCTACCATATGAGCTTCCAGAAATTTTTTGCAAAAAAAATGCAGCTTGTACTGGCAGGAGTGCTTGTGTTCGGATGTGCGATGATCTATCAGAAAGACCTTCTTCATTTTGACAGCTATCTTCCGAAACAGGAGGAGCTTGCATCTGTGAATATCAGTAACGGATATGATCAGGATTATTATGCTCATATAGAGAAAGCAGCAGATGGAGAATTTTATGATCTGACAGATAATTATAACTGGTACGATCCGGCAAATGCTCTGACAGGGGCAGACGGGATCGGAGACGAGACATACGAGGCTCTTGAAAATATCGTGAAAGACAGCCTGAATGTTGATAAAGCAAAAAAGAGATCTTATTTTATCTCTGTGAAATATACATTGAAATCCGGGCGTGTTGTATGCAGAGGTTACTGGGCTGATGTGAAGAATCTGAGAACTCTCATGAAAGGATTGTACGCAGAAGAAAATCTCAAAGAGAAAAAATACGAATTTCTGGATCTGGATGAAAAATATCTGACGACCATAGGAATGACAGATGCATGTGGAATGGGGTACAGTATCTTCCAGAATGATGACAGACAGAAACAGGAACTTCTCGATGCACTGAAAAAAGACATCGAGTCCGCATCAGCAGAAGATATGATGGAAGAAATAATAATCCAGCTTGACTTTAATTATGCACTTCCGGTCAGAAGTAATATCAACAGTCTTGTGCCGGGCAAGAACAATGAAGAAGTTACGTATGTGGACTGGAACCTTGGAGTTCCACCTTCTTTCAAAAATACACTTGCAATTCTTAAGAAAACAGGATATCCTCTGACAATAGAAGAACTGGATATCAACAAGATCTCACTGACTTATTATGAAGAGGAAAACATTTCCGAACAGGAAGAGTTTTTTTATACGAAACCAGAGGAAATAAAAGCAATCCAGAATGCACTGGTCCTGGAACGGAATGCATATGCGGGCGGTGATACGGAGACAGTTTCCAATGTAGCTGTTGCCGTTTACATGGAACAGGGGGAGATGATGAATTCCCTGTTTCTAAAGAGAGCAGATGTACCAGATTTCGTACTGGACAAAATGCAGGAACTTGGAATCAGCCCGGAGTTTTCTGATAACAGTGACGATGACGGAGATACAATGACAACCTACCAGAAGACCATAAACAGTTCGGGCAGGTGGCTCGCCTGGTTTGGAAAGTGAGACAGAATGAGGAGTGATTATGGCAAAAGCAGTAAGACTGGATAAATTTCTTGCGGATGCAGGGAAGGGAACCAGAAGTGAAGTAAAGAAATTTATACAGAAAGGTCAGGTTCAGGTCAACGGAACACCGGCGAAGAAACCGGAGCTTAAAGTCGATCAGGACAAAGACGTAGTCGTGCTTGCAGGTGAGACGGTTGGTGCGGCACCGGAGTTTGTCTATTATCTTCTGAATAAGCCGGCGGGCTGCGTCAGTGCAACAGAAGACAGAAACGACAGAACTGTCATGGAATATGTACCATCTGACAGGAAGGGACTTTTTCCGGTAGGCCGTCTTGACAAGGATACAGAAGGACTTCTCCTGATCACCGACGACGGAATGCTGGCGCACGAACTGCTTGCCCCGGGAAAACATGTGGACAAGACCTATTTTGTCAGAGTAGAGGGGAATGTGACACCGGAAGCAGTCGCGAAACTTGAAGAAGGCGTGGATATCGGAGAAGCGAAACTGACCATGCCGGCAAAAGCAGAAATCGTAGGCGGAAGCTTTGAAGAGACAGACGGATCTTTCGGACAGACAGCACGTGTCCGCAGAGAAAATCTCCCGGAAGTCTACACAGAACTCCATCTGACGATCCACGAGGGCAAATTCCACCAGGTCAAACGGATGATGGAAGCAGTCGGAACACCGGTCATCTACCTCAAAAGGATCTCCATGGGAACTCTCACCCTCCCGGATGATCTCAAAAAAGGCGAATGCCGTCCGCTGACAGAGAAAGAAGTAACAGAACTGAAAGAAAGCGTAAAATGTTAAAGAATCAGTAAAATTCATAAGAAAAAGTGCGAAAACCCTCTTTACACGGAGGGTTTTCTTATGCTATACTCTAGAAGTTGCAATGTGCGTAAAGACGCACAAATAAAAAGTCACGTACAGAGATTCCGATGGATGGTGCCCTTACGGTGTGAGGTTGGGTCCGGATAGAAAGTGATCTGTGCGGAAGAATTTAACCAAAAAGGAGAAAAATCATGAGCGTTATTTCAATGAAACAGCTTTTGGAAGCAGGTGTTCATTTCGGACATCAGACAAGAAGATGGAACCCTAAAATGGCTCCGTACATCTACACAGAAAGAAATGGTATCTATATCATCGACCTTCAGCAGTCTGTAGGTATGGTTGACGATGCTTACAATGCAGTAGCTGATATCGTAGCTAACGGCGGAAACATCCTTTTCGTTGGTACTAAGAAACAGGCTCAGGACGCTATCAAAGTTGAAGCAGAGCGTTGCGGACAGTACTATGTAAACGAGAGATGGCTTGGTGGTATGCTTACAAACTTCAAGACAATCCAGAGCCGTATCGCAAGACTGAAACAGATCGAAGCTATGGAAGCTGACGGAACTTTCGAAGTACTTCCAAAGAAAGAAGTTATTGAATTAAGAAAAGAACTTGCTAAACTGCAGAAGAACCTTGGCGGTATCAAAGAGATGAAACGTCTCCCAGATGCAATTTTCATCGTTGACCCTAAGAAAGAGAGAATCTGCGTTCAGGAAGCTCATACATTAGGTATTCCGCTTATCGGTATCTGCGATACTAACTGTGATCCGGAAGAACTTGACTATGTAATCCCGGGTAACGATGATGCTATCCGTGCCGTAAAACTGATCGTTTCCAAAATGGCAGACGCTGTTATCGAAGCAAATCAGGGAACAACAGAAGCTGAAGAAGCAGAAGTTGAGGAAGCTACAGAGGAATAATTAATTTAATAATTCCAGGAGGAAAATACAATGGCTATTACAGCAGCTCAGGTAAAAGAATTAAGAGAAATGACTGGCGCCGGAATGATGGATTGTAAGAAAGCTCTTACAGCTACAGAAGGTGACATGGATAAAGCAGTAGAATTCCTGCGTGAAAAAGGTCTTGCTACAGCTCAGAAGAAAGCAAGCCGTGTTGCAGCAGAAGGTCTTTGCAAGACTCTCGTTGCTGATGATGCTAAGAGCGCAGTTGTTGTAGAAGTTAACTCTGAGACAGACTTCGTTGCTAAGAACGAGAAATTCCAGAGCTATGTTGCAGATGTTGCAGCACAGGCACTTACTACTTCCGCAGCAGATATCGATGCTTTCCTTGCAGAAGCATGGGCACTTGACACAACCAAGACTGTAAAAGAAGCTCTTGCAGCTCAGGTTGCAGTTATCGGTGAGAACATGAACATCAGAAGATTCGCTCAGGTGAAAGAAGAGAACGGTTTCGTTGCTTCCTACACACATATGGGCGGAAAGATCGGCGTTCTTGTAGACGTTGAGACAGATGTTGTTAACGATGCAGTTAAAGAAATGGCAAGAAACGTAGCAATGCAGATCGCAGCTCTGAAACCGCAGTACACATGCGACAGCGAAGTAAGTGCTGAGTACATCGAGCATGAGAAAGAGATCCTTCTTGCTCAGATCCAGAACGATCCTAAGGAATCCCAGAAACCGGAGAAGGTTATCCAGGGTATGATCACTGGACGTATCAAGAAAGAACTCAAAGAAATCTGCCTTCTTGACCAGACATACGTTAAAGCAGAAGACGGAAAACAGTCCGTTGCTAAATACGTAGAAGAAGTTGCTAGAGCAAACGGCGCTAAGATCACAATCAAAGGTTTCGTTCGTTTCGAGACTGGAGAAGGTATCGAAAAACGCCAGGACGACTTCGCAGCTGAGGTTGCAGCACAGGCTGGTATGTAATCTGTAAAGATTAGATATCTATCATAATTCAACTACTAAGAGGCCCTGAAAGCCTTATAGCACTCATTTGGGAGTGGTTATAAGGTTTTCGGGGCTTCTTTTTGTCTGAGGAGAGTATCCCGGATTGTAATAACTGTCAATAGAGTCCACGCAAATGTCGATGGAAAATGACCTAAACTATAGTAATTACATACAAAGTCCACGAAATTACAGGAACTGTATGACTTAAATAACAATAAGTATAAATCAAGCCTACGAAAACTTCTTAAATTGTATGACTCATATTATAATAAGTATAAGCTGGATCATTGAAAGCTTTAAAATTGGATGCTCAAAACATGAGTAAGCACAATTTGAGTCAATAATAGGAGTAAAATCAGATGACTTGAATGCCCGGTTGTTGGAAAATAAGTCGATGAATAGTAAATAATTATTTTAATAATACTTGTGATTTTTGTATGTTTCTAAAAATGAAGGTAGTATAATAAATACAAAATAGGATAATATAAGTGAATATTTTGTTCAGCGATTACTAATATTATGTATTATAGAGGACTGAAATATGGAAACAAAACATATAAGTGATGTACCAGAATTAATGAAACAGTGGAATTGGCAAAAAAATGCTGAGATGGGTATTGTTCCGGAAAATATTTCAATTGCTTCAAAGAAAAAAGTTTTCTGGAAATGTCATATTTGTGGCGGTGAATGGGAAACAGCACCTCAGTATAGAAAAAGAAATGGGTGTCCATATTGTGCAAATTTTAAAGCACTTCCAGGTTTTAATGATCTTCAGACTCTTTTTCCAGATATTGCGGCAGAATGGGATATGCAAAAAAATAATTCTTTACGGCCACAAAATGTTACAAAAGGTTCAGGAAAAAAAGTATGGTGGATTTGTCCAAAAGGTCACTCTTATGATATGCCTATAATTTGTAGGGTAGAAGGGCAAAAATGTCCTTATTGTAATAATCGGAGAGTGCTCTTTGGGTTTAATGATTTAGAAACATTAAACCCTGCAATTTCTCAAACTTGGCATCCCATTTTGAATAATGGACTTACACCCAAAGAGGTGACTCCAGGCTCAAAAAAACAGGTGTGGTGGAAATGTGAAAAAGGACATGAATGGAGTGAGTCTGTAGTACAACGTTGCAGGAGTAAGGGATGCCCTGTTTGTCAAAATCGTAGAATTATCAAAGGAATAAATGATTTGGCAACACTTCGTCCAGAGTTAAAAATGGAATGGGATAATGAGAAAAATGTTAGAAGTCCAGAAGAATATTCTTGTGGATCGAGAGCAGTAGTATGGTGGAAGTGTAAAAAAGGACATAGATGGAAAGCTGCGATATCAGACAGGAATAGAGGAAATAGCTGTCCTAAATGTGCTGAAGAGCGTAGAGTATCTTTTCCAGAAAAAGCAGTTTTGTATTATGTTGAAAAAGTTTTTACAGATGTGAAAGCCAACTATAAACCGGAATGGCTAGGATTGCAGGAATTAGATATTTATATACCTGAGTATAAAATTGCTATTGAATATGATGGGATATATGGCCATTCTAAATTAAGCGGTAATAAACGTGATGAAAAAAAGAATATTATATGTCAAGAAAATAGCATAATACTTATACGTGTACGAGAACCAGGGTGTATGCAGCTTAATACTGATTCTATCAATTATATAATGGAGTCGCCCAAAGATATTGAGAAAGCGATTCAGTTTGTATTACAGAAATTAAATGAACTTACAAATGTAAATACTTTAGAGATACAATCAGACATTAATATTCTTAGAGACAGTACAGAAATCTATTCGTTGATTGAGTATACTGAGAAAGAAAATTCGTTAAAAAATAAAGCACCAGAGATTGCGGCACTATGGCATCCTGTTCGAAATGGAACATTACTGCCGGAATCTGTATCTGTTGCGTCTTCAAAAAAAGTATGGTGGTATGGGAAATGTGGACATGAATGGCAAGGCTCTGTAGCTTATGAAGTATTAAGTGGAAAATGCCCATATTGTACAGGAAAGAGGATTTTAAAAGGATTTAATGATCTTGCATCACAAAGACCGGAAATTGCACAGCAATGGGATTATAGAAAAAACGTTGAACATAAACCGGAAAATGTAACTGTTGGAAGTGGGAAAAGTGTATGGTGGATTTGTGAAAAGGGGCATGAATGGAAGGCTGCGATTTGCAGTAGAACAAGGAAGGATAAAAAATGTGGATGTCCAATTTGCAGTAACCATAAATTATTGACGGGTTATAATGATGTCAGATCTAATGAAGAGTTATTAAAAAATTGGGATTATGAGAGAAATGAAGTGTCTCCGAAAAACGTTTGTATAGGTACTGCGAAACAATTTTATTGGAAATGTCATGAATGTGGCTATCAGTGGAAAGATAAAGTAATTAGTCAACGAAGTGGAAAAGGATGTCCTTGTTGTAACAAAAAGAAGCGCGTTAAGGCAGTACAAAAGACGTATATAAGAAAAGCCGGAGGTTCACTTGCAGAACTTTATCCACAATTACTTTCTGAATGGGATTGGGATGCAAATAATGACCTTAATCCTTATGAAATTGTTCCTGGATATGGTAAGCATATTTGGTGGAACTGTTCAGTGTGTGGAAATAAATGGAAAGCCACTGGAATTATGCGAACTAGAAGAAATTCTACGGGATGTCCGGTATGCGCTAGAAAGAAACAAGCGAAATCCAGACAGAAAACGTTTTTACAAAGTGGAGTAAAGACTTTGAATCAAACAAATCCAGAGCTTGTAGTTGAGTGGAATTATGAGAAAAATGGAGATTTAAATCCTGAATTTATTACAGCTGGTTCTGGGAAAAGTGTTTGGTGGAAATGTAAAAATTGTGGATATGAATGGCAGGCAGAAGTAGTTGAGAGAGTACGAGGACGAAGAAAATGTAAACGGTGTAAAAATAACACAGAATTAAAGAAAGATTGAGAGATAATCAGATATATAAATACTGCGGATGTGCAAAGTAAAAATTTAATATAGATATATTGAATTTTAGGAAAAACAATGCTACTATAAAGCCAAAGCATATTTCTCTACAAATTCAAGGCTTTTTTGCCGTCTGATTTTCTATATTCACTTCAGAAATCCATGCTTTTAAATCCAATTAAAAAGAAAAGCAAGGGTTTGGAGTGCACTAAATAATAGTACGACACGTTCTTGATGCTCCTGCAAAAAACAGGAGGTAATGCCTATGACAAAAAGAAAGAACCATGAAACTGTTACAACGAAGAAAAAACAAATGAGCGGGAAGATGTTGCGGGCAAACAAGAAGTATAAAGATACAGTTTTTCGGATGCTGTTTTCTGATCGTGAAAATCTACTGTCACTTTACAATGCGATTAATGGAACTACATATGAAAATCCAGAGGCACTGGAAATTGTAACGCTTGAGAATGCTATTTATATGGGGATGAAAAATGATCTGGCATTTATTGTAGACACGAATTTGTTTTTATATGAACATCAGTCAACCTATAATCCGAATATGCCGTTGAGAGATTTATTGTACATATCCAGTGAGTATCAGAAATTGGTGGATCACAGATCATTGTATCCTTCGATTTTACAGAAGATACCGGCACCAAATTTTATTGTGTTTTATAATGGAACAAGAAAGAAGGAAGATCGGTGGGAAAATCTGCTGTCTGAAGCATTTGAACATTTGGAGGGAAAACCAAATCTGGAGCTGAGAGTAGTTACGCTGAATATCAATGAAAATCATAACCGAGAGTTAATGGAACAGTGCAAAATATTAAGAGAAGAAGAGGAAGAAAAGAAACTTCGAGAAGCAGAATATGAGGCTGGATATGACAGTGGAAGGCAGGACGGGTTAACAGAGGGAGAACTGCGAAAGGCGAAGGAAACTGCGGCAGAGCTTGCAAAGCTGGGAATGGCAAGCACGCAGATTGCAGATGTACTTAAAACAGAGGAAGCAGTTATTTTTCAATGGCTTGAGGAATGCGCAAAATAATTTGATTGCGGATGTTTCTATCCTACACTTGCAGTCTATAACGCAGGTGCGGCACTGTATCGAATTTTCTTCAAAAAATCCGGTCAGCTACATTGGCACCTGAATCATGAAACTGGATGTCAGCCTGCAGAAAAAGATCCTCCGGAGCGCAGTTCCAAACGGAGTGGAGATTCAAACAGGGAAAATGGAAGACATTCAAAGTAATATAAAAAGTATAAGAAAAATACCTTGAAACCTGAGATTCAGAGTGCTAACATAATGGAAAGTACCTGGGACTTTATGAGGTCAGGGTATTTTTTATTTTAGTAAAAAAGGAAGAAAAACAAATGAAAGTTCTGGAAATCATATCGCCGGTACTGGTGATGATCATTCTTGGTATTTTATGCCGGAAATGGAAACTGCTGAACAAGAACGGCATCGACAACATGAAAGCATTGGTCACAAACATCATGCTTCCGGTAGCAATTTTTCATGCACTGGCGACATCAGATTATGGAGCAGAAACGGCGAAACTGGTCGGGATCATGTTTATCATGCTTGTGGTATCTTTCAGTATCGGATTTCTTATGAAACCGCTCATGACCGAAAATTACCGCAAGTATCTGCCATTTATGGTCAGTGTGTATGAGGGCGGTTCGATGGCATATCCTCTGTACACAAGTCTCTGCGGACAGGAAAACCTGTCACAGATCGCAGTTCTTGATATTGCGGGACTGCTTTTTGGATTCAGTATTTATATGGGAATGCTTGGACAGACCGAGAACGGTGAGAAGATCAATGTAAAAAATCTTGCAGTAAGCGCAGTAAAAACACCGGCATTTATCGCGAGTGTTCTGGGAATCATTGCGGGATTGACAGGCGTGATCAAACTTCTGCTTGCAAGCCCGGCAGGCGGGATTTATACAAGCGTGGAAAGTATTCTGACCACAGCTCTGACAGCGATCATCCTGATCGTGGTAGGTTTCAGCATGGAACTGACACCGGAACTTTTTGGTCCGTGTATCCGGACGATCGTGATGCGTATTGCTTTGCAGGCAGTTATGATCGTGGGTGTTCTCCTGGCGGTACATAGTTTTATCGGAAGTAATACACTGCTGGATCTTGCGGTGATCACCTATATGTCTGCACCGGCTACGTTCAGTATGCAGACTTTCCTCAAGAGAGAAGATGGAAGTGCGTATGTATCCACGACAAATTCACTGTATTGTATTGTGTCGATCGTGGTGTATATGATCCTTGCGTTTTTTACATATTAAAATAGAGAATACTTATAAACAAGTGCCATACGGAGCAAGAAAACCGTATGGCACTTGTTATATATATTGTATATAGTGAAAAAATAAGCTGAATATTACCGGCAAATGGAAGGAATCGCAATACCGAACTCAGGCAGAATGGGGCATGCCGGAAGCAGGAAGAGGATTCTTGGAAGAAATCTGAAGTGAGGCATAAGCCTGTGCGACATCTGTGACAGTTATGTGTTCCAGTTTTTGAAGAAAGGCAGAGGAATCCTTTTGACTGGAGCTGAGATAGAGTAACTGATGAAATATATCAAATGTCATAGCGATCCTCCTTTTTGAATGATGGTGAATAAGCAATCGTGTATAAAGTGAAATCTAACGTTTTTATAATAATAACGCTTATAACATAAGAAAAAAATAGAAATAACGCCATATATATGGTAAAATAACGCCAGAATAAATTAAACTGGAGTGAGAAAATGTTACTGGAAGATCTGATTATCACAGACACAAGCAAAGAAAATATGTTTGAATTACAGGAAAATTATCCATGCTGCAGCAGAGATATGGTCATAACAGCGGGGAACAGCCGGGTTGTTCCCTGGCACTGGCATGAGGAACTGGAGATTCTTTATGTCCGAGAAGGGGAAATAGATTACTGGACAGCAGGAAACTGCATCCGTCTCAGGAAATCGGATGGTATTTTTATTAACACAAACGTGATGCATCAGGTGATTTTTCCGCAGGAAATGGAGGATGCCGGAAGCCAGGTCTTTATGTTCCGACCGGAATTTCTGGCAGAAGAAGGCAGCCTTTTACATAAAAAATATATCTGCCCTGTTTTGTATGATCACAAATTTCAGGCGGCGGTGCTGCGTCGAGAAAGTGAAATGCAGAGAAAAGTGCTGGAAGATATGCTGGAAATGGATCGAATCCAGGACAAAAAGGCATTCGGATATGAGATGGCATTTCGCAATAAGATAGCAGAGATGTGGATAGATTTTATCCACATGTTAGGCGTGGAACCGGAAACTGCCAAACTTCGTACTTCAGAAAAAGAAGAACGTCTCAAAGAAATGCTGGCCTTTATTCATAAAGAATACAGAAATGAAATTTCCCTGAGCGATATTGCAGACGCTGCGAAAGTAAGCAAAAGAGAAGCACTTCGATGTTTTCAGGAAGAAATCCATATTTCACCGGGTGCTTATCTCAAAGACTACCGCCTGCAGATGGCGTGTACCATGCTGAGAAATACCTCTGAGACGATCACGACAGTTTCTCAGAACTGCGGCTTTCATTCTGCCAGCTATTTCGGCAAAGTTTTCCGCAGCCAGATGGGATGTACACCGTATGAATTTAAGAATAAGACCGGAACCGGAAACAGAGAGGGAATTTCTGAAAAAAATTAGTTTCCGGAAGATATTGTAGAACGTAATATGAAATTTGTGTCAGTTCTGTTATCAGAAACTACCACATTTATGTAGAGAACTGTACTGTCAGGGGCAACAAAAAAGAGGCTGCCGCCTGGAAATGTCCAGTGCAACAGCCTCTTTTCTTTGTAGGAATTTATCTGTGTAAAAAGGGGACGATTAAGAAGTTTAACATTTGGTGAAGTACATGGAGATACCCTGTCCGCCGCCAATGCACATACTGATCATGGCATCCTTCTTATCTGTTCTCATTAATTCATAGAGAACTTTTACGGTAAGCACACATCCGGTCGCACCGATTGGATGTCCAATGGAAATACCACCACCATAGATGTTTACTTTGTCTTTGTCAAGACCAAGGTCTCTTCTTACGGCATAAGCCTGGCTTGCAAATGCTTCGTTGATTTCAAACATATCAATATCTTTCAGATTGATGTCGAGTTTTGATGCCAGCTTTTCACTGGAGAATTTTGGGGAGTAACCCATCAGTTCAGCATCGAAACCTGCTACTGCAAAATCAACAATTTTCAGTTTAGGAGTAACACCAAGTTCTTTTGCCTTGTCAGCAGACATAATTACAACTGCAGCTGCACCATCGTTAAGACTTGAAGAGTTGCCGGCGGTAACAGTGCCACCTTTTACGAAACAAGGACGGAGTTTTGCCAGCTTTTCAAGAGTCTGACCTTCTCTTGGACCTTCATCTGTATCAAAAACAGTCACATTACCTTTTCGGTCTTTTAATTCAACCGGGAGAATTTCATCTTTGAATTTTCCCGCTTTGATAGCTGCCACAGCACGCTGATGACTTTCAAGAGCGAATTCGTCCTGTTCTTCTCTGGTTACATTATATTTTGATGCCACGTTTTCTGCGGTCACACCATTATGTTTTCCATCCAATGGCCAGGTCAGAATATCAATGACTCCATCCTCGAATGTTTTGTGACCCATACGTGCGCCCCAGCGGGCATCTTTTACATAATACGGAAGCTGAGAAATATTCTCTGCACCTCCGGCAACTACAACATCAGCCTGTCCAGTCTGGATTTCCATAACAGCATCTGCAATGGACTGAAGGGAAGAACCACACTGTCTGTTTACAGAATAAGCAGTTGTTTCTTTTGGCATGCCGGCTTTCAGACTGATCGCTCTTGCTACAAATCCATTTTCTGCAATCTGTCCTACCTGTCCGATGATAACCTCATCAACATCTGACAGCTGGATTCCTGCGCGGTTAACTGCTTCTTTTACAACCATAGCTCCCATGTCAATAGCAGAAATACTTTTCAGGCTGCCACCGTAACTTCCTACAGGGAGACGTACACCACTTACAATTACTACATCTTTCATTTTGAGTTCCTCCATATTTTTTATGACATAAATCAGCTGAAATTTTGACTTGCTCAAACGATCATTCCACCACCGACATTGATAACTTCTGAGGTGATATAGGCAGCCTCATCAGATGCAAGAAAGGCAACCATATTTCCTACGTCAGAAGGTTTACCTGCATATCCCATAGGGATTCTCTGCATCATGCTGTCCCATGCGGCTCCATCATTTACTTCTTTCAGTTTAAGAGTCATATCGGTTTCAATGAATCCAGGGCAGATGGCATTGCATGTGATGCCTTTGCGGGCACTTTCTCGTGCGGCGGTTTTAGTGAGACCTACAACGCCTGCTTTGGCAGCGGCGTAATTAGCCTGTCCGATATTTCCAAGCCAGCTTCCGGAAGAAATATTGATAATACGTCCGCTTCCCTGAGCACGCATGTGTTTCAGAGCTTCCTGGGTACCAAAGAATACGCCTGTAAGATCGACATCAATTACCATCTGCCAGTTTTCTACAGGCATTTTGTGAAGCATGCCATCACGGTTGATACCTGCATTGTTTACCATAATATCCAGCGTTCCATAAGTGTCAATGGCGTATTTTACCAGTGCATGTACTTCTTCCTGTTTGGAAACGTTTACAGCAAAAGCCGAAGCTGTCCCCCCTTTTGCAACGATTTCCGCAACTGTATCATCAGCAGGTGCCATATCAGCGACAACTACTTTTGCACCTTCTTCTGCGAGTTTCATGGCAATTCCTTTTCCCAGACCACGTCCGGAACCTGTTACAATTGCTACTTTGTCTTTTAATCTCATGATATAATCCTCCTAAATGATTTTTTTATGTTAAAAATTTTAATGGTTACGAATGATATCTTTCAGTCCGTAGGGTATTGCTTCAGAGAAAATTGCCGGATTCATTTCTTTCAGATTTTCACTGATGATTGGTTTGAATTCCATCAGATCAAGAACCTGGGTCTGAAGGTCAATGCCAGGGGCAATTTCTGTAAGCACAAGTCCTTCTGGTCTGAGTTCAAATACAGCACGTTCTGTGATATAATGCATTTTCTGATGTTTTTCTCTGGCTATTTTTCCATTATAGGAAATCTGTTGTACTTTATTTACAAATTTGATAAGACTGCCTTCTTTATTGATATGAAGCTGACCATTCTCAAACGAGCAGTCGAGACCCTTCCCTGTAAAAGAAGAGCAGAAGACAACATGTTTGGCATTGGTTGTTATATCGATAAAACCACCGGCTCCGGTAGGATTTGGACCGAGTCTGGTTGCATTGACATTTCCGTCCGGGTCAATTTCACCGGCACCCATGTAGGTGACATCTACGCCGGCACCATTATAGTAGTCAAACTGGTCATCGTGTCTTAAGAGTGCAAAATTGTTTTTGGCGATACCAAAATCAATACCACCCATAGGAATACCACCGTAAATACCTGATTCTACAGTGACAGTTACATCGTCGCCAACACCTTCTTCGGAGATGATCGGGCCGACAACATCATTGGGAATACCAGTTCCTACATTCAGTACATCGTTAACCTGAAGTTCCATGAGAGCACGTCGTCCAATGACTTTGCGGAGGTTCATAGGAAGTGCATCAGAATCGGAAACAGGAACTTTGATGTCTCCACAGTAGGCAGGATCAAATGCAAAACTGTGTGTCTGACGATGATCCTCTTCTGGATTCGGACACATAACAACTGCGTCAATAAAGATTCCCGGAACAGTAACTCGCTTGCAGTGAAGAGTACCGGATTTTACTTTATATTTTGCCTGGGCGATAACTTTGCCGCCGAATTTCTTGCAGGCCATAACAGCGGAAAATACTTCCAGCTGCATTGCTTCTTCATCTGTGGTGAGGTTTCCCATTTCATCTACATAAGTTCCCCGGATAATACAGTAATCAAGTGGAATTGGCTTATAGCGCATGTATTCTTCACCATCAATTGTGACAACATCTACAATATCGGGTGCGTCTTTTGTAATGGCATTCATTTTTCCACCATCAATACGCGGATCAATAAAAGTTCCAAGACCTACTTTGGTGATTTTTCCAGGTTCACCTCCTGCCATACTGCGGTACAGCTGAGCGAACTGTCCCTGAGGGATACAGTAGGCAAGGATTTTATTTTCTGAGATAAGTTTCATCATACGTGGCTGCAGACCCCAGTGTCCTCCGATGATACGGTACAGCATTTCTTCATGTGAGAAATGCTGTATACCTCTGTCACGGTCGCTCTGTCCACAGGAGTGAACCAGTGTCAGATGGTTGGGACTTCCTGTTTCAAGGAAACGCTTTTCGATAGCTTTCAGAATAGTTTCAGATGCAGAAACCAGGGTCATGCCTATTGTTGCAATGGTACTGTCATCTTTTATCATAGCTGCGGCTTCTTCGCCGGTTACAAATTTTGGCTTTTTCATAATGTCCTCCTGTCATAGTGGTGCTTCAGAACATTTTCCGAATAGCACGTTTGTCTATCTTACCGTTAGGGGTAAGGGGAATTTCATCAGTAATGAGAATTCGCTTTGGAATTTTGTATTTTGCAATTTTTTTGTGCAGAAGTGCCTGGATTTTAGGTTCGTCCAGATCACTTCCGGGACCAAGTTTTACAAGAGCCGCTGCGACTTCGCCGTAAACATCGTCCGGAATACCTACAACAGCTGCCTCATTTACTCCTTTTAACTTATAAATTTCATTTTCTACATCAAAGCTGCAGATTTTTTCACCTCCTCGGTTAATCATATCTTTTTTGCGATCCACTACGAACAGATAACCTTTTTCATTAAAATATCCTAGATCTCCGGTTCCAAGCCATCCATCCTTCAGGGAAGGAGTATCTGTTTTATAGTAGGAAGTAAGTACCACATTGCCATGAATCCATATTTCTCCAATCTGACCGTCTTTCAGTGGGGCGCCATTGTCATCGCGTATTTCAAAAACAGTTCCGGGAACCGGAAAACCGGAAGAACCGATATAAGGACTGGTACTCGCATCACCAGGAAAAATAGTGGCTGGAGAGGTTGTTTCTGTCAGTCCATATACTGTATGAAAAACAGAATGAGGAAGCCAGTTGTGTATGGCGGTGAGTTTTTCTTTCGGCATGTTACTGCTTCCGCATGCAAACTGTTTCAGCGTCGGAAGAGATGGAAATAAATCTTTTTCTTCCAGAAGCATGGAAAAGACTGTAGGTGATGCGTGAAGAAAAGTAATATTATGCTCTTTTACACACTGAAGCACCCGCCTGGCATTAAATATTTTGTGTAAATATAAGGTTCCTCCGCAATGTATGAACAGACCGAGTAGTGCAACCATTCCTGTAACGTGATAAATAGGTATGGGAATCACTGAAATGTCGTCAGCTGTGATGTTTAGGATTTTCTGATAAGTAGCTACTGCATTCATAATATTGTAGTTTTTGATCACAACGCCCTTGCTTTGAGAAGTTGTTCCCGATGTGAACATGATGATTGCGTCATCAAAGGAATCATGGCAGACCGGACTTTCAGTTTCAGGAGAATGATAAGTAGCCAGTCCATAGCCTTTTTCAATATCAGAACAGGCGATGCGTCGAATTCCCTGAGTTTCAAAATCTTCAAACCATTTATAGAAATCCTGATCGCAGATGATACAGCTCACATCAGCTTTTTCTACTAACGAGGATACTTCTTGCTTTTTGTATTTACTTGGGAGTGGAATAGTGACAGCGCCAAGTTTTAACAAAGCAAGAAACGATACACAGAATTCCAGACAGTTATACATCATCAGAGCAACGTGACTATTCCTGTGAATATTCTGCTTTTGGTACAGATAAGAAGCAAAAGCGTCTGTCTTTGCCAGCAGATCTGTATAGGTACAGGAACGGTCATAATTGTCTACAATCGCTGTTTTGTCTGGAAACGACTGCGCTGTCTTACATAAAGCATCATACAGTGTTGTGGGAAGGCTGGTATAACATAGAATATCTGAACCAGGATTTAATGGTTCTAATTGAAAATCGACCAACCCTTTCCATTTGTCTGTTCCAGAAAGCATTTGATTAACCTCCTTTTAAGAAAACGGTTTCGCTTATGTGAACATGATAATGTAAAAATAATGGAAAGTCAATATGGAAAACATGCACAAAATAACCAAAAAATATTTGGTAAACAGGACGAATACGATAAAAAAGTATAAAAACTATTGATTTTTGAACAATAGAACTGTATACTCTGGTTATCAAAACAAGAAACCGTTTTCTAAACAAAATTTTAGAAAAATGGAATCTTACTAAGAAAACGTTATCTTAAATAAAGGAGGTATTAGGATGGCAAAATGGACAGTGCGGGCTATTCAGGTAGGAAGTATTGATCTGGATCGTTCAGCTATGACACATTTTAAAGGAAAAGGTGAACGTATTACAGTTCCGATCTGGTGTGCAGGGGCGACAGATGGAATACATAAGGTGATTGTAGATACGGGAATTCGTGATCTCGAAGAATACAGAAAAGCGGAACCTGGAGTAAAACAGACACCAGATCAGGTTACAACAGCTGCAATTAAGAGAGTCATGGGATGGGAACCTGATGACATTGATATTGTTATCAACACACATCTTCACTGTGACCATAGCGGAAGTAACAGAGAATTTAAAAATGCTAAGTTCTACGTTCAGAAAAAAGAGTGGGAAGCTGCATTTAATCCTCTTGTGCCGGAGGCGCCTTTCTACGATAAACTTTGCTACGACAAGAATGCAGTTAATTATTTCCAGTGGAATTTCCTTGAGGGAGATACAGAAATCCTGCCAGGACTGAGAGTGATTACAACGCCAGGACATACAAGAGGACATCAGTCAGTAATGTTTGACACAAAGGACGGAGTTGTATGTGTTTCAGGTGATATCTGTAATGTGGCAGAAAATGTAAATGGTAATCTGGAGCCGAATATCGTGGTAATGGTTCCGGAAACATATGAAAGCTTTGAACGCATCCGACAGTTTGCACATTATATTCTGCCAGGACATGAACCGGCTATTGAGGATGGTTCTGACAAGTTTATAGCTGTTTTATAAGAATATCTATTAGGGGAAAATAAAACTATACAAAACTATATAATAAGGAGAAAACAATATGAAAAAAAGAGCATTGGCAATCGTTATGGCAGGTTTAATGGCAGTATCTATGAGCAGCGTATGTGCATATGCAAAAGACGAAGAAAAAGAAGCGAAAACAGAAGGATTCTACATTGGTCTGTCAAATGGTTACTGGGGAAATACCTGGCGTGCACAGATGGTAGAGGATTTTGAAAACAAGGCAGAAGAATATAAAGAAGAAGGTATTATTTCTGATTATATGATCTCCAACTCAAACAGTGACGCAACAGAGCAGCTGAACCAGATAAATGCAATGATCGATTCAGGAGTTGATGCAATTCTTATTGATGCGGTATCTCCTACAACAATTAAATCCGCAGTTGAGAAAGCAAAAGCAAAAGGAATTCTCGTAGTGATTGCAAATGACCCGGCAGCTTATGAAGATACGATCTGTGTCTGTGGAGATAATTATACATGGCAGAAGATCCAGGCAATGTGGCTGATGGAACAGATCGAAGGAAAAGGCGATATCGTAAAGATTACTGGTGTATCTGGTAATGCGGCAGATACTATTCGTGAGCAGGCTAATGATGATATTCTGGCAGAATATCCAGATGTAAATGTTCTTACTTCCGCACCTGGAAACTGGTCACAGACAGATGCACAGTCCGTTATGACGACATTTTTATCAAGCTACGACAGTATTGATGCGATTCTTGAACAGGACGTAATGGCAGAAGGTGTTATCAAAGCATATGAAAATGCCGGTAAAGATATCCCGGTTATGACAGGAGATTACACAAAATCCTTCTTTGCAAAATGGGCAGAAATGGAAGATCTTAATACAATTGGTGTTCCGTATGCACCAGGTAATGCAACTGTAGCACTTGAGGTAGCTGTGAGATTGCTTCAGGGAAAAGAAATCGATGAGGCTAATTTAGTTGCAAATCCAATGGATGAAAATCTGATTAATACAGTCATGGTAGCCCCGCCGTACGTTGTTACCAAGGAAGCACAGCCGGACGCTACGTGGATGGAAGGACTGGAAAATACAGAAGCTATTTCACTGGATGAAGCAATGGAACTGTTAAAAGATTCAGCTGATACGGCTGCATTAGACGGTTATATGTCAGACGAAGCTGTCGACAAATTATTCAAATAAAGAAACCGTATTCAGGGACTGGCGGTAGTTGATGCCTCCGCCAGTCCTGTTTTTAATATAGACAGGATACAGGAGGAGGCAATATGGGGCTTATTTTTCAAAATATATCAAAAAAATATGGTGCTGTTGTAGCAATAAAACACGCTGAAATGGAAATTGAAAATGGAGAAGTCAGGGCTATTTTAGGTGGAAATGGATCTGGAAAGTCGACACTGGCAAAAGCTCTGGGTGGACTGATAAGTAAAAATTCCGGAGAAATTATTTTTGACGGACAATCGATTGATTTCAAATCACCGAAAGAAGCGAAAAAAAATCATGTAATAATGACAAGCCAGGAACTGAGTCTGTTCGGAAATCTGACGGTAGAAGAAAATATCTGCATATGTGACGTACCTTTAAAAGGCATTTTTACAGATAAAAAAAGAATTAAAGAAAAGTCGCTGGAAATTTTAAAGGTGATGAAATTAGAAAACATTGCGACAAAAAAAGTAGAAGATCTTGCACCAAACCAGCAGTATATGGTAGAACTTGCCAAAGCACTGGTTCAGGAACCAAAACTTCTTATTATTGATGAGATCACGTCAGCTTTATACAGAGAAGATGTAGAAATCGTTGATGATATTATAAAAGATCTGAAGAAAAAGGGATGTATGGTTTTATTTATTTCGCATCGTATGTCAGAATTATATGCTATGTGTGACAGTGTCACGATTATGAAAAACGGAGAGACCCTCGGTACTTATCCGATGCAGGAAAAAACGGAAAGTGAGTTACTTTCTCTGATGGTAGGATCAAAAGTAGAGACTGGCAGACAACATAAAAACCGTCAGGCAAAGAGTGAAAAAGATATATTGATCAAAGCACCACACATAAAAATTCCTTCCTATGGAACAGAGGAAAGTCTGGAGATCAGAAAGGGAGAGATTATAGGTGTTGCAGGACTGCAGGGACATGGTCAGACCGATCTTGTCAATTCGCTGTATGGTAACCTGGGAGAAATAAAAATCATCATCGATGGCAAAGAGGTTTCTATTCATAATTCCAGACAGGCAGTTTCAAATGGATTTGCATTTATTTCCGGCGACAGGGAACGGGATGGAACATTCCAGGAGCGTAATCTGGCTGAGAATCTTGCAGCAGTGAAAGAACTGGTCAAGCATGAAAAAATCGGTGATTCCAGGTCTGTTCTGGACAGCTTTAATGTTAAATACGATAATCCGGGACAGCTGATTACTGCATTGAGCGGTGGTAACCAGCAGAAAGTTGTTGTAGGACGGTGGTTAAGCACAAAGCCGCGGCTTCTTCTGGCAAATGACCCTACAAAAGGTATTGATGTTAAAGCAAGAACAGATCTTCATAAAGAGTTTGTGAAACTTGCAGAAGAGGGAAATGCGGTAATCATGATTTCCAGTGATGATGATGAGCTGGTAAATGTTACATCTATGGCAGAATGTTCAAGGGTTATTGTTATGTATGAAGGGCATATTTCTGCAATTCTTGAGGGCGATGCTATTACAAGAGAGAACATTTCGGCGGCATCTATGCCGATTGAAGAAAAACAAATGCAGGCATAATTGAAAGGAGGATAAAATCAGATGAACAAAGTAAAGAAACTGATGTCATGGAATGCATTTCCGGCATTATTATTGTTTGTAATATTTCTTGGGATTAATGGAGTAATGACAGGTGGACTGAGTGTATCTTTTTTTCGATCCTTCATTTCCACTAATGCAGGTGCGATTTGTGTGGCAATCGGTGTAACTGCTACGATTCTTGTTGCAGGTACTGATATTTCTCTTGGTTCGATCGTGTCGCTGGTAAATGTGGTTATTGTTACTGCTTTTGAGAAAGGATTTTCTGTACCGCAGGCTGCATTGCTGGGGCTGTTGACTGCAGTTCTGTGTGGAATGTTCAATGGTTTTGTTGTAGGCATCATGAGAGTTAATCCGCTGCTGGCAACATTTGCAACATCAATTGCATTTGCAGGAATTGCATTATGGATTTTGCCATATCCTGGTGGCTATATTGATTTCACTTTTGGTGACTGGTATCTGGGAAATATGTTTGGTATTATTCCGACGCCGGTAGTATTGATAGCCATTCTTGTACTTATATGGATATTTGTAATGAAATTACCTGTGGGATTGCATATTTATGCGTTGGGTAAAGATGTAAAGAAGGCGTATGCATCAGGAATAAATGTTGCTGCGTTAAGATTTTTTGTGCATACATTTGCCGGTCTGGCGGCAGGAGTTGCCGGTATTTGTATAAGTGCCAATATATGTGCCGGAAGTCCGACAGTAGGATCTGCCATGAGTATGAATTCTATCGCAGCGGCAGTTATCGGCGGTGTTTCTCTGAATGGAGGAATCGGAGGAATATGGAGTGGTATTTTCGGCGCCTCTTTCCTGAGTATTCTGATTTCTATTGTCGTATCTGCAAATTTAAGTTCTATAGTACAGAGCTTTATACAGGGACTGATCCTGCTGATTGGAGTTACAGTGTCTATTGCAGCATCAGATAAAGAAATCAAAACAAAAATAAAGAGAGCTATAGGAGGAAAGAGATGAAAACACTGAAAAAGCTTAACAATCCATATCTTCCGGCAATTATAGGAACGGTTGCTCTTTTAATTCTTGGACAGTGTCTGAGCAAAGGTTTTCTGTCTATGAATAATATTTCAAGTATTTTGATGACAACGTCAATTCTTACACTTGCGTCAATTGGCCAGGCAGCGGTAATCATATCAGGTGACAGTGGGCTTGACATGTCTGTTGGTGCAATCATGTCTATGACAGCTCTCTTTGGTCCAATGATAAATGTAGGATCTGGCGTAGCCTCATTTATTTTAATGATTCCTGCTGTTATGCTTATGGGAGCTGTTGTCGGCGCAATTAATGGCACCGGAGTTCAAATGTTAAAGGTTGTTCCGCTGGTTATGACGCTGATTATGTCAAATGTTGTAGATGGCTTTTCAATCATGGTTACAAAAGGGCAGCCATCTGTTATGGTAGGAAAGGAATTACAGGGAATCTCAAAAACATTAGTAGGTCCACTGAGAATCCTGCCAACAGTAGTGCTCATTGTTTTGATCTTACTGGAAGTTCTGTTCCTGAGAAGAAGCCGCTATGGAAGAAGTCTGTTTCTGGCAGGTAATAATAGAAATGCGGCAAATCTCTGTGGTATCAACAGTAAAAAGATAATTATCCTGGCGTATGTGTTTGGTGGAGCTATGGCGGGATTTGCAGGGCTTATGCTGGTTGGATATGCAGGAACGGCACAGATGAATATGGCAAGCAGCTATACAATGCTTTCTGTTGCAGCAGTAGTTATTGGTGGAACCAAACTGACAGGTGGAAAAGGTACATTCATTGGAGGTGCTCTTGGTGCTTTGGTGCTGGTACTTATTACAAATATTCTTCAGGCATTAAATATGGCCGCAGGATTAAGATCTCTGATCCAGGGAATTATTCTGATCGTGATTCTGATGATGAACAGCAGAGCACCTAAGCTTCGACAGTAATGATAAATATTATTACCAGAATATCTATTGCGAAAAGAAAGTGCATGATGTAAAATTGAAGAGAAAAGGAGAAAATGCATGAAGAATGGAAAGTATGGCATTTCAGATGTTGCAGAGATGTTAGGCGTTTCAAAATCAACAGTTTCTCGCGTAATCAATGGAAATGAAGGTGTCGGTCCGGAACTTCGTAAAAAAGTGATGGACTTTATCAATGAAATAGGATATCAGCCAAATACGATAGCCCAGAGTTTAAGTAAGGGACGGATGAACATAGTGGCATTGATACTGGGAGATATTCGAAATCCGTTTTATGCAGATTTGACATTTAATATTCAGAGGATTCTTAACGACAATGGTTATATGGTAATGGTTCTGAACAGTGAATATAACATTGATAGAGAACTGGAATTTTTGAAATTAACAGAGCAATTTAATTTTGCAGGTTTGATTTTGATAACGGCACAGGAAAAAGCAATAGAAGAGAGACTGAAAAATATGGAAATGCCAAAGGTGCTTGTTAATCGTATTCTACCATATTATACAGGAGATTCGGTGTTAATTGATAATTTTCAGGCAGGATATCAGGCAACTATGCATCTGATTGAACTGGGACACCGTCACATAGGCTTTATCAAAGGACCGGGGGTATCTTCTGCATCCAGTCAGCGCTTTGCAGGTTACCGACAGGTACTTGAGAATTATGGCTTTTCTTTTGATGAGAAATGTGTGTTTGAGAGCGATCTGAAATTAGAAACAGGACGGGCGCTGGCACAGCAATTTTTAGAAATAAAAGAGCGTCCAAGTGCGATGGTTGTGGTAAACGATATGACTGCAATCGGTTTTATGGATGGCTGCAGGAAAGCGGGAATCCGTATTCCTGAAGAGTTGTCAATCATAAGTTTTGATGATATTGCAATGGCGTCAATGTATGGTATCGAACTGACGACGATAAGCCAGCATGTAGATGAAATGGGTGAAAAAGCAGCACATTTGATGTTGAAACAGTTAAATGACAAAGATGCGAAAACAGAGCGTATTATTATGGAGCCAACTTTGATTGTAAGAAAAACAACCTGTGAATGTTCTGAGATTTGAAAAGTTTGCCAGTTGGAGAGATTCACTGGCGGCAGTTTGCAAATTCTATATGGAAAGTGGTGGAAATAAGTGCATAGAATGAAACGGGTAGAGGATTCCCGTACGGAGAATACATTTCTGATCATGAATAAACATATCAACTGTTATGGACGTCTCTTTGGTGGAGTGCTGATGCAGTGGATTGATGAGATGGCGGGGATTGTAGCTCGCCGTCATGCCGGTACGATTGTTACAACAGCCTGTGTAGATAACCTGAATTTTAAAGCAGGTGCTTATCTGGGAGATGTGGTTGTGCTGATCGGAAAACTGACCTATGTAGGCAGGACCTCTATGGAAGTACGAATTGATACTTATGTGGAGGAGTCGGATGGAACACGCAGGATGATTAACAGAGCTTATGAAGTTATGGTGGCATTGGATGAGGACGACAACAAAGTGGACGTACCGGGTCTTATCGTAGAGACAGAGTCTGAAAAGGCAGAATGGGAAGGCGGAGAAAAGCGATATACACTACGGAAGGAAAGGCGAAGAGAAGGATACTGATGTTAATGAAGCCTGAGGCTATCTATCATATTATGGCAGATAGCCTCAGGCTTGTTCTTGCATTTTTACATATTAAAATAGAGAATATAGAATATAGCAATTATAAGTAAGTGTCATACAGAGCAGTAGAAAATCGTATGGCACTTTTATTGTATCTCAAGTAAGCAACGTGAGTGTGTTCAATGATTGACAGCAAAAGCAGGGTTTGCTACACTAAAAACATATTGGCAGAATTGCAGAAGTCAGAGGAAGATACAATGAATTATAGAAGTGTAAAAATATCAGAAGATGCGAGAATTTCAAAGCAGTCTGTGCTCGCAGGGGATGTGACGATTGGGAGAGACAGCTGTGTGTTTTATTTTGCGGTGATCCGTGGCGACGAGGCTCCGGTTGTGATTGGAGATGAGTCGAATATTCAGGAGAATTGTACAATTCATGTAAGCCGTAACATGCCGGTTCATATTGGAAATAATGTCACTGTAGGGCACAATGCAGTGATCCATGGCTGTACGATCGGAGACAGAAGCCTGATCGGGATGGGGGCAGTGATCCTTGATGGTGCAAAGATCGGAAACGACTGTATCATTGGAGCCGGAAGCCTTGTGACAAAGAATACCGTGATACCGGATGGCTCCCTTGTGATGGGCAGTCCGGCAAAAATTAAACGAAATCTTGCCTGGGAAGAAAAATTGAGAAACCTTGAAAATAGCAAAAGATATGTGAATGTCTCCAGAGAGATGCAGGAACAGGGAGTATTATAAGAAACTATTATAATTTACAGAGAGTGAGGAAAAATGCATGTCCTGTACAATAAGAAAAGCCACACCGCAGGATCTTCCGAGAATCCGGGAGATCTACGAGATGGCAAGACAGTTTATGAGAAAAAACGGTAACCATTCACAGTGGGGTAAAGGTGACGAACCGGAAGCTCTGATCGAGGAAGATATCCGCCAGGGAAATCTGTATGTACTGGAGGAAGCGAGTATTCATGCAGTATTTGCCTTTATTATAGGAGAAGATCCGACCTATCTGGAGATAGAAGAAGGAAACTGGAAGTCAGAGGAACCTTATGCTGCCGTGCATCGGGTAGCCAGCGACGGAACCGTGCAGGGTGTCATCGGTCATGTCATGGATTACTGTAGCGCACAGGTACCACATCTTCGGATCGACACACATAAGGATAACAAAGTAATGCAGCACGTACTGGAAAAATACGGTTTCGTAAGCTGCGGCATCGTGCATGTCCGGGATGGAAGCCCGCGCATTGCATATGAACTGCTCCCGTAATATGTCATAATATGTTAAAAAAACGTTATTTGCGTTACAGGTAGTATCCCGCGAGGTGTTTTGCCATGAATATGGCAAAATCCCATCACCGAAGGTGATTTGGAATGGATTTTGACCAAGTTACTGTGAACGGAGTGAACAGTAACCCTTTGAGCATATCTGCTCGAATAATTCATAAAAACACTTGTTCCTATAAAACAAATATATTATAATAAAAAAGAACAATATGTTCGTAGAAATAAAATCAATCCGTCAGTATATAGAAAGTCAGGGTGAGAAAAATAAACCGGGTAGTAAAAATAAGAATCTATCCAAATAAAGAACAGATATCTCAGATAGAGAAAACAATCGGCTGCTGCCGTTTCCTTTATAATCAGATGCTTGCGGATAAGATCAGTTATTACCAGAAAGAAAAAAAGATGCTGAAAAATACACCGGCCGGATATAAAAAAGAATATCCATGGCTGAAAGAAGCAGATTCTCTTGCACTGGCAAATGTGCAGAGGAACCTGGAAGGAGCCTTCCGGAAATTTTTTCGGGAACCGAAAGTGGGATTCCCAAATTACAAATCAAAAAAATTCCCGGAAATCTTATACAATAAATATGATAAATGGAAATATCTGCCTGCAGGAAAAGTCTCTGAAACTACCAAAGATGACACCCATAAAAATAAAACTTCACCGTTCGATACCGGAAGGGTGGAAACTAAAATCAGTGACTGTAAGCAGGGAACCAACCGGAAAATATTTTGCAAGTCTGTTGTTCGACTGTGAAAACCAAACAGCGGAGAAAAGACAGGCAGAAAAATTTCTGGGGATTGATTTTGCCATGCATGGGCTGTGTGTGTTTTCTACCGGTGAAAGAGCTGGATATCCGATGTTCTACCGGAGTGCTGAGAAAAAGCTTGCCCGGGAACAGAGGAAACTTTCCAGATGCGAAAAGGGCAGCAGGAACTATCAAAAACAGAGGAAAAGGGTTGCATTATGTCATGAAAGGATAAAGAACCAGAGGAAAGATTTCCATCATAAGCTCAGTCATGACCTTGCGGAGAAGTATGATGCGGTATGTGTGGAAGATCTGAACCTGAAAGGGATAGCCGGAGGTCTGCACTTTGGAAAAAGGATACAGGATAACGGATATGGGCAGTTCCTTTCGATGCTTGGATATAAGCTGGAAGAACGTGGGAAATATCTTATAAAAGTAGACCGTTATTTTGCATCCAGTAAGATATGCAGCGTATGTGGGAATAAGAAGAAAGAACTGGTTTTGTCAGAACGGACATACATATGTGAATGTGGAAACCGGATGGACCGGGATGTGAATGCAGCTGTCAATATCCTGGAAGAAGGAAAAAAGATATATAAAAAGTGTGCGTAGCGGCACATAGAAAAATCTGTAACCAGATAAAAAAGAACCGCGGGACACGCGGGGATAGCCTGTTTTAGCTTTGCCCTGAAGGGTGATCGAGCAGGAAGCCTCCACTTCAAAATCTGTAAGATTTAAGTGGTGGGAGCATGTCACAGGAACATAATGTCAGAGGCGGCATGACCGCCGGTAATTTTTACAAATTGTTTTATGGGGAAGTTGAGGTGGAAAAATGGAACAGCAACAGCATATGTTCACGAATCGCATGATCCGGAATCTACTTATTCCGGTCGTGCTGGAACAGTTGTTGAACTCGATCATGGGAACTGCGGATACCATGATGGTGAGTAATGTCGGTTCGGCGGCAATCTCGGCGGTATCGCTGGTGGATTCCATCAATGTGCTCGTCATTCAGGCATTTTCCGCACTGGCAGCAGGCGGTGCGATCGTCTGTGCACAGTATATCGGGCAGAGAAACAAAGAAAAAGCAAATGAATCTGCAAGACAGGTGTTGTTTATCATCACAGCCATTTCAGTAGCGGTGAGTCTGATCTGCCTTGTTTTCCAGAAACCACTTCTGAGACTGATCTTTGGCTCAGTCGAAGCGGAAGTTATGAGGGCATCAGAAGTTTATTTCTTTTATACAGCCCTGTCCTTCCCGTTTATCGCGGCGTATGATTCAGCAGCATCTATTTTCCGTGCGCAGGACAATACCAGAGGTCCTATGACCATTTCCATGATCTCCAATGTGATGAATATCGCCGGAAATGCCATTATGATCTGGGTTTTCCACATGGGAGTAGCAGGTGCGGCACTTTCTACACTGATCTCCCGTATTTTCTGTGCGGTAGTAGTACTGATCCAGCTTCGAAAAGAAAGGGAAGGTCAGGAGATCGTAGTACGTGATTATTTCAAGATCCGTCCGAACTGGTCCATGATAAAAAGAATCCTCGGAATCGGAATTCCATCTGGTGTCGAAAACAGTATGTTCCAGCTCGGCAAACTGGCAATCCAGTCTACGGTTTCTACTCTTGGAACTGCGGCGATCGCAGCACAGGCGATGACGAACATTCTGGAAAACCTGAATGGTATCGCAGCAATCGGTGTGGGGGTAGGTCTGATGACGATTGTCGGTCAGTGTCTCGGCGCAGGAAGAAAAGACGAGGCAGTCTACTACATAAAGAAGCTCTGCGTAATTGCAGAAATCGTAGTACTGACAAGCTGCCTGATCGTATTTGCACTGACAAAACCAGTCACGATCCTTGGAGGCATGGAAAAAGAAAGTGCAGATATGTGTTTCCATATGGTGATGTGGATCACGATCATGAAACCGCTTGTATGGACCATGGCATTTGTTCCGGGGTATGGGCTCCGTGCGGCAGGAGATGTGAAATTTTCCATGATCACATCCTGCTGTACGATGTGGGCATGCAGATTCTGCCTCTGTGTATTTCTGATCAGAGTCATGGGTTTTGGTCCGATGGGCGTCTGGATCGGAATGTTCGCAGACTGGACTGTCCGCAGTATTATTTTTACCTGGAGATTCCACAGTCGCAAATGGCTGCAGCATAAAGTAATATAGAGAGTATAATTTAACCTATTGTGCTACTTCAAATAAATTATATGAAAACCTGTAAATGCGCAA